>CAYYZW010000154.1:0-18505 GCA_964476375.1 uncultured Pirellulaceae bacterium
GTCAGGCTTGTCGATCAGTTGCAGGACCCGTTGCAGGGCTTGATCCCTGTTGCTGACAAAATCATCCCGGGTCCTGGTAACCGGGTGGTGGGGGATCACGCCGCGACCGGTTTCCTGTCCGGGCTGCTGGAGGAAGTGGTACTGGATGATCGGGATTGCCAGTTGCACGCGGGTGTTGGGGAGCAGGTACCCGAGGATGTTGCCGGCGGTAAACGAGGTCCGGACTCCCCCGGTTTCCTGCCCTACAAAAATTGTTGGCCCGTCTCGGTCGAGCATGCTGCAAAGCGAGGCGGCAGCCGAGTGGGTGCGACCGCTGGTCAGCACGTAAAGAGAGCCCTGGAAGTGGTTGCGATGGGGTTGGTGGACCGGGTTGAAGTTGTCGGTGACGGTGAAAAGGTCCTCCCCGGCCGGATGGAACTCCTTGCCAAGTCGCCGCTCCATGTAACGGGTTAACCCTCGTGAATACCAGTCCGGGTCGAGAAGATGCTTGTCGGCGATTGTGACCGTGCGGGTTTCCGCTGTCCGCATTTCATGGAATGGATTGCTGGCAAGGTAGGAATGCAGGCGGATTTCATGATTCGTGTAACCGCCATCATTCCGCCGCAGGTCGAGGACCAGGTTGGTGACCCGGGGGTCGCGGTCGATCGCTGCAAAACTTTGTTTCAGGAAATGCCGGAACATCCCGTCGCCTCGCCGGTAGTCATCGAAGTCGAGGGAGTGAATGGTCAACAGGACCGTGTCCTTGCGGGGACGCGCGAAGTCAAACGGGAAGCTCTCTTCCCCGTGGGAGAAACGCTTTTCGTTGAGTTCGTCCAGGCGACGGCCGTTGACCGGGTCCAGGGAGCGGGTCAACAGTTCCTCTTTTCCATGGAGCCGGTAACGGATGCGAAAAGACCGGGGTTGTCCCAGGGCTATGGCATAGACATCCGCGAACTCCACCGCCAGGTTGGTAAGACGGGAGCCGGAAACAAAGCCGTCACAGGGGACCAGTGGCTGTAGTTGCTTGACGAGATCGGTCATCGAGATGTCGTTGATCGAGAGGATCTCGGCGCCGAGGGGAAGAGCCGCTTTCTTGTGATCGACCACCGCCACCCCCTCGATAAAGAGGATCGGCAAGGGGAATAGCCGTCCGCGTCGCTGGGCAGATTCTACCTGGCCTGGCGGAGGCATCAGGTAAGTGTGCCCGCAACGGATCGCCTCGATCGGCGGCGCGAGTTTTACCAGGAACTGGGCGGGGGTCATGGGCCTGTCAATCGATGCCGTCACGGCCTCGAATTGCCTGGCGAGCTCCCCGGGTTCGACGTAAAGATGAAGGCCGGGATGCATCTCCTGGAGCAGGCTGCGTGCTTTCTTGACGTCCTCCTGGAGATCCTCTACGGAGATCAGCCTGGGACGTGCCGAGCCTCGTGGTTGTGCCTGGAGTGCAGGTGCGGACAGGAAAAAAGTGTTTCCCGTGGTGAGGAGTCCACAAAGAACAAGCAGGGAACACCTGGTCACCGCTGAACGTCGGCCTCTTTTTATCCTGGTGTTCATGCTTTGTCTCTCGTGTCACGCTGGAAAAGGAAACGGCAGGCAATGGAGGTTCTAGCGATTCATCTGCCTGTCAATAAATGCCATTGCGTCGGTGTACGCCTTGTCGATCGCTGCCGGATCCCCGCCAGAGAGTCCATGTTCTCCTCCGGAAATGCTGGCAAACTCAAATTCCACCCCATGCCGTTCAAACTGGCGGGCCATCCATTCAGATTGTTCGTAGGGGACATCGGTGTCGTTGGTCCCATGAACCAGCATCGTGGGAGGGTAATGGCGGTCCACGTTCTTGACGGGCATGTAGGGATAGAACTTCCTCGGCTGCCGGACCGGGTCCCAGCCACTCACCTCCAGGGGCCAGCGACCGGTCTGCCGGCAGAACTGGTAGAAAGCGCCCCCGTCGCCCTTCCGGTCTCGCGAATCGGAAATTGGGATCCCTGTAACCTGCGCTCGCGCCTGCTCTTCGCTCATCGTGCTCTGGTGATGGCGAGGATGTGGGCTGGGGGTGCTATACCAGGAACCGACCAGGTCCCCGTATCCCCAGAACGAGACCAGCACGGTGGGACGGGGGCGTACTCGATACCCCGCGGTGAGGGTCAGGTAGCCTCCGGCGGAACCGCCAGCGACGGCAATGCGGTCACTGCTCGCACCGAACTGGTCCAGGCTGTTCTTGCCGAGCCAGGTGAAGGCATCCTCCACGTCCTCGATGATGTCTGGTAGTTGTGTCTCCGGGGCAAGGCGGTAGTCGATCGATGCCAGGGCATACCCCCCCTGCATGGCCATCTGGAGGATTCTGCCGGAGACGCCTGCCCGGTGCCCGTTGATCAGTGCCCCCCCGTGGATCCAGACGATCAGCGGCAGTGTCTCGTTTCCTGCCGGACGGTGTACATCCAGGCGGACAGGAAGGTCGCCCACGGTCTTGTAGGTATGGGTCGTCCGTTTCACTTCAGCTCCCCGGGATGTGACCGCCGCCGAGGCACAGCTGGCGGCCGCCAGCCCGCCAAGGAATCGCCGTCGAGTGGTCAGGTTCATCGGCTTTTCTTTTGTTTCAGTACGGCTTGTGGGATAGGGGCCTCCGGGTCCGGGCCAAGCCGGAGCAGCCGAACGGTAACCGTCCGCCCCTGCGTGCCATCTGCTGTCGAGACGGTAAGTTCGATTGTCTCTCCCGGCTTGTGTCGCCACAAGGTGCGCAGGAACTCATCTCGTCGTTCGACAGGTTTCTTGTCGATCGCTGTGATAATCGAGCCGACCTGGATGCCACTGGCGGCTATGGCTCCTCCCTTGTGGATCACACGGATGACCAGGCCGGTGGTCTCTTCAGGGATTTTGTCCAGGTATCCAGGAGGCTGCTCCCAGATCTCCTCTATACCGGCTCCCAGGGTGGGCTGCCTGGTCCATTGCCGTGATTTGACAAGCTGGCGAGTTGCTTCCAGGGGGCTTGCGAAGGCGAGTCCCTGGAAGGCATCTCCCACGGCCATCGCTGATGACTGGACGCCCACCATTTCACCCCGGCGGTTCACCCATGGACCGCCCGAGAAGCCCCGTGTGACCAGGCCGGCCACATGAAGAACCTCGATGTACTCGCCGTCGACAAATTCAAATGTCGCCTGTTGACGTGCGGCCATGCCCGGGACCATCACATCGTGGCGAAACAGGGGGGAGCCGTAAAGGAAAATCGTTTCCCCGGCTGCCGGAGGCCTTCTTGCAAATCGCAGGCAGTTCGTGGCCCGAACTCGAGTGGGCAGCTTGAGCAGTGCCAGGTCATGGGCGGCATCGATCGCCAGCAGGGTGCAGTCCGCGCGGCCGGTTGTATGAGAGTTGACCTCGATCCGCGTGCGGGCGTTCTTGACCACGTGGGCGGCAGTTAAGACAAGTCCGTCAGGATCAATAATGCATCCACAGCCTGCCAGTCGCCGGTCGACCAGGACCTCAACCGCCGCGCGGCGAACCTGCTCGTAGAGATCCTCCTGCTGCTGGGCGGGGGCCCGGGATGCCGGCAGGAACAGCAGGGAGAAGGCAAGCATGAAGGGGGGGCTTTTCATCATGATCCGCAGCCCTGATCCAGTCTCAGCTTATCAGTTCCCGAATGACCCGTGCCTTGTAGACGTCGGTAAGTCGTTCGCTGCGCCCGTTATGTTCATAGGCAAGCTGCTCGTGCTGCAGGCCAAGCAGGTGCAGGATCGTGGCATGGTAATCTGCCATCTGGGTGCGATTTTCGACTGACCGATAACCGAAGTCGTCGGTGGCTCCATAGGTCTGGCCACCCTTTACTCCGCCGCCGGCCATCCAGACACTGAATCCGTAGGGATGATGGTCACGGCCCTCGTTTCCTCGCTTGGCTGTATCACCACGAAGCTCTGCTGCCGGTGTCCTGCCAAACTCTCCTCCCCACAGGACCAGTGTGGAATCGAGCAGTCCTCGTTGTTCCAGGTCGGTCAGCAGGGCCCCGACTGGCTGGTCGGTCTGCAGGCAGCAGTCCCTTGTCTTGGCGACGTTCTCCTGATGGGTATCCCAGGGTTGGCCCTGCATCAGGATCTGGATATACCTGACGCCGCGTTCGACCAGCCGGCGTGCCATCAGGCACCGCCTCCCATAGGACTCGGTTTTTGGGTTGTCGAGGCCGTAGGCCTTGTGCGTGGCTTCCGTCTCCTGGCTGATGTCGACCGCATCGGTGGCCGAAAGTTGCATGCGGGCGGCCAGTTCCAGGTTGCTGATGCGGGCATCTAGTTCCAGTTCACGCGGGTGGCGACGCTGGTGGTCGCGATTAAGGTTTCTCAGAAGCCCCAGCCTGCCGGATGCTACCTCGGGGGAGATTGCCTGGCTGGGGTGCAGGTTGAGCACCGGGCTGCCTGTGCCACGAAACCGGGTTCCCTGGTAAAGCGGCGGAAGCCAGCCGCTGGACCAGTTGCGGATGCCATCGACCGAGTGACCCTTGGGGTCGGGCAGCACGATGTACCCGGGCAGGTTCTGGTTGACCGACCCCAGGCCATAGCAGGACCAGGCCCCGAGGGTTGGCCTGCCTGGAACGATCAAGCCGGTCTGTGCAAGCCAGATCGACTGCTCGTGATTGCGGTGTTCTCCGAACATCGACCGGATCACCGCGATCCGGTCCGCATGCCTGGCCACGTGTGGCTGGATCTCGGAGAACTCGATGCCGCTTTCGCCGTGTCGGCGAAATGTGAAGGGGGAGCCAAGCAGGTACTTGGTGCGGTTCTCGTCATCGATGACTTCCCCCGGGGGAGTCTCGCCGTCATGCTTGTTGAGCATTGGCTTGGGGTCGAGCAGGTCCACGTGGCTGGGGCCGCCATGCATGAAGAGCTGGATCACCGCCTGGGCCTTTGCCGGGTGTGCCGGTGCCTGGGGAAGGAGGGTGTGGCTGCTGTGCCCTGCCCTGGCCTGGTCGTGCATCAGGCTTCCCAGGGCCAGTGCCCCGAAACCCCCTCCCAGTCGCAGCAGCGTTTGCCGGCGATTGATCTCGTAGGCTTCCCTGCCGGAAGTCGACTCGGTTTTGAACATGAATTCCCTTCCCCGTTACGTGTCAGTCAATATAGGCAAAGCCGTTGCTTGCCAGCAGGACATGGCACAGGTCAACCAGGGCTTGCCGGCGGGCTCGCTGTGCCAGGTCCAGGTCGTCTCCCGCGGCAAGGGGGCCGTGGAAGCCGGCCGTGGAGTCCCAGGTTGTGACCACCTCGCCCGTGTCGTCAAGATGCTCGATGATGATCGTCCAGTTGAAATTATCCGAAGTCAACTCTTCATTCATGTCGGTGATCACCCAGAGCCGGTCTCCGCTGGCCACCTGGATGTTGTCCAGCTTGATCTGTGTTTTTTCATGGGCTGTTATCCACGACGATAGTTTTCCATGCTGGCTGGAGACCACCGTGGTTCGGATGCCGTTACCGGCAGGCGATGGATGCTCGACAAACCCGCGGATGCGGATAGTTCCCTGCAGGGGCGATGTCCACTGGGCGATCACCGGCTTATCGCTTCCTGGATGTCCGGACGTGGCGTTCAGGCCGGCCCAGAAGGAACCCTGGAAGGGGTAATCCATTCCCAGTTGCCATTGTTGTTTCACAAAAGCCGGGAAGTGGGTGAAAAGGACTTTTCGGTCGTCCTGGCTGTCGATGGTGCCGTACCCAAATTGCCAGGCCTTTCGCTGGCCCGTGCCTGCCAGGTGGAGGGTGGCCTGTTGTTTGAGGAAAAGCGAAAGGGATTCGCGGACCGGCCCGTCGGCGGCACGGCTGTAGGTGACCCGGTATGCCCAGCCGGCGGGATCCTCTGGGGATTCATCGAGGGCGCGGCTGGCAAAACCGGCTGCGGCGCGGGAGACCATGTCACTGTTGAGTAGGGAAAGGGCCTGGAGTGGCACGGTCGACTGGCTGCGGCGCGTGCAGTTGGTCTCAATGTCGGGCTGGTCAAAAAGCTGCAGGAGAGAAAGTGGGGCAGACCGTTTGACTCGCAGGTAAATCGACTTCCGCTGGGGGAGCTTGCCATCGTTGACGACAACCTCCCCGTCGCTTCGCTGGGCGACCGCAACCGGGTACCCGAACATGCGGCTGTCGAGACCGCCGGCAAGCTGCAGGATGGTGTCACGAAGCGGCTCCGCCTCCAGTCGCCGCAGGTTCTGCCGCCAGAGAAGTCGATTATGGGGGTCCTGCCTGTTGGCCAGGTCTCCCTCGTTGAGAGACTGTTGACGGTAGGCGGTCGAGGTGACAATCAGGCGGTGGAGATGTTTCATGCTCCAGTCATGGTCGGCCAGTTCAATCGCCAGGTAATCAAGGAGCTCCGGGTGGGTGGGGGAATCCCCGGCCCAGCCAAAATCATCGGGCGTGGAAATAATGCCCTCTCCGAAATGATGCATCCAGATCCGGTTTGCCAGTACGCGGGCTGTGAGCGGGTGCCGGGGTTGCGTCAGCCAGTTAGCCAGGGCCATGCGACGCCCTGAAGTGGGTGCCTCCTCGCCGGGGGACGCCCATTGAAAAGGACTGTCGGTCTTTGCCAGCCGGGGCACGTTGGGGGAGACCTGGGGGCCAGGAGTCTGGGCATCGCCGCGACGGAGCAAGGGCGTGGAGGGTTCTCCCTCAACGTCAAACAGGGCAAAGACCTTGTCAAAGTGGATTCGCCGCTGCTCCTGGGCGGCGATCGCCTGGTTCTTCTCCGTTATCGCCACGATATAGTCCGGGTAGGTGGCGGTAATCGCCGTTTCCAGGGCCTCCTCGCCGGACGGAAGGAGGCTGGTGAACTTGTCTGCAAGGTACTTCTGGATGTCGGTCCGCTGTTCCGCATTCGCAGCGAGTGCCTGCTTGACATCCAGCCGGATCGCCTCGGGGATGGTCGCCAGCCGCTTTGCGACGAGTTCCTGCTTGTAGTTGTTCTTGAGTTCGGCAATGTCCTTGTTCAGGACGGCGACCTGGGAGTTGACATCCTGCTCTCGCTGCTGGGCCGCGTCGAGCTGCTTCTGCGTTGCGATGGGTCTCGTCCTGTCCCGAAACGGTATCCACTTGTCCGGGTTGTAGGCAGCCATGAAGATCGACTGGAGCTGGTAGTATTCCCGCTGGGTCAGGGGATCAAACTTGTGATTGTGACACTTGGCACATTTCACCGAGATCCCCATCAGGCTCGAAGCGACGATCTCCAGCTGGGCATCAATGGTTGGATAGTAGTACTGGCCATTGACATTCTTGATGGTGTTGAAATCCGGGCGGCTGGAATCGGGTGCCGTACGCAGAAAGCCGGTTGCGGTGAGTGATTCGACGACATTTTCAGGGAGCGTGTCATCGTTGGCAAAGTGGGACCAGTAGCCGGACAACTCGTCACCCGCCAGCTGCTGCTTGATAAAATCGTCATAGGGGATATCCCGGTTCAGGGAGCGGATCACGTAATCTCGATATCTCCAGATCAGCTGGCGGTCCTGGTCCGCGGAGAGGACACCGGCTGCGTCAGAGTAGCCGGCGACATCCAGCCAGTGGCGTCCCCAGCGTTCCCCGTACTGGGGGTTTCCCAGTAGCCGGTCGACGAGTCTCTCGTAGGCGTCCGGCGACTTGTCATGGACAAACTGGTCGATCTCTGCCGGCGAGGGAAGTGTGCCGCAAAGGTCCAGGAACAGGCGGCGAACAAGGGTATTCCGGTCGGCCTGGGGAGAAAAACTAAGCTGCCGGGCTTCCAGTCGCTCGAGCAGGAAAGCGTCGAGGGGGTTTTTTACCAGGTGCTGGTCACGTGGGGTTGGGATTTCTGGCATCTGCGGAGGATGGAAAGACCAGTAGTCAAAGTCGGCTGCATCGTAAGCCGCACTGGACTCGTCGCCCGCCAGGACTTCCTTGTCGTTGGCTTCTGCCCCCTCATTGATCCAGCTGCGGATAATCCCCTTTTCCTCGGTCGTCAGGGCCGGGCCCTCCAGGGGCATCCGGTCCGTCTTGAGAACTTCCCAGATCAGGCTCGTCTCGGCTGCTGAAATACGGATCGCCGGCCCCGACTTTCCCCCTTTGACAATGGTCGCCCTTCGCCGGAGGTCCAGTCCTGCCTTGGGGTGGTCACCGAAATGGCAGGCCGCGCAGTGTGACTTGAGGATGGGAAGGACATCGGTCTCAAAGACCAGTGGCCTGGTTTCCTTGCTATCCCCCTCCTCGGCGACGGCCAGGGCGGGAAGCAGGGCGACTCCTAGGAGAAGGAACTGCCAGTGTTGGAGGATTCGTGGCATGGGAGGGTTTTTTGGGGATTTTCCGGTGATTGCCTGGCGAGGTTCGGCGACCTGCTGTCCCTGTTCGGGCAGGGACAGGGCGTCACACTTCACGTCCCAGTATACCGATTTCCGGGTCTTGCGGTGGAACTTGGGTTCCCCTTCGGACTCGGTAACCACGGCGATAAATCCGGTTGTAAGGGTTTTTTTTGTCCCTGCCATGCAGTTTTTTGTGATCCCTGGCAGGGGGCAGGTTCGTAAGGACAGGAAGGGAACTAACCTAGAGCAAGAGAGCCAGCTTTCGCGGAAGCAGAATCCATGGAATCAAGTCACACGCCCTATAGCCAGCAATGGTACGACAAGCTGGAACAGCTGCTTGGGCCGACGGTCTGTCGACAACTGGGGCTTTACGTGATCCCGAATACGACACGCTTGTCCGTCGTGATTCCGGTTTACAATGAGGCGGCCACCCTCGAGGAGATCATCGAGCGAGTGTCCGCGGTGCCGATCTCCAAGGAAATTATCCTTGTGGACGATTGTAGTACCGATGGAAGCCGGGACCTGCTCAAATCGATCGCCGAGCGACGGGGAGAGGATCTCTCCAATACGCTCAAGGTCGCCTTTCATTCTCGTAACCGGGGAAAAGGAGCGGCGGTGAGGACCGGGTTTGGCCTTGCCGAGGGAGATGTTGTCCTGATCCAGGATGCCGACCTGGAGTATGATCCTGCCGAGTATCCTCGATTGATCAAGCCGATTGTCGATGGACAGGCCGATGTGGTTTACGGGAGCCGATTCCTGGGAGATCAGCCCCATCGGGTTCTCTATTTCTTCCATTACCTGGCGAACCGTTTCCTGACCACGCTCTCGAACCTGTTCACGAACCTCAACCTGACCGACATGGAGACCTGCTACAAGGTGTTCCGGGGGGAGGTGATCAAAAAGATTCTTCCACGGCTGCAACAGAACCGCTTTGGGATCGAACCGGAAATAACCGCCCGGGTTGCTCGATCTCGTTACCGGATCTACGAGGTGGCGATCAGCTATTCCGGCCGGACCTACGGGGAGGGAAAAAAGATCGGCCTGAAGGACGGTTTTTCGGCACTCTGGTGTATCGTCCGTTACGGCATGTTTCGCTAGGGACTGTTCTTCCGCTGGTTCCAGGCCCAGCGATAGAGGTTGCGGGAATCCAAATAACGGTTGTCGCTGTTGCTGCTTCCCAGGACGACCACGATCAGTGCCCCCGTGTCCCGGGTGCCGTAGGAGACCAGGCAGGCTCCGGCCGCCGAGGTTGTCCCGGTCTTGATTCCACTGTAGCCATCGATAGGTAACAGCCGGTTGGTGTTGCGCCAGACGATGTTCCGCTGCTGGTTGTCTCCCGTTCGAAGGACGACTCCCCGTTGCCGGGTGGCCACGTAACCGGGAAAGAGAGGTAACTGCATGGCCGCATGGGCAAGCTTGACCAGGTCGGCGGCCGACGCATGATGTCCCTCGGCGGTCAGGCCATGGGTATTGGCAAAGTGGGTATGGCGCATGCCAAGTTTCTTGGCCTGGCGGTTCATCTCGGTAATAAACAGTGGCAGGGGATCGGCGTCCTGGTCCGTTGCCCGGCGAGCAAGCCGCAGCCCGAAATGCTCTCCCAGGGCGACCGAGGCGTCATTCCCCGAGGGCAGCAGCAGGCCGTAAAGGAGTTCCCGGACCGGGAGCTGTTCGCCGGCACGGATCGCAGAAGTGGAACCCCCGGTCTTGTCCGCCCGCTCGGAAAAGATCACCGTCTCACCCAGCACATCGGGTGACTGCCGGGCCAGTGAGAGGACGACGTAGGCGGTCATGATCTTCGTTGTGCTGGCCATGTCACGAGGCTCGTCTCCTTTGAATTCCCAGAGCAGTTTCCCGCTTTGACCATCAGCAATCGCCCAGGCCTTGCAGCTGACAAAAGGAGGGCCATCGAGCGAGTCGGCGGTCTGAAGCGGGAGGATCTCGGCATTGACCGTCTCCGGGGCAGGAACTGCCGGCGGTCGAACTTCAAGCGGGGTGAGCAGTCGCATGGTGGCGGCATCGGCCGTGCCGGTCACGGGCAGCTTGTGAAGCTGCTGGAAGCGTCGCACCGCTTTTTCTGTATTGGGGCCAAAACTCCCATCCACCGAGAGCCCGGGAGATGGCTTGAGACGGGCATTGAGTGTGCGCTGAAGATCCTCAACAGCCGGGCCCTGACTGCTGCGTTTGAGCAGCGATGGTTGTCTTTGCCTGTTGCCTTGCTTGAGATGGGCCCGGCGGTTCGACTTCACCCTGGAATGGGCCGGGGCGGGAGGCGTCTCGGCCTGGAGAGGGAAGGCGAGGACCAGCAACATCAGCGAGAGGACGATTGATCGGGCCATCAGGGAGGTCTCGTTATCAGAAGATGGAGGAGTAGTCCAACGGGGCAGAAATGCATTGTAGACAAATCGCCTGCCGTGGGTGCCATCGAGAGTGCAAGGCAGGCCTGCCGCTGTTATTTATCGTCTGTGGTGCGGCCTGCCTCACTCCCCTGCTCTTCTCGATTGCCTGAAGCAGGCTCGGCGACGGCCTCCTCGAACTGCTTTTGCCAGCCGGTGTAGAGCAGTACAACCAGGAGTAATCCGAGGACGCCACAGATATAGAAGACATGGTTGGAGGCCATGTTGATGTGCTTGCTCTTGACCACCAGGAAGATCACGTTGCCGATCACGATTCCCACGAAAGAGCCACAATTCCAGAGCCCCAGGACACCTCCCCGCTGGTCTTCGGAGGCAAGCTGCTGGGTCATCGTCTGCAGTGGCACCATGATAAATCCCGCCAGGAAACCCGCCAGGGAAAGGCAGCTGGCGATCAGGTAATAATTCAGCGGGATGGCCCCCAGGGCAAACAGCATGACCGTGGTCCCGATCGCTCCCACCGGGATCATTCCAGGACGAATGCGGTGACCGGAGAGCCGGCCTGCCGTGTAATCCCCGATGCCCAGGGAGACCGCCAGGCAGAGCAGCAAGGGAGTAGCCCTGGATCGAGTGATCCCCAGCAGGTCGGCAAAGTCGGCGGGAATCAGGATCGCCAGGCCGGCAACGATCATGTAGAAGTAGGACCAGGCCAGGACCACCGTCCCCAGGGGGGTGCGACGGATGTCTCGCCAGGTCTCCCGGTAAGCCTTGAAGAAAATCGGACGGATTTTCATCTCCGGGTTCTGCACCGGGACGCGTGGAAGACCTCGCGTGGCGATCATGCCAAGGATGCCGACCAGTACGATGGCAGCTCCGGGAATCCAGAGGATCCCACTTGGTGGCGCAATTCCATCCGGGGCGTAGAGGTCGTAAAGCGGGCCGGCGGCTCCAATCCCCAGGATGCAGGCCACGTAGGTAAACATGCTGAGCGTCCCGTTGGCCCGGCTGAGCAGCTTCTCCTCGATAATTTCCGGCAGGATGCCATACTTGGCCGGGCTGAAAAATGTGCTCTGGACGGAAATCAGCACCAGGGCCGTGATTAATACCCAGAGGTTCCCCACCAGGAAACCGACCAGCGCCATGATGCCGATCAGGACTTCCATGAACTTGACCACGATGATCACGGCCCGCTTGCTGTAGCGGTCGGAGAACTGGCCGGCGAAGCCCGAGAGCAGGATAAAGGGGATGGCCAGGCAGAGTGAGGCGTATGCCTGTCCCCCGGGCGCGATCTGGCTGGCCCAGATCCCCCCGGCCGCCGTGCCCCACATCAACATCTGCTTGAGCAGGTTGTCGTTAAAGGCATTCAGGAACTGGGTCGTGTTCAGGAATCCAAAGCCGCGGCTGGAAGGCTGTTTTTCCACGTGGGCGTATTTCTCTGCTGAAACAAGAGGCTGGGAGATGGTGCTGCTGGACACAGGATAGGGCCAGCCGCGGTAGTGAAGCAAGAGAAGAGAGGAAAGGACACCTAGTATTCCACGATCAACTCCAGAAAAGCGGCGAAAAGCCGGTCGGTTTCGCCATCGAGCTTGGAGTAGATATCGCGAAAGCCGTCGCCAGGGATCAGGCCGGAGACCCCGCCGACAAGGATCAGGTTGTTGTTAAGGAGGGGGCGGTATTCGACCCCCAGGCTCAGGTCGGTTCCAATCTCGTCGTCAATACCGCTCTGGAAAACGAAGGTCTCCAGAACCTCGGGGTGTTCAAACCAGAGGAAATTCACATTCCCAATCAGTTTCATGCGTGGCGTGATATCTGCATCCACACCGATGTTGAACAGGTGCAGGCCAGGATTGACAAAGTTGGTCTGGCCCTGGGTCTTGCTGGATCGCAGGTTGGGCACCAGGCTCCCGCGGTTGACAAGCTGGACGCCAAACAGGCCGATCGCCTGCCGCTGCCAGTAACTGAACTCGCCGCCGGCAAAATTGGGGTTGTCGAAGATGGCGTCAAAGCCCCCGCCCTCGGCGTCATTCACGTCGTCGTCGCCGGAGGCATAGAAGTAAGAGGTTCGAAAACGCATCCAGTCCCGGTCGATCGACAGCTCCACGGCCGCCATCCAGGCATCGATGTCCAGCGGCCGTCCGGCGATCGGGTTGAGCTGGGCGGTGCCGTCCACCCAGTAGAGCGCGTGGCTGACGTTGAGACGGTGAATGTGCCCGTTTCCGGCAATGCCGAAATAGTAGGAGTCGACCTCGTGGGGAGCAAAAACCCCGGTTGGGTCGGGACGGACAAGAAAATTATTTTTGTCAAACTGGAACGTTGCCTTGTCATGGTTGTAGTGAAAGCTGACCTCTGCATCGTAACCGGGCCAGATGAAATCCTGGCGATAGTAGTTGAGAATGAAAGTGTTCTGATGACGGTCGTCAAACGTGTTCAGTTCACTGTTGGTCTGCTTTTCCGCCTGGTCGAACCAGATCACGTTGAATTGCCCGCGGTTGGCTTCCTGTGTCCCGAAGATCCGCACTGCCCGGTTGACGTCCGAGAAGATAAAGCCGCGGAAGTCACTAACGAAGAGCTGGGATCCGGCACGCACCGAGAGCGTGTCGTAGTGAGGGCTGGTGTCGGCCAGCTTGGACTCCACGAACCATTCCTCCAGGGCAAAGTCATCCCGAAAGCGAGTGGTGCCCTCACGGACATCCGGGTTGACGATGCCCAGTTCATCGACATCCAGGTAGTTCAGGTTGTAGATCATCGACATTCGCACGCGCCAGTCCGGTTGCTTGAACCCGTCGGTCCCGTGAAAGATGTCGAAGCTGAGAAGAAAATCCTGGCGGTAGAAGAACTGGTCAGGATCTCCGAAGAACTCTTCCTGCCCTGGTAAGGCCGTGCTCTCAAAGGGAGTTGTGGGGGTGGGGACATCTCGTGATTCGAGTGTCATGAGCGTGGCTGCTGTCAGGTTCAGGAAAGTATCCTGTCCGATCAGTGGATAATCTCCCTTGAGGATATTCTGGTGATAGGGGTCGAGCATGCGGCCCTTGACAAAGGGGAAGTCATCTTCCGGTAACTCCTTGAAAGGATCGTCGATCAGCCGGGGGTGCCCCATGACAAAAGGTTCGTGGCGGTTCCATTCGGGGGAACCAATCCGCCAGCGATCCTCGATGGGGACAAAATGGATTCCGTTTCCCGGGTCACTCGGGACAATGCCGCTTGGGCCGCTGTAGCCAGGAGGATATTCCCGTGGCCAGATACCGGCCTCCTTCGGACTGCTCTCGGATGAGAGGTCCTCACCGGGTTCTCGTTGCTGGTGCGGATCCCTGAGGATGGGCGGCTCGACCGGAATTCCTTCTGAACTGGTGGCGGGCCCGTCATCCAGAAGAAAGATGACCTCGTCGACCGGCCCAGGTTTTCCCGGTTCGGTTTCAAAAATGGCGGAACGAACACTACCGGGCGCTGGCGGCTCCTCTTTGGGAATGCTCTGCCCGGGCTCCACGGGAGAATGGTCCTGGTGCTCAATCCTTGCCCGCCGGGAAACCGGAGGTGGTGAGGTGGCCGGGATCAGGTTCAGTGGTGCAGAGATAATCTTCAGCGGGGAATCCTGCTCATCAGCCATTAAACCGAGTGCCAGTGGGAGCAGTCCCGCGGCCATGGCAAGGAGGGTGCCACCGTATCGATAACAATGCTTACAGGAAAACAAGGAGCTGGCCACAGTTCGGGTTTTACCGGTTATGCGGGTTATAACGGCGTTTCTACATATAAGGTTTACATCGGTTGTTGAGTGCGACTGGTTAAATGTCGATAGAACAAGAAAGTACCGATTCCAGCCTGTTTTTTGATCTTCTGACATGGCTGGAGGTATGGGTAGGTTGCGTTGGCAGGGTGTCATTGCGGCGGGAGTCGAGAGTATGAAAGAGCGGAAAAAGAACTCCCGTGTCCGCCGCTCTGGGCTTGGATTTGAGCAGCTCGAGGGCCGGCGGATGCTCAGCGCGAATCCCTGGCACAACCCCCAGCTGGCCGCCGATGTAAACGGTGACGGAAACGTGGTGGCGGCGGATGCCCTGCAGGTGATCAACGAGCTCAATAGCGGCGGTGCACGGCCGCTGGCAATCGCCGAGGGAGAGACCACGGTCCAGGGGCCGGCTTTCCTGGACGTGGATAATGACAGTAACCTGAGTCCCTCTGATGCGCTGCAGGTGATCAGTGAAATTAACGGGGAAGGACCGCTTGCCAGCGATGGACGTGTGAACCTGCTGGGGGACGACGACATCGTGGATCCAGCCTGTCTCGATGTGTTGCTCAGCGATGACGTCTTGAAGCTGCTGGACCGTGCCTCGGCGGCCACGCCCAGCACCGATGCAATCATCGCAGTGGTTGACCGGGGTGGAAAGATCCTGGGCGTGCGGACCGAGAGTGGCGCCCTCTTCACTGGAGACCCGGGGACCCGGGTGTTTGCCATTGATGGCGCCGTGGCCAAGGCGCGCACGGCGGCTTTCTTCGCCCACAACATGGCGCCGCTTACTTCCCGTACGATCCGTAATATCAGCCAGTCAACGATCACCCAGCGGGAAGTGGAGTCGAATCCGAACAGTACAGATGGCTTCCTGCAGGGGCCCGGCACCGTGGCACCGATTGGGCTGGGGGCGCATTTCCCGCCGGCAATCATGCACACCCCGCCGGTGGACCTGTTTGATATTGAACACACGAACCGCGATAGCCTGCTGCATCCCGGCCTGGACGGCAGGCGAGGGACGGCCGATGACATCCTGCTGGATTACCGTTTCAATATCGATCCGGTTAACGTTCCGGCAGGACAGGAGATCGAGCCACCGGAATCTTATGGCGGACAGTCAGGTCTGATGCCAACGGCCCAGTCGCGGGGGATCGGCACATTGCCTGGTGGAATCCCGCTCTACAAGAACAGCTGCCACGTGGGGGGCATCGGTGTCTTCTTCCCGGGACCGGATGGCTTTGCCAGCCACGAACAGGGATTCAGTGGTGTCTATCCACATGCGGGAGCCGAGCCTCTTGGTGCCAATGGCAGCACGGCGGCTGCCCTCAGGGCCGAGTATTTCCGTACTAATTCTGACAAGGCGCTGGAGGCAGAGTGGATTGCCTTTGCTGCAGCTGGCGGAAGCCCGGGTGCAGGGGTTGCGGTAGGTGACCTGGCTGGAGTCCCTCTGCCGCCGGGAATCGTTGGCCTGCCCTTTGGGCGAATTGACCTGGTGGGAATTCGGCTGGAGGTATTTGGACCCAATCCCACGACGTCCGATACTCGTTCGGGCGTGGAGAGGTTGCTGGAAGATTACGCCAGTGATAGCGGCCTCGTGAATGGTGTAAACGGGCAAGTCGATCCCAGTGACCCGCTGGGGACACCCCTGTCAGGCACGACAGTGCCGGCCGGATGGCTGGTCACACCCCAGCCAAGTCAGTCAGGCGATCTCTCGGCCCAGGACGTTCAGGACATCATCCAGGCGGGTATTGACGAGGCTAACCTGGTTCGGGCTGCCATCCGGCTGGATGCCAATGGGAAACCCGGGCCGAGGTCTCGCATGGTGTTTGCCGTGGCGGACCTGGATGGAACGGTCCTGGGCCTTTACCGCATGCAGGATGCGACCTATTTTTCCATCGCCGTAGCGGTCGCCAAGGCCCGCAACATGACATACTACTCAGGGGGGGCGGTTGCGGCGCTGGACCAGGTATCCTATGACGGCGTGGGGCCACAGCAGGGACTTGCCCTGACCAACCGCACATTCCGCTTCCTGGCCGAGCCACGGTTTCCCGATGGGGTGGATGGAACTCCGGCAGCCATTTTCTCGATCCTGAATCACTCGGAAATCAGCCTGACGACCGCTGAAAACGATGGCCCCATTGATGCAGCCAGTTTCTCCAGCGGCGTAAAGGGTGACGACAACGTGCTGGGGTTCACCCGTTTCCTGCCGGAGCGGAATTTTCACGCGCCCGACGCGGATTTCCCCATCCAGAACCAGAACGGGGTGGTCTTTTTCCCGGGGGCAGGGCCGCTTTACGACGATGATGGCACCACGCTGGTTGGCGGCCTGGGTGTCAGTGGAGACGGTGTGGACCAGGATGATGTGGTGACTTCCATGGCATCAGAGGAGTATGCTCCGCTTTCCCCCCTGCGGGTGGACGCCTTCTTTGTCGGCGGAGTACGGCTTCCTTACCAGAAGTTCCTTCGTAATCCGCACGGCTAAACGGGGCCGGTGGTCGGCATGGTTTCTCTGCCGTGTTGAATTCTCACGGGCGCTGACTTCTAATGAAATCCGTGGGCCTGTTTTTTGGACAGCCCTGTCCGGTTCTCCGCCCAAAAGGTAATAACCTCCTGGGGACACCACGTAGAAAACAGACATGACCCTGGCTTGTTTGCAGGGGAGATTTTTATAGTGACAAGAGATCAACTTGATATCGCCAGGCAGTTGCTGGATCTTGCTCGTGGGCAGGGGGATCCGGGGGAAAAGGGGGCCGCGGATGATCTTCTTCGCCAGCTTGCCGAGCGGTCCTTTGGCAGCGACCAGACCCTCTCTCCCGAGGGGATCCAGGGGCTCGTCGGGTCTGGCAAGGAGCACCTGGAGGGCTTTTCCGGTTCGGCCAGGGACTTCCTGGACTGGTTTGAGTCCCAGTTGGCCGGCGACAGTGAGCCGGAAGGGGGCGGGCAGGAGACGCTGCAGCCTGATGGGGCGGACCAGGAGACGGCGGTGATTTCTGTCCAGGCGGATAATCTCTCGGGGAATTCTGACGACTCCCGTGATGTGGAATTCGATGTGGATGATGACATGCAGGCCACGCTGGTGGCTCCTGCGAACAAGGTCCCGGTTCCCACCACGCCGGTGGTGGAACCAGAGGCACGTGAATTTGGGGACTATGTACTGCTGGAGATGATTGCCCAGGGTGGCATGGGGGTGGTCTACAAGGCGCGCCAGAAAAAGCTGAACCGGATCGTGGCGATCAAGATGATCCGGTCTGGCCAGTTCGCCGATCCGTCAGAAGTCGATCGTTTTTATGTCGAGGCTGAGGCGGCAGCCAACCTGAAGCATGACAATATTGTCACCGTGTATGAGATCGGCGAAAGCAATGGACAACACTTTTTCTCCATGGATTACATCGAGGGCGAGAGCCTCTCGGAAGCGGTCTCCGACGGGCCGATGCTTCCGGAGACGGCTGCCAGCTTGATGCTGACGATGACCGAGACCATCGAGTTCGCCCACCAGGCCGGCATTTTGCACCGGGATCTGAAGCCATCAAATGTCCTGTTGGACAAGCAGGACAAGCCGCTGCTGACCGACTTTGGGCTGGCCAAGCAGGTCAACGACAGGTCCCAGTTGACGATGTCAGGGACGGTAGTGGGAACCCCCAGTTACATGCCCCCGGAACAGGCGGCGGCGCGGGCGGAAGAGGTCGATGTCCGCAGCGACGTCTACTCGCTGGGGGCCATCCTCTACGAGTTGATTACCGGGGTTGCCCCTTTCAAGGCGGCTACCACCTATGACACCCTGCAGCAGGTCCTGAAGTCCGAGCCGGTGAATCCGAGAGTCCTCAACTCGGCTGTCCCGGTTGACCTGGAGACCATCAGCCTGAAGTGTCTTCAGAAGGAGCGTGAACGGCGTTATGCCACAGCGCAGGACCTTGCCGATGAACTGCAGCGATTCATCGAGGGGGTGCCAATCCAGGCACGGCCAGTGTCCCGGCCGGAGGCGATGGTTCGCTGGTGCAAGCGGAATCCCAGGATCGCAGCCCTTTCAGGAGCCGCATTTACCGGTGTGCTGGTGGCCCTGGTTGCGATGACGATCTCCTATTTCCAGATCCTCCAGGCCAAGGAGGAGGCCGAGTTGAGTTTCCGGCAGGCCAAGAAAGCGGTCGACGAGTTTTTCACGGAAGTAGCCGAAAACCGGATCTGGAAACGGTTTCC
>CAYYZW010000155.1:0-96343 GCA_964476375.1 uncultured Pirellulaceae bacterium
CCCGTGGCGCACCTCGGTTCATTGTTGAACGAGGACGCGCACGCGGCTGCCAGCAGGGCGGCGGAAGCAACCCCCGATCAACTTCAGAAGGACGAGAAGCTCCGCCAAGAGACGGTGGCTATCCTGAATGGCTGGGTGGCTCGTGAAAATTTGTCCCGTTCGCCATCGTTCAAGAAGTTCATCGACGAACATCCACAACTGGCAGAAATTCGCGACGAATTAAGTAACCGTTCGAGCGATTCGAATGCCAGGACCGATGCGCGGCGTTTGAATCGCCTGGTGATCTGCGAGGTCTTCAAGGACTGTCTGCGCCCGGCGCAGCCCCAGCTATTGAACGTGCCTCTCTGGAAACCGATCGATATCCGGGTCCAGACGCTCAATGCCCACGAGGCTTTCATGATCTGGTTGAAGGCGGCCTTCATCTGTGGTTTCCTGATTGCCAGTCCCTGGGTTTTCTACCAGGTCTGGTCGTTTATCGCTGCCGGCCTTTATTCTCATGAAAAAAAGTATGTCGGGATTTATTTGCCATTGAGCCTGGCTCTTTTTCTGGGGGGAGCCGCACTGGCTTTCTTCTTCGTCTTTGAACCGGTTCTGGATTTTCTTTTCGGCTTTAACCGAGCGATGAACATTCATCCGGATCCACGTATTAGTGAGTGGATGGGATTTGTGCTTTTCCTGCCAATCGGATTTGGTGTCGCATTCCAGTTGCCGCTGGTGATGTTAATGCTTCACAGGATCGGACTTATTTCCGTGGATGTTTTCGTTGCCAAGTGGCGCGTCGCCGTGCTGGTGATCTGTATAGTTTCCATGTTGCTGACACCGGCCGACCCGATCAGCATGCTCCTGATGGCAGTTCCGCTTGTCGTGCTCTACTTTTTTGGCATTGGCCTGGCAATCTGGATGCCACGGATAAAGAATCCCTACTCTGAAGGGTATGATCCTTCTTGACGAGGGATAGAGGTCATTGGTTGTGGCCTGATCTGCACTTCTTATTGTGACGCGTGACCATGGCTGCAAGAAAAACCAGGACGGCTTCTTCGAGGAAATCTGCTGAAGAGAATCCCGGAGCGGTGCGACTGCAAAAGCTGCTTGCATCCTGTGGGCTGGGAAGCAGGCGGGGTTGCGAGGAGTTGATCGAACAGGGCCGGGTCCAGGTGGACCGACAGGTTGTCACGGTGCTGGGGACACGAGTTCATCCTGGCAGCCAGGAAATACGGGTCGATGGTGTGGTGGTTCAACCGGAGGCCCGGATCTACTACGTCCTCAATAAGCCGGCCGGCGTGCTCTCCACGAACATGGATCCTCAGGGGCGCCTGCGTGTTATTGATATCATCCCGACCGAGCAGCGGCTTTTTACCGTGGGACGCTTGGATCGCATGAGCGAGGGATTGATTTTGGTCACCAATGACGGGGAACTGGCCAACCAGCTTGCCCATCCTCGCTATGGTGTGACCAAGACATACCGGGTTCAGGTTGCCGGGAGCCCAACCCGAGCCTCCCTGGCACAGGTTCGCAAGGGAGTTTACCTCGATGACGGCCTGGCCCAGGTCGATGCCCTGCGAGTAAAAAAAAGGCTTGCCCGGAGTACCGAGATGGAGATGGTTCTTTCCGAGGGACGCAACCGTGAAATCAGGCGTGTGCTGGCCCGGATCGGCCACAAGGTTTTGAAGCTCAAGCGAATTGCCATCGGTCCGCTCCGACTGGGAAAACTTCAGCCGGGGGAATGCCGTGAGTTAACCTCCACGGAAGTTCGTCGACTGCGACAGATTTCCAGCCACCCGGACAGTCTGGGCACGAATTCGGAGAAAACCACGACGACTTTTTCCAGAACGTCCTCGCGGCGAGGAAAACAAGCGGGGCAACGCTCTTCCCGTACCGGCCGCTCTCGCTCGTCAGGAGCCCGTGGCCGCACGCGACAAGCACCCAAGAGCCGGAACCGGAATGCACCGCGGCGGGGGAGGAAATCAAGCTGATGGATAATCCGCTTCATGCATCCTGTTATGCAGACCAGGCGGTGCAACAAAGAGTTGAGATCCTTGAGAATGTACCCCTTGCTGAACAGACATATCGTCTTCGGTTTCGTTGCCCGCCTCTTGCCCAGCGTGTGCTGCCCGGCCAGTTCCTGATGCTGCGGATCGCCGGTTTTGACGATCCCCTGATCGGTCGTCCCCTGGCACTCTATGACGTGATCAACGATGAACAGGGCCACGGGCAGGATGTCGACGTTGTTTACATCGTCAAGGGCAACCTCACGACCCGGCTGGCGGACTGTCAGCCGGGAGTGGAACTGGATGTCTGGGGACCACTCGGAAACGGCTTCCCTGCCTCTCCCACGGGCCGACTGATCATGGTTGCTGGTGGAATCGGCCAGACGCCATTTCTGGCACTTGGCAAGTTCCATTTGGGGCAGCAGGCCTATGGTGGCGAGGTCGATGCCAGGCCGCTCTCGCAACGGGTGACCCTCTGCTACGGTGCCCGTCGCGCCGGTTTCATGGCGGGACTGGATGATTTCGAAGGAGCCGGTTTCGACCTGAGACTCGCGACCGATGATGGTTCCCGGGGGCACCATGGCCTGGTAACGGATCTGCTCGAGGAGGTACTGGCGGAGCAGCCGGATGCACGTTCGCCGGACGATCGACGGATCGTCTGTTGTGGTCCGGAACGGATGATGGAGGCGGTAGCCGAGGTTGCCCGGCAGCATGGAGTCTGTTGCCACGTTTCCCTGGAAACACCAATGGCGTGCGGAATCGGGATCTGTTTCACCTGCGTGGCGAAAGTCCGTGAAGCGAATGGAGAGTGGGACTACAAGAGGACGTGCGTTGAGGGGCCGGTTTTTGATGCCGAACGCATCGTCTGGGATTAACCGCCAGGGGCAGCCTAGGCGCCCTGCTTGACCGACAGGATCAATCGCTGCAACCGGGACTTGGTTCGGGCTGCTGTGTTGCGGTGGATGAGATTTGTCAAACCGGCTCGGTCCAGTTTCCTTTGAGCAACGCGATACTGGGTTTCCAGGGACTCCACCTGGTCCTGGATTGCTGCAGAGACGTCGTCACCGGACTTTCCGTCGGCTTCAAGTGACTGGCGGACTTTTGCGATTTCCGCTGCGGCTTCCCGTACCTTGCGTATTTCTGTCCTCATCGCCGATTTCCTGGACCGGTTCCGCGCACGGTGGGCCTTGTTCTGTCGAAGTCGTTTTTTGGCGCTGTTGGAATTGGGCATCGCGTTTGTCTTACCACGGGGGTCGTTGTTTCTAGTTGCCTATCCCCGGGTAGCCGCCTTCGAAGTGAAGAACGGCTGGTCTCCGGGATTCCCCACTATGGACGATTCAGCAGATCTTGTCCAGCGGACAGGGAGCTTTCGAGTGGGAGGCTTGTTGCCCCTGCACTTCCGGTCATCCCTTGCGAACTTGGCAGAAGCAAGTTTCAATTAAGTTGTTCCAGGAGATCGTCTTTCACGGGTCACGTCTATGAATGCGCCAGCACCTTCCCGGTTGACGAGGGTTTACCTGGTAGGTTCCGGACCCGGGGATCCGGGCATGATCACGCTCCAGGCAATCCAGTGCCTCGCCAGGGCAGACGTGATCCTCTACGACTACCTGGTGAATCCCCAGATTCTGGATTACGCTTCTCCCGCTGCCGAAAAAATATGCCTGGGCAAGCATGGGCAGTCGCGGATCTGGACGCAGGACCAGATCAACCAACAGATCGTGGAGCTGGCTTCCGCCGGGAAGACCGTGGTGCGGCTCAAGGGTGGCGATCCAAGCATGTTTGCTCACGTGGCAGATGAATCCGAGGTCCTGGCCGGGGAAGGGATTCCCTTTGAGGTGATCCCGGGAATCACGGCAGCATTAGCCGCTGGCAGCTGCGTTGGAGTTCCCTTGACCCATCGCCGCCTTGCTTCTGCCGTGGCCTTTGTGACCGGCCAGGAAGATCCCGATAAGACCGATCCGGCGCTGGATTACGACGGGCTGGCCCGCTTTCCCGGAACACTTGTTTTTTACATGGGGGTCACGACAGCGGCCGTCTGGACCGAGGCCCTGATGGCGGCGGGAAAGCCTGCCGAAACCCCTGCAGTGATCGTGCGACGGGTCAGTTGTCCGGATCAAGAAGTGATTCGCTGTTGCCTTGGAGAAGTTGCCTCGCAGATGACACCGGTCAAGAAATTGCGCCCGCCGGTAATCGTGATCCTTGGAGAGGTTGCCGGGCTGGAAGAGAATCTTTGCTGGTTGCAGCAAAGACCTCTGTTTGGCAAGACCGTCCTTGTGACACGTGCTGCATCCCAGTCGACGGAATTGGTTCAGCAGTGTGTGGAGCAGGGAGCCCGGGTGCTTGTTCAGCCCGCGATTGAAATCTCGGCACTGGAAGACAACAGTCAGCTGGATACGATGCTGGAAAATATAGACCAGTTTGACTGGCTTGTTTTTTCGAGTCGGAATGGCGTGCAGTTTCTTGTCGACCGCCTGCTCCAGACCGGGAAGGACGTCCGTGCCCTGGCCGGGCTGCAGCTGGCGGCTATTGGCCCGGGGACCAGCCAGGCACTGGCCGGGTACCACCTGGGAACGGACCTGCAGCCGGCAGAATACCGGGCCGAAGCGCTGGCCGAGGCACTGAAGCCGGAGGCGGCGGATGGAAAGCGATTCTTGCTGGTACGGGGAAGCCGGGGGAGGGAAGTGCTCTCGGAGATGCTTCGCGATGCCGGCGGCGACGTCCAGCAGCTGGTTGTTTATCAAAGTACCGACGTTGGGCATGTCGCCCCCTCCGTTGTGGAGGAACTGGAGGCGGGGAATGTCGACTGGATCACTGTCACCAGTTCCGCGATTGCCCGCTCGCTGGTATCGCTGCTGGGGGACAAGCTCTCCATGGCGCCTCTGGCAAGTATCAGCTCTTTGACATCGAGCACGCTGGAGGAGCTGGGTTATCCCACGACCGCCGAGGCAGAGACTTCTACCATGGACGGTCTGGTCAAGGCGATCTGCCGCTAACGCTGGTAGATCGGTACAAAGGCCTGGTCCAGCTGCAGCATGATCAGGTTGCAGCTGGTGACATAGATCGGACCGATATTGCCGGTCCAGTTGCCGGTGTCAGCCTGCTCGGAGACAAGTTTCGCATACAACTTGTCACGGAAAGGATCCCATTCCTTGGCACCCTGTCGGTAGACAACCTGGGAATAGTACAGGTAGGTATAGTGCCAGTGGCCAAAGGACCGGGCGCCGGAGGAAATCCCGTGCAGCTGTTGCTTGCTGTACTTGAGCATTTCAGGCACGTGCTTGCTGTCATAATCACCAGCGTTATAGAGTGCCGCCAGTGCAGCGGCCGTGATCGCCGGTCGAGAGCTTCACCGGTTCCGGGAGCTATAGGAGATGCCCCCGTCGGCATTCTTGCACTTGTAGATGTAGTTCTTGGCTTTTTCGATGACCTCCCCGGCCACCGGGATGCCGGCGTTCCGGCATCCACGAAGACCCTGAACCTGGGTGATCGTCGTGGATCCCTCATCAAAGTTATTTCCGTCCTTTGCACTGACATACCCCCAGCCGCCGGAGGGGGTCTGGGCCTTGCTGCTAAAGTCGACCGCTTTCTTGAGGATCTCCACGAGTTCCTCACGGCGTTCAATATCTTCTTCCTCGCCGAGGACCTGGGAGAGAAAGAGCATGGCGAATCCGTGGCCATAGGTGTAGCGGTTGTCTGTCAGGGGGTCTCCAATCAGGCCATTGCCGCGGGACTTGGAGGTCAGGTAATTCACGGTGTTCCGAATGGTCCTGGCATACGGCCCCTGGGTGGTTGTGGATCCGGAGCAGATCAGCGCCGTACCTGCCAACGCCGTCATGGCGGTAGGGTAATTGCCCGCCGTCCAGTGTCCCAGGGAGGATTGGGTCTTCTTTATCCAGTCCAGTCCCTTGCGAATCGATGCCTGCCAGGCAGGGACTTTTTTCCCGCCCGGGAGGGTCGCGGCGCTACCTGTAATTCCTGCCCCGACCGTGGCAGCGGCTATCGATGCGAGTACATCCCTGCGACTGTATTGCTGCTTGGAGCCATCCTTGTACATGCTATTCCCGCCTGAGGACCCTGTTTTTAACTGCTTTTTGCTGTTCTGCACCGCTTTCGTCATTGTCACTCAATCGGGGAAGAAAGTCTAACCTGCTGGTTGCTTCTTTATTCAGCCACCATGATCGATCGACGATCTCGATCCTTGATCAACCGGTCGATCACCGCCTTTTCCAGTGAGCCGTCGGATTTCACGAGCACGGCCTCCGGAATGACCGGCAGGGACGAGCTGTCCAGCCAGCGTTTCAGAAAATTGTCCTGGACCTGCTGGAGTGGTTCAAGTTCATCAATGAAATCATAGGAGTCATCGCCATTTAAACGGGAAAAGAGACTGTGTGACTGCATGGCCTTCTGGCTGACAAATCGGTTGACAGAGTAGTCATCGGTGCGGATCAGGTTGAGCAGGGGAAGTTGCCAGTTCTCCCCGGAGATATCGATCGCTGGCTGCCATCCCATGTGCCAGCTACCGATCGCTCGCTGCACCGCATCCCCGCCGAGAATCCAACGGACGGAAGCCGCCACCTCTGCCTGGTCCCTGTCCAGTTCTACCGGCTTGTGGCCATACCAGCTTGCCATCTTCCTGGACGTCCACTCGAGTGTTTTGTCGAGGTGGCAGAGGTTGCAGGCATTGGGTCGGCCACTTTGGTCCTCGTTGGCAACACTGGGGGAATCCACCCGGTGGGAACGAATCGCTCCCATCAGGGCGAATGAGGTATGGGGCATGTGGCAGTTGTAACAACGGCTTCCTTCTGAGTCCTCTGCATGGTGGGTGTGCTGACGGAGGGATTCCCCGACCTCCTCGTGGCAGCGAAGGCAGGAGGTGTTGGTGCCTGCCTGGAGTGTCATCTGGTCCGAAGGTCCAGTGTTATTATGCATCGAGTGGCAGTCGAGACAGGTCATGGTCCCTTTCTGAAAACAGGCGGAAATGGCCATGCCAAGGTATTCCCTGCCCCCGATGCGGATACTGCCGTCTTTCCAGAAGGCGTCGTGGTGCGTGTGCGTCTCCGCATCCTGGTCTCCGTAAAAGATAAGCTGGTGGGTCTTGTCCAGCCGCATCGCACCCGGCCGGAAGGTATTACCATGCTTCAGGAAATTCTGCATGTTGACCGGTTCGAATGTGCTGTGACACTGGCCACAGGCTTCGGCCGACTGCTGCTGCGTGGCCGTGCCCGGGTTGAAAATGGTCGGGTCAGGCTTGTCATCGAGTCGATCCTGGTAGCGTGCAATCGGATTACTATGCCGCTTGACGTGTTCCGCGGCGGGACCGTGGCAGGCCTCGCAGGCAATCCCCAGCTCCGAGACAGCGGTATCCAGCTCGTAGTTGTTCTGGAACTGCTTGACCGTGAGCTTGGGGTTGCCATTGACCGAGTGGCAAATGATGCAGTTGCTGGTCCAGAGTGCCGGTGGGCGACCGTAACGGGGATCCACGATGAAAGAATCCTCGTAGGGAATCCACTTCTCGTCGGGGATGAAATAGACCCAGGGAAAGAGCCGAAGTTCCTGGTCCCGTTCCTGGCTGGGGAGCCAGTACATCTGCATCTTGTGGGAACCGGTCGTCATCACGACACGACTGTCGACCATCGGGGGAGCAGGATCTGTTCGCGGGTAATAGAAGTTCTCAAAAGAGTCAGACAATTCGTTCTGCCTGAGAAGGGCAAACTCGAGATCCGGATCAGGTGTCCTGACCCAGTACTCATCCCCTTCCTGCCAGACCCGGAAAGTGGTTGTGCCGAGCTTCAGTTCACGGCCGTCAAAGGGGGCCTTGATCCCTTCTGATCCTGCCACCATGGTCATGGAGCGATGGTAGGAGTCATGCCAGCTATGGTATTCTCCCGGGTGGCAGCTGCGGCAGCTGGTCGATGAGATGAACTCCCCTGCCAGGTCCTGGTGTGGGACGGTGCGCTCCATTTGCTCATCAGCCCGTGGCCGCAGGGTGTACGCCATAACAAGAAACAGTGCCAGGCAGGCAGCAAGACCGGCAAGGATCCTGGCCAATTCTGCTGATCCGGCCCGAAGTGTACGATAACTTCCCAGGGCAGCAACAAAGGCAAACAGCAGGACTCCGAGGCAGACACTTAAATCCCAGTAGTTCATCGATTGTCGAATGGGACTGGGAGATGTTCCCTGGATCCCGTTCTCTTTGGTTAGAGTTTTGGGATTGGGATGACCGGCCCACTGACACGTGGACGTGGGGGTGGGTCGTAATCGGGTCTTAGATCGATACCGTAACCCCGCCCAAGTTCCTGGCTGGCCCGCTCTGCCCAGGGGGTCCCGGGATGCCGGGAGATCACCAGGTTGAACAGTTCCGTTGCCTTGTCCACATAGGGCTGGCTCACCGGGCCGGTGATCCTCGGCTTCTGCGTGACCACATCCCAGTGGCTCAACGTCAGGTTGGGTGGCCGGGTGAGGGGAACGATCTTGGGATTCTGAAGAAAGGCCTCCAGGGAAGCTCCGTACTCGTAGATGCGGGCCTGGTAGGCGACGACCTGTGCGTACATCAGGTCATAGTTGGCCATCCAGCGCGGGGATATTTCCTGGCGGCGATACTCGGCTGCTTCTTCCAGGACACGCTGGGTGCCTGCCAGGTAGTCGAGGTAGATCTTTGCCTTGGCCTGGGACTCGCGTACCTGCTGGACAAACTGCTGGGGGTTACGTGAAAAAGCCATCCGGACCTCGATAATCTCTGCCACTTCCGGTCGGTAGGGATTCAGGTCGTTGACGACTTGCCAGAGGAAAGTCCGAAGCGGATACCGGTCACGGTCGACAAACTGGACCAGTCGCGAACGCAAGTCGGGCTGGTAAGGATACATCGCTTCAAGCTGATAACGTCGCTTGTCCGCATTCCCCCGTACCAGGTTGGTTTCCACGCTGGGGAGCATGAAGAATATACCACCGGTTTGCTGGGCCAGACGAGCCTGTTCGTACGAACCAAATCCACTGGAAAATGCATCACGACGACGACGAAATCCATTGGTCTGGAGTTGCTCGACAAAAGCCGTCTCTGGACCCCGGTCGACCTGGAGCCAGTGGACGTTCCCGGTCTGGGGGTGGGGCCAGCGCATGAACGCGTAGGGGTAACCGAAAATAGATTCCCGACCCATCACGTAGACACGACAGTTGGCCGCCTTGGCTTCTGCGATGGCTGCTTCCAGGAAACGGCTGTTGTTCTCCTGGTCACCACTCTCGTCCGTGACCAGGACCATTGCCATCCGCCGGTCCTTGCTGTACTGCCGGTGGAGTCGAATGGCCGTGCCGACCGACTGGCACATCATCTCCTTGCCGGATGGGTCAATCGGCACGGAATCGATCGCTGCGCGGATCTGGTCAAGGTCACTCGTTGGCCTGCGGGTGTGCTGCAGGAATCCCTGTCCAAAGCTGGTGACGGCAGTTAGTAGCTGGTCTCCCTGGGCGTTCTCGGAGAGCCCCAGTTCATCGTAGACCCGATTGATCCGCTGCCGAATTTCCATCTGGTCGTTCTTCATGCTTTCGGACTGGTCGAAACACCAGAGGAGCATGACCTCCCCCTGGTCGAGCATCCACATGATTTCCTGGGTGATACGGTCGATCGCCTGCTGGTAGTCGTCGACAATCTGGCGTGGATCTCCAAGAGCACCCTCGGGAAGATGGTTGAGCAGCTTGGTTGGGGCTGGGAGTTCCATGAAAGGAGAATGAATGACAACCTCACTGGTATCACTCTCAAATTGCTGCACGATCTCCTTGTTAAGCATGATCTGCTGGGAAGCCGACCCCGGAGCGGCACCTGGCATTCCCGGAGCCGGGGATGTGTCGACAAGGTGCTCTGTGAACTCCTCGGCTGGCTGAAGTTCTTCCTCCAGTTCGATGCTGACGAGTTCATCATCCGCGAGTTCTTCCTGAACCTCGGTGATGATCGTGTTGACCAGGGCGATCACTTCAGAACTAACTGTCAGAACCCCCAGGGTGACCAGGATCACGGCATGGATGATCATGGAGATGGCAACGGCGCTGCTGCTGCGAAGCAGCGATTGGAACGAACGGGGTGGGGCAGAAATATCCATTCCCGCTTCATCGACAGTCTTCATCAACGGAGAAACCAGTGGAACGTCCTGGTTCTCGTTGTGCTCTGTTGTGTTTATCACTTTTGCCTGGCAATCAGCTGCTGGACAAGGTTCTTCAAGCTTGTCCAGTTTCCCCGTGTGACTGGAATGGAGAGCAAAAAACGACCGTTCACTCATTATACCTGCAAAACGAATCCTGAAGTAGATCGACCTTTTTCCGGGCGTGGCAGGCGGATGACAGTCATTGCACGTGGATGACAATCCAGATACCCGGCATAACCGTTAAAGTCGCTTTCCTGTCTTTGATGCGGAGGGTAGAGAGCGCTGGTCTGGAAGGATTGCCACTTCAGCAAGGAGGGGCCTCAGGTCGATGATTTACACCAAGTTACCGCTGGTTTCTGTTGCCGGATTCCCTGCTTTTTACCGGCACATTTCAACAACTGCGTTTTGCTGGTCGGAGGGGCACACGATGTCTCAACAGCGTCAGGAATATGGGAGTGTTATTTTTTCCGTGGATATTCCAGACCAGGGGGTCACCAAGGCCCAGGTCAAGGAATTATTCCAGTTGTTCGATTCACGGGGAGTTCCTGCAACCTGGGCTGCCGGACGGATGCACGCCCGGCAGGTGAGTTGTTGTGTGCGGGAGTCACAGAGTAGCCACGAGGTGGCGATCCTGGGAAATGCCGATTGGTTACCGGTGGATAATAACCGGCGCACGTTCTACCGGACGTTGGCAGAACGGATGCAACAATTCCGAGATGAACGAGTTCCAGTCACCACGCTTGCCATGGATAATGTCGAGCTGGTCGAACATCTTGATCTGCTGGTCAAGCATCGTATTTCGATGTTTCGATGCGCGTCGACCACGGCTGCTACTGCCGCGCACTGTCTCCAACCCAGGTCACTGCGGTTTGGCGTCTGGCAGGCTCCCGCCGCGCTGCGACTCTCTGCCCGTGGGCATGTCGGCTGGTGGACGGAGATGAAGCTGCGCAGAGCGATTCGCCAATGTTCCCGCAAGGGGGGGGTCGTGCACCTGCTGGCCCAGGCGGATGAACTGCTTGAGCATCACGGCCACTGGAGATTACTCGATCGGCTTCTGCGGAATGTGGCAGACCGTAGCCAGGAAGACTCGCTGCAGTGTTTTACCTTGCAGCAATTGTCTCGCCAGATCCAGCGGCAACCGGTCCGCACCACGTCCCAATCGCTGCTTCACAGGGCTGCCTGAAAGATATCGAGAAGCCGGTGCGTGATCTTCTTCCGCAGGCTATTTCAGGTCGCGGAGTGTCAGCCAGCTCACCAGTCCCAGGCCACCGGAAGAGACCAGGAAGACAATGTCCATCAGCATGTCCGCTTTCTTGAAGGGGACACCAATCACCAGATCCATGGTAAACAGGATCAGGAGTATGATGGCGGTTGCGATTCCCGAGAAACAAAGAGCCTTGGACATGATTTTTTCTCAGGCCAGGGAAAACGATTTGACCTGGCGTCAGCATCTAAATGGATATCTGTTAGTATAGGTCATCGTCTGGCAACGACTAGATATATAGTATTTTCGTTAAGGCGGAAATTCTATCTGCTTTTTATGATGCAGTGCGAGTCCAGTTTTCTCTGCCGGACGGTTTGGATCGCGGATTCTGGATGAGGAGCGAGGGTGATTTTCGGGGTGATCTCGTATTTGCAGGAACAGGTGCTTTGAATCCGCACGAGAATGATCCCCTCCGTCCCGAGGAACTGCGGCGCCAGATGCCAGCGGCCGAGGACATTGCGTATTTCGACCATGCCGCCGTCAGCCCGCTGCCTGAACCGACTCGTCAGGCCGTGCGGGACTGGGTTGACCAGGCCGCCTGCCAGGGTGTTTTGGCATGGAACACGTGGGCGGACAATCTGGAAAAAGTTCGGATCCAGGCCGCCGGCATGCTGGCGGCGGACGCTGTGGAGATCGCTTTTGTGCCCAATACCAGTAGTGGTATCCAGCTGGTGGCCGAGGGGTTTCCCTGGCGAGAGGGAGACAATCTCGTCACCCTGGAAAACGAGTTCCCTTCCAATCTCTACCCCTGGCTGAATCTCAAGGACCGGGGGGTGGAAACCAGGATGGTTGCGGTCGAGGGGGCAGTGCCGGATCTGGACCAGTTGCTTGAGGCCTGTGATGATCGTACTCGCCTGGTAACGGTCAGCTGGGTTTCGTTCTGTACCGGCTGGCGACTCGATATCGCGGAACTTGTCGAACAGGCTCATCGGCGTGGTATCCTGGTATTCCTTGATGCGATCCAGGGACTGGGTGTGTTTCCGCTCGACCTGCAGTCGGTGGAAGTGGATTTCCTTGCGGCGGACGGGCACAAGTGGTTACTGGCTCCGGAAGGGGCAGGGATCTTCTACCTGAGGCGAGAACACCTCCAGCTCCTGCGTCCACTCTCTGCCGGCTGGAACAGCGTGGAGCATGCCGGCCAGTTTGACAGGATAGAATGGCTGCCACGTGAATCGGCGGTCCGCTATGAAGGCGGATCGCAGAACATGGCGGGGATCACGGCCCTTGGAGCCAGTCTGCAACTGCTTTCCGATTGTGGACTTACCCCCCAGTCCAGCCGACTTGCCGAGCGAGTCCTGGAAATCACGGATCATGCCTGCCAGCGACTGGAGCACCTGGGTGCCACGATCATCAGCCGGCGAGAGGGAGAGGGGCGGTCGGGCATCGTCTCTTTTGACCTTCCCGGTAAGAACCTGCCGGCCATACGTCGGCACTGCATGCAGAAAAACATCGCCCTGAGTTGCCGTAACGGGTTGCTCCGCATCAGTCCCCATGCCTATGTTGATGAAGAGGACGTCCGTCGTCTTGTCGACGCATTAAGTGACGTGTAAACGGTTTCCCCGCTGGATACCGATAGTCGAGAAAAGAGACATGGAAAACAAAGTTGCTGTTTATACCGGTTCCTTTGATCCGGTCACGCTGGGCCACCTGAACGTGATTGAACGGGGCTGCCAGCTGGTGGACCAGTTGATCATCGGTGTCGGTATCAATGTGGAAAAGGAAGAGTTGTTCAGTCCCGAGGAACGTCTGGAACTGCTGCAGCGGGTCACCAGCAAGTGGGACAATGTGGAGGTATGTGTTTTTCGAGGCCTGGCAGTTCAGTTCGTCCGGGAGTGCGGAGCTCGATTGATGATCCGGGGTATCCGCCCACTCACCGATATCGCTGCGGAGTTCACCATGATGATGGCCAATCGCCAGCTGGATTCAGGTGTGGAGACGATCTTCCTGATGGCTGACGAAGATTTTTCCCATATTTCCAGCTCGCTGATCAAGCAGATCGCCGTGATGTCGGACGATGAGATGCTTGCCCGGTTTATCCCGGCGGAGATTATTTCGGACGTACGGAGCAAACTGATAAGCCAGTAGCAACGCTAGTTGTTCTCTACCGGGTCGTCGTCCCCGTCACGCTTCTGCAGGTGCTGCTGCAGGTAATGGGCCCGCTCCGCATTCCGATCGGCGGTGTCGAGCAGCATCCCCCGCAGTTTCTGCAGGTGGGCCGGCTGGGTATGGATGAAGAGCTTGTTGATCACGGGGATTTCAAGGTTATCGATGAGCCCCAGGTTGATTCCCATTCGCAGGCTGGAGAGCAGGTGCATGGTCTCCTCGCTGCTGATCGTCTTGGCCGTGCACAAGATCCCGTAGGCCCTGCTGACCCGGTCATGCAGATCCTCGTGGCTCTCGTTGACAAGGAACTGGCGGGCCTTTCGCTCGTAGTCAATCATCACCGGTATCACCTCGTTGATCTGCGTGATCAGGTCTTCCTCGCTTCGGCCAAGTGTGATCTGGTTGCTGATCTGGTAGAAATCTCCCATTGCCTGGGAGCCTTCCCCGTAAAGTCCCCGGACTGCCAGGCTGATCTTCTGCAGGGAGCGAAGGACCTTGTCGATCTGGCGTGTGATCACCAGGGCTGGAAGGTGTAACATCACGCTGACTCGCATTCCCGTCCCGACATTGGTCGGGCAGGCCGTGAGATAACCGAGAGAGGAATGGAAGGCAAAGGTGATCGTCTTTTCCAGCAGGTCATCTATCTGGTCCACCTGTTTCCAGGCCGCGGGCAGGTCCAGCCCACTCTTCATAACCTGGATGCGGAGATGGTCTTCTTCATTGATCATCAGGCTGAATTGTTCATCCGGGTCGATTGCCACGGCCCGCGCGCCGCTTGCGTCGGCATGCTCCCGGCTGATCAACTGCCGCTCGACCAGGAACTGCTGGTCCACCTCGGGAAGCTTGTCGACATCGATATAGGTCAGGTTGTTCCAGCTCTTCTCCCCCTCGATGGCGGCTCGCAACTGGCCCTCGACGGCGGCCCGATCCTGCTCGGAACACTTTCGGATAAAGGGGAAGTCGGCAAAGTTCCGCGCCAGGCGGATGCGCGAGCTGATCACGATGTCCGACTCGGGGCCGGACCCGCGTAACCACTCTCCACATTTCTGGGCAAGTTCTTCGAGGTTCACTGTGCTTCACTCCCGTACTGTTTTGACCAGCCGCCTCATCCCGGTTCGTTTTCCTGTTCCAGTTTCTTGATCTCGTCCCGCAGTTCCGATGCCTGCTCGTACTCCTCCCGCTCGACCGCGGACTCCAGCTCCCTGCGGAGCCGGATTAACTCCGTCTGACCGTCCGTGCCTGGAGTCCCCCTGCGGGGTATTTTTCCGGTGTGGCTGGCAGCCCCATGGATATTCTGTATCAGTGGTTCCAGCTCTTCTCCGAAGAAAATGTAATCGTGGGGACATCCCAGCCGCCCGGCATTACGAAACTCGAAAAACGTGATCTCACAGACTGGACAGCATCGCTTGTCCAGCTCCGAGAGTTCCTCGGCGGTTTGTGATATTTTCAAATGCTGGGCAAGTGCCCCGGCGATCGACGGTGCCATTTCTTCCGGTTCGTCGGCCTGCATCAAGTAAACGCGGGCATGGTCTTCACAGAGGTGAAGTTCCTCGGGGAGGTCGCCGGCTAACTCGGTAATGTGGAACGTGGCCGGTTTTTCACATTGTTGGCATTTCATGGCAGTGACCGCTCAAGAAAACCTGCTTCCTGCAATCGAGCCAGGCGAGGAGATGCCCGACCGCAGGAAAAAAGAGGGGTGTGAATCAGTGAAAATCACTTGGGAAACAAGGCTTCGTGGGGCGGTTGGGATTCTAGCAAGGGGCTAGAAACTGTCAAGGTTGAACGGGCCATCGGCGGCGGCAAGGCTGGGCGTTGTCATCACGAGGAGTCGCTGATAGGCTGGAAAAATGAACCCCCGTCACTCGACGGCCGCGGCACATTCCTCGTGTTGATTTCATCCCATGCCGTATTTCCCGGACCAGGAGACATTCTCTGAACTGACCCGGGACTTCCAGTTGATCCCGGTCTATCGCCGGTTACTGGGGGACGGCCTGACCCCGGTCTCCGCGTTTCACAGGCTTGATGACGGCGGCAGCGCCTGCCTTTTTGAGAGCGTGATCGGGGGAGAAAAGGTCGGCCGCTACAGTTTCCTGGCGGTGCGGCCATTCATGGAATTCCAGGCCCACCAGAAACGAGTAACGGTCACACAGGATGGGCAGACCGAGCAGTTGGATGTGGAGAACCCCCTGGAGGAACTGCGAGGGCGAATAACTGCTCTGCGGGCGGCCTCGCTCGATGACCTGCCACCCTTTACCGGGGGAGCGGTCGGCTATGCCGGTTATGATGTTGTGCGTTATGAGGAAGACCTGCCCCAGGCCCCCACGGATGACCGTGGACTGCCGGACATGTCTTTTGCCTTCTATGACCAGCTGGTTGTCTTTGACAATGTCAACAAGACGATCACGGTGATTGCCATGGCGAGGCTGGATCGTGCCGACGGCGATGCGGATGCTGCTTACGCGGATGCAGCCCGGCAGGTGGACGAGCTGGTAGAACAGCTTGCCGAACAGAAGACATCCCTGTCGACGGTTGATATTGATGTTGGCAGGGCAACCGAGCTCCCTTTCACATCGAATTTTGAACAGGCCGAATTTGAATCCGCTGTCCGACAGTGTGTGGAATATATCCAGGCAGGAGATATCTTCCAGGTGGTTCTCAGCCAGCGGCTGGAAGTTGAGATAACGTCGGAGCCGTTGGAAATCTATCGCTCGCTGCGCGTTGTGAACCCAAGTCCCTTCATGTTCTTCCTGCGAACCCCCGATACCACGCTGGTGGGGAGTTCCCCGGAGATCATGTGCCGTGTTGTGGATGGCACGGTCACGCTCAGGCCGCTGGCGGGAACCCGTCCGCGTGGGGAAGACCAGCAGCAGGACCAGTTGCTCGCCGATGAACTGCTGGCCGATCCCAAGGAACGGGCCGAGCACGTGATGCTTGTCGACCTGGGTCGAAACGATGTCGGGCGCGTGGCCCGTTACGGGAGTGTGGAACTGTCGGACGTGATGGTCATCGAACGATACAGCCATGTCATGCATATCACCTCGAACGTGACCGGCCAGCTTGCTGAAGGGAGAGATGCTTTTGATGCCCTGGTAGCAAGCCTGCCCGCCGGGACTGTCTCGGGGGCCCCCAAGGAGCGGGCCATGGAGATCATTGATGAGCTGGAACCGCATCGCCGTGGCCCCTATGCCGGGGCGGTAGGGTACATTGATTATGTTGGAAACATGGACACCTGTATTGCCCTGCGGACTCTTGTCATCCAGGGGGACCGGGCCTATGTCCAGGCCGGCGCGGGGATCGTCGCCGACAGTCAGCCTGACAAGGAATACGAAGAGACCCTCAACAAGGCGCGGGGACTTCTCACCGCAATCGAGTTGACCGAGGCGAGAAGAAAGTAAAAGCGAAAGTCTACATCTTCCACCAGGAGAATGCTTGATGATTCATGTGATAGTCACGGTCGAGCTGCACGCGGGACGCCGGGATGACTTCCTGGAAGAATTCCAGAAGGTGGTGCCGCTCGTACTCGAAGAAGCCGGCTGCATGTCCTATGGTCCGGCCCTGGATGCCACGACCAGTATTGATGCCCAGGTGACAGGGGGGGCGGACCGGGTCACCATCGTGGAAGCCTGGGAAAGCCTTGCCCATCTTGAGGACCACCTGGTTGCCGAGCACATGATCGCCTACCGGCCACGGGTCAAGGAGATGATCTGCCAATCCACCCTGCAGGTTCTTCAGTCTGTATGAGGTTATCCGATGCGTGAATTAAGAGATGACTTGGAAAAAGCGATCCGCGGGGAAACCCCGGTCGCCTATTGCCGCCTGGTCGAGACCCGTGGCAGCACGCCCCAGAAGGCGGGCGCCATGATGCTTGTCTACCCGGACGGATCCCAGGCGGGAACGCTTGGTGGTGGCTGTGTGGAAGCCGAGGTGAAGCGGCGATCACTGCAGTTGCTGGAGGAAGAGAAATCGGAGATCTCCTGCTTCCAGCTGGACAGCGATTACGGTTGGGACGACGGCTTGATCTGTGGTGGACGCATGCAGGTGCTTATCCAGCCACTGTCGACCCCGGGTGCTCGAAAGTATTTTTCCCTCCTGCTTGATGCGATTGGCCAGAGAGGTGGGGTGAGTGAGGCGATCGCCTATGACCCGCAGTTGAGTGGCCTGCCGGTTCCAAGCAGTTTTCTTTTTGGTGAGGACCATCAACTGGTTGCCAGCTGGACCGATGCCGGCCCGGCAGAGGAGCATGTGGGGGATGACCAGATCCAGCACATCCAGCAGAATCTCAAACCCCTGGGAAACCGCCCGCGGCCGTATGCCGATGGCGGGATCAGCTACCTGCCTATACTCTCGCGCTGCAGGCTGGTGATCGTTGGGGGAGGACACGTTGGACAGGCGGTTGCCGGCCTGGCTAACCAGCTTGAATTTGATGTTTGCGTGATTGACGATCGCACCGAGGTTGTTTCCGAGGAACGGTTTCCGACGGCGAGCGAGAGGATCGCGGGCAGGATCGAGGAGACCCTGCCCGCACTGGAGGTGGACTCAAGCACGTATTGCCTGATCGTTACACGGGGTCACCAGCACGATGAGCAGGCACTCTATCATCTTGCCGAACGGGGAGCACGCTATATCGGCATGATCGGTTCGAAACGCAAGATCAAGATGATCTACCGGGATCTGCTGGACCAGGGAATCTCCCAGCAGGCCCTGGATGCTGTCTATGCCCCGCTCGGAATCGATATCGGTTCCCAGACCGTACCGGAGATCGCTGTCAGTATCTGTGCCGAACTCGTGGCGCATCGAAACCTGGAGGGAGAGGTCCCCGGGCGTCCTGCAACCATCTCGGTTGCCGATATCAAGGATGAATAGCCGACCGGCCGTGAAAGGGGAGCGTGGTGGCAAGTTTCGCGATTGTCCCGGCTGCCGGTGAGAGCCGGCGGATGGGAAAACCCAAGCTCCTGCTTCCGTGGAAGCAGGGGCGGATCATTGATGCCGTGCTCAAGTCCTGGTTGGCCAGCCAGGTTGACCAGGTGATCGTTACCGTGCGAGCAGATAATCGCTCCCTGCAAAAACAATGCCTGGTCCATGATGTCGAGGTCGTGGTTCCCGAGCACCCGCCGATCGACATGAAACGCTCGGTTCTTTACGGGGTCGATTACCTCCGCCGCCGCTACCAGCCGACCGATGCGGATTGCCTGCTTCTGGCACCGGCGGACATGCCGGAGCTTTCCGCCTCGCTGATCGATGTCCTCCTGGCAGCCCAGGATCCGGAAGATCCCCGGCTGCTGGCGCCCGAGGTCGATGGTCGCCGCGGACACCCGCTGCTGATCCCCTGGCAACTGGCAGGAGAAATCGGCCGTCTCGAGGAGGACCAGGGGATCAACGCGCTGTGCGCCCAGCTGCCGATGGCATTGATCCAGACCGACGAGGCCGGGGCCCTTGTGGATATCGATACTCCCGAGGAGTACCAACAGCAGCGAGAGAATTCAGATGGGGATCATCGCTGCTGACCGGCAGACCCTGTTTTCCAGTGAGCACGAATCTGGTGAATTCCACTGGCACAGGTGTCAAAGTCATTGCCGAGGCGAGCGAGTAGCTCTCCTGGTACATCGTTACCGTGGATGGTGCTGGCAGCAAGGTACGCCCGCTTGCCGCAGGCCCGGTAGTGCTCCAGTTCCTGCTGGTGACGTCCCCGCCGCAGGGACTCGGGAAAAACACCGACCCAGAAGAGTGCCACGTCCCCGATCTGACGGTGCAACCCCTGCCGCATCTGACCCTCCCACTGGCGAGCCTCGGTGAGCAGTTCTTCGAGTGTCTGCAACGATGTCCCGCCACCGGACTGGGAACGTTGATGCTGGTCGACGCGAGAAAAACGGAGCAGCAGGTCGCTGATATAGTCCGCAAGGGATGGGTCGGCGATTCCCAGGCAGGTCTGGAAAACATGTTCGGACAGGCCGCTCAGATAACGGCAGAGAATACTACCTTGCCTTGTGGGTTTCATCGTGACAGGCTCCCTGACAGGCTTCCAACTGTCCCGGTTAACTGTACTGGCTGGGGAAGAAAAAGGTCAAGGGAAACAGCTGCAACAGGGACTGCTAGAGTGCCGAACTGAGCTGGTCTGCAAATTCACCGATCTCGGACAGTACCTGCTCGCTGGGGGTCTCCCCGACCGTGGCGACCTTGCGCACGATTGCCGAGCCGACGATCACCCCGTCCGCTACCGGTGAGAGCTGCCGGACATGCTCCGGTCGGCTGATACCAAAGCCGATACAGACTGGTAACTCGGTCTGTTCACGCAGCCATCCCACCTGGTCGGTCAATTCCGCTGGAAGGTGTTCCCGTTCACCGGTAATCCCGGTCACCGAGACATAGTAAAGAAATCCGCTGGAAGACTCCACGATTCGCAGTGCCCGCTCGCGAGGTGTTGTGGGAGTCACAAGCTGGATCAGGCTCAGATCCTCGCGCCGGCAGACATCCCGCAGGGGGCCGGCTTCCTCCACCAGAAGATCCGGAACGATCAGGCCACTGAAGCCAGACTCCCGGGCCTGGCCGACAAATCTCTCCAGCCCCTGTCGGAAGACAATCGAGTAGCTGACCATGGCAGCCAGGGGGGTATTTACCTGCTCTGACCAGGTGCGGGCTGCCGAGAAAATATGCGGAAGTTGCAGGCCCCCCGAAAGAGCGCGGGTGTAGGATGCCTGGATGACGGGACCATCGGCAATCGGATCACTGTAGGGGAAGCCGATTTCCAGCAGGGAAGCACCGTGGGAGGCGAGTGTTGAAATCGCATGGCCAGTGAACTCCAGGTCCGGATCCCCCGCTGTCAGGAAGGGCATGAAAGCCTTGCGATTTTCTGACCGTAGTTGCGTGAAAACATTGTCGATCTGGGACATCAGGACGGTGCTCCCTGCAAGCGGGCGATTTCCTGGCTGTCCTTGTCCCCACGGCCCGAGAGACAGACGACGATCCGCTCACTTGAAGGACGTTTCTTGGCCTCGTCAATGGCCACCGCCACGGCATGCGAACTCTCCAGCGCCGGCAGGATTCCCTCGCTGCGGGTCATCAGGTCAAAAGCTTCCATTGCCTGCTGGTCCTGGCATTGGGTATAGGTCACGCGCCCGTTCTCTTTCCAGTGGCTGTGCTCCGGACCGACGCCGGGATAGTCGAGCCCGGCGGAAATCGAGTGGACATCACAGGTCTGGCCGTCCTGGTCCTGCATCACGTAGCTGAAACTGCCATGCAGGACCCCCGGTTCCCCGAAACTCAATGGCGAGGCATGGTCTCCAGGTTGATCACTGCGGCCCCCGGCCTCGACTCCCAGTAAGGCCACGCCGCTGTCCGCGACAAGCGGTGCGAACATTCCCGCCGCGTTGCTCCCTCCCCCCACGCAGGCGATCACCAGGTCTGGAAGCGATGCAAACTGGTCCAGGCATTGCTGCCGCGTCTCGCGGCCGATGACCGACTGGAAATCACGTACGATGCGGGGAAAAGGATGGGGGCCGACCACCGAGCCGAGAATGTAATGCGTCGACTCGACCGATGCCATCCAGTCCCTCATCGCCTCGTTGATCGCGTCGCGGAGGGTTCTGGAACCGGTCGTTACAGGACGGACCTCGGCACCCAGGAGTTTCATGCTAAAGACGTTGGGAGCCTGCCGGCGAATATCTTCCTCCCCCATGTAGACGATGCACTCCAGTCCGAAGCGTGCACAGGCGGTGGCGGTGGCGACGCCATGCTGCCCGGCACCGGTCTCGGCAATCACCCGTTTTTTTCCCATTCGTAATGTCAACAGGGCCTGGCCGAGCGTGTTGTTGATCTTGTGGGAGCCGGTATGGTTCGTGTCCTCCCGTTTCAGCCAGATTTCTGCCCCCCCGCAGGCAGCCGTCAGCCGTTCGGCAAAATAAAGCGGGGAAGGGCGGCCGACAAAGTCGGAGAGCAGCTGGTCGAAGTGGCTGGTGAAGGCTGGATCTGCGATCGCCTGCTTGTACTCGGCTGATAGCTGGTCCAGGGCGCGTGTCAGTGTTTCGGGGACATAGCGACCCCCAAACTGGCCAAAACGGCCTTGCTCGTCAGGGACCTGGGGAAGTGATTCGTTGCTTGACATGAGTGGCGCCGTGAATGGTACACAGGTCAGTCGGCCGGAAATTCGATTCTCGGCCCACCTGCCGGGACGGTCAAGGGATGGCCGGGGCAGGCAGGTGGGCCGGAAAAGTCCCGGGAGAGTTGCCTGCAGGGGCCCCCTGCGGCATGATTGAGCCGCAGACGTGCTAAAAAAAGGGGAACCGCGATGCCAGAACTTCCGGAAGTGGAAACGATGAGGCGAGGAATTGCCCGCTGCCAGGGTGCCACGATTAACGATTTCCACTTCTTCTCACTCCCGCTCAAGCCGATCCAGGTGACTCCCTCGGTCCGCCAGGTTCGCCGCCGGGTTACCGGGACGGTGGTGACCTCGGTCGATCGCCTGGGGAAACGTATCCTGCTGGAACTCGATGGTCAGCAGGTACTGGTTTTCGAACCTCGCATGACCGGCATGTTGAGCGTGGAGAATGTCCCCAGCAGGGAACATTTGCGAGTTCGAATTGACCTTGCCGGCGGGGACCTGGACCAGATTTATTTCTGGGACCGGCGGGGGCTGGGGACGGTCCAGTTGCTAAGCCAGGAGGAACTGGCCGTACGGCTGGGGCCGGAGCGGATTGGCCCCGATGCGCTGGTGATCGAGTGCGATGAGCTTCACCAGCGGCTGCGACGTAGTCGCCGGGCCATCAAGGTGGCACTCCTGGACCAGAAGGTGGTAGCCGGAATCGGGAACATCTATGCCAGCGAGATCCTGCACCTGGCACATGTCCATCCGGCAGCCCGCTGTGATCGACTCAGCCGGCTTCAGTGGGAGCGGATCCACCTGGCAATGCTGGAGGTGCTCTGGGATGCAATCAAGCACGAGGGTTCCACACTTTCTGACGGCAGCTATCGAAATGCTCTGAACAACCCGGGAAGCTACCAGGCCCGGCACCAGGTCTACGACAGGGATGGCGAGGCCTGCTTGCGCTGTGACGGCAAACAGGTGCTGCGGATCGTGCAGGCGCAGCGTTCAACATTTTATTGCCCTGGTTGCCAGCCACGGCGGACATGGAAAGACACGGATGGTTTGCAGCTCACCGCCCCTGCACGGTAAAAAGAAGATGATGAAAAGAATCCCCCGGCGATTGCCCTGTTTTTTACTTTTATCTGCCTGCCTGGGATGGATCCCGGCCCCGGTGGATGCCGAGACCGCCCGGGCCGAGAAGGGGATGGTGGCAACAGTCCACCCGCTGGCGACCGACGCCGGTGTTGCGGTTCTGGAGAAGGGGGGCAACGCCGTGGATGCGGCGATTGCCGCGGGCCTGATGCTCGGTGTGGTCGACAACCACAACTCGGGGATCGGGGGCGGCTGCTTTATCCTCATCCGCCGGGCCGATGGAAAACTGTTTGCGATTGACGGGCGGGAAATGGCACCGGCAGCGGCTCACCGGGACATGTACCTGGAGAATGGGAAGCCGCAGGGGCAGTGGAGCCGGGTCGGGGCCCTGGCCAGTGGTGTCCCAGGGGCCCTGGCGGCCTACGAGCGAGCCGTTACCGATCATGGCAGGACGGCCTGGAGTGAGCTGGTATCACCGGCCGGCCAGGTCGCTGAAAACGGGTTCGTGGTGGATGCCGTTTATGCCCGCAAGCTCTCCTCGGTCGCCAGGACGCTGGCCCAGTTTGAAGGCTCCCGTGCTGCCCTGCTGGATGAGAATGGCAGGCCACATGCCGAGGGATATGTGCTCAGGCAGCCGGACCTGGCGGCCACCTACCGGCAGGTTGCCGAGGGAGGAAGCCGTGCTTTTTACCAGGGGCCGTTTGCCGAGGCCTGTCACGCCTGGATGCAGGAGAACGGCGGAATCCTGACCCGCCAGGACCTGGCCAGTTACCGCCCGATGCTGCGAGAACCGATCGTGAGCCGTTACCGCGGTCATCGAATCGTGGGATTTCCCTCGCCAAGTTCCGGGGGGATCCACGTGGCACAAATCCTGAACATGCTTGAGTCGTTTGACCTGGGCCGGATCTACCAGGAGGATCGGGCCCGTTTTACCCACGTGGTAGCCGAGGCGATGAAACTCGCATTTGCCGACCGCGCCCACTGGCTTGGTGACGCGGACTTCGTTCCTGTTCCTCGCGGACTGATCGATCGACGATATGCCCGTCTGCTCTCTCGCCAGATCAACCCGCTTGAGGTGATACCCCTGCTGGGTCACCATGTCCCTCCCCGTGCCCAGAGCGATACTTTTGAAAGTGCGCTGGAAAAACATACCACCCACATCGCTGTTGCCGACCAGGAGGGGAACTGGGTCGCCATGACCCAGACAGTCAACACGACGTTCGGATCCAAGGTCGTTATCCCGGGGACCGGGGTGGTGATGAACAACGAGATGGACGATTTCTCGATCGCCCCTGGAATTCCCAATGCCTTTGGACTGCTGGGGGGGGAGGCCAACAGTATTGCTCCAGGCAAGCGGCCACTCTCGAGCATGAGCCCCACGATCGTGCTGCGGCGGGGAGAGCCGGTGATGACGGTCGGGGCTGCCGGGGGACCCAAGATCATTACCCAGGCACTGCTGGGAGTGATCTGCCACGTCGACCTGGGGATGACACTTCAGGAACAGATGGCCTTTGCCCGGTTTCACCACCAGTGGCGCCCCGACCGGCTCTACGTGGAGACATCGCTGCCAGACGCTGTGCTGGACGAGCTGGAAAGTCGTGGCCACACGATTTCCAAGTTGCGGTATGTGGGCGTGACACAGGCGATCAAGCGGGATCCGCAGACAGGCGAGTTCCAGGGGGCGCACGATCCTCGTGTGCCGGGCAAGGCGGCCGGACCCCGCTAGAGGACATGGGATCTTGGCGGAACCGCCAGCTGCTACCTGGTAACGCCCTCGGTGACCCCTTTCCAGCGATCCGTGCGGAAGGGGGTGGCCGGCAGGTGTTCGCGGTTCTGCAGGTTGCAGACCGGATTCTGTGCCCAGGCGTAGCGGACCGCAACGGGATCGGTCACCGCGTCGCTCCAGATTTCGACCTGGTTGGTGCCGATGATGCGAGCCTCGGCATTGACAAATTTCTGGTCCTCTCCGGCAATCGCAAATCCCCGTACCTGGCGGACGTCATGGGTGTCCAGCCCGCCCCCGACATGATCAAAGGTGACAAGGATCCGGTTTCCCTTGACCTCGTGAGACTGGTAGAGCGGACTGCGGTAGAGGATCTCGTACCCGTAGTCCCTGGCCAGGGCCCAGCGGACCAGGCGTTTGGCGACATCCTGCTTGTTGCGGGGGTGGATGTCGTGCGACTCGCCCAGGTCCGTGATGATGGCCTCGCCGGTATTCGGCAGCTTGCTCATGGTCATCGTCTGGGCCTCACGCAATTCTGCCCAGTTGCTGCCGGCCGGTTCGTTCACCTCGTCCTGGAAGTCTGCCAGGGAAACCCAGTAGAAACTGAAATCACCCTGTCCCCATTTTTTTCGCCAGGTATCAATCATCAACGGGAACAGGTCACGGTACTGGTGCGCACGGCTCGAGTTGGATTCCCCCTGGTACCATATTGCGCCCCGGATGCCGTACCCGATAACCGGATTCAGAACACCGTTATAGAGGTTGGCCGGGCGATGCTGGCCGGTGAGCTGGTTGCGCGGAGGACGGGGGCGGCGGGGGACGGTCTTGCCGGCATCACGGGCCTCTTTCGCCTTGACCTGCCAGGCCGTGAGCCGCTCCTGGAACCTGGCCACTTCTGCCTCATGGTCATAGCTGGCTGCCAGCGTGTCCCATTTTTCCAGCAGGTCACCATACTGCCCGGTTTCTTCCAGGACGGGGCGGGGGATCCAGGCCTCGCAGGCAGAGCCTCCCCAGGCGTTGTCGATCAGGCCGATCGGCATCTCCAGGGTCTGGTGCAGTTGCCGGCCAAAGAAATAACCGACTGCCGAAAAATTCTTGACACTCTCGGGCGTTACCGTGTCCCAGCTCCCCTGGAAGTTGTCCTGGGGCTGCTGGGTGCCGACCTGGGGAATCGAGATGATCCGGATCCCGGGATATTTTGCCGAGAGCGATTCCAGGTCCGGGTCGTTTGCCGCGGCAACCGAAAATGCCATGTTGGACTGGCCCGAGCAGATCCATACTTCTCCAACCAGCACATCGCTGATCGTGATCCTGTTCGTGCCTTCCAGCACCAGCTGGTGAGGCCCGCTGTTGGGCTCCAGCGCCGGCAGGCTGGTTTTCCAGCGACCCTGGGCATCGGCCCTGGTAGAAACGGAATTGCCGGCGATCGACACGGAGACCGCTTCCCCCTCCTGGGCCATACCCCAGACCACGACCGGTTTGCCGTGCTGAAGAACCATCTGGTCGGTGAACAGGCTGGAGACGGTGACTTCCGCCTGGGCGGGAGAGGCCAGGCAGGATGCCAGGATCAGCAGGGGCGCAATCATCCTCATGGTGTCATTCCTCGGAAGTGAAATCTGCAGCGGAGATGAAAGGTTACTCGGCCGTGACGATCGTCGCCTTCTTGATGTAATCGAGGTTGGGGAAATCCTCTTTCAGGTACGTGTTTCCCTCGTCCTGGATCTTGCCCTGGTTCGGGCTCTGGCCGTACTCGCTGGTAATCTTGTCCACCACGTCCATCCCCTCGATGACCTTGCCGAAAGGGGCAAACCCCATCTTGTCCAGGCGGCTGTTGTCTCCCAGGTTGATAAACAGCTGCGTGGTCCGGGTGTCCGCTCCGGCCGTGGCATAGCAGACCGAGCCCCGCACGTTGCTGACCGTGACCGGGTCATCCTTGATTGGGTTATCACGCCATTTTTTCTGGACCTTGGGGTCCCCGTTGATGCCGAACTGGACGACGAAATCGGGGACGACACGGAAAAAGCGGCACTCATCGTAGAATCCCTCCTTGATCGCCCGGTGAAACTGGTCGACTCCCAGCGGAGCGTACTTGCGGCGAACATCCAGGATGAAGGTACCACAGGAGGTCTCGAACTTGACCTTGAACTCGTCCGGAGCCTTTTCCGTCTCCTGGCCGGCCATCGTCATCGAGCGAGAGATCAGCAGGGCGGTGAGTCCAATCAGCAGGGAGCAGAGAATATAATGTGTGCGGTGCATGGCTCGATTTCTCCAGTGGTCGGTTCGAGGGATTTGAAGCTGGCTTGATTATAGCTGCCGATTCCCGTGGGTTCACGCCGTGGGGCTGTCGCTTTTCAGGATTGCCTGCGTGACCGTCTTCCGGATCGACTTGAGACGATCCTCCTGCTCGATCTTTTCGCCCTTTCGGTCGGTGACGTAAAAGACGTCTGCGACCTGGTCGACATGGGTGGCGATTTTTGCCAGGTGGACCTCCAGTTCCAGCTCGTAAAGCGTGCGAGTGATAAGCGAGAGCAGGCCCATCCGGTCATAGGCGAAGATGGTCAGGATGGTGTATTTATCCGCTGTCAGGTTGTCCACCGAGACGCGGGTGGGGAGCGGGTTAAAGTCGTGAGCCCTGGGGCCTGATGCCGGCTGCCAGAGAGGCTTGAAGGCCGGGATTTCCAGTTCCGGGTCGGAAATCACCTGCTGCATCGCTTCCTCGACCTGGCGCCGGCGGCTGGTGGGTGGGACGGAGGAGAAGTCCATGTCCTGGACAAAGAAACGGTCCAGGACAAGTCCATCATCCAGCCGGTGGATCTCCGCCGCCAGGATCTGGTTACGGTGGTTGCTGAGCACGCCGGTCAGCCGATGAAACATCCCACCCATGCTGTTTTCGTCCGCACCGACGATGTACTGCACAGCGTTTCGTTCCGGAACGTAACGGGACCAGATGGTGGATTCACCCGCCTTGAGTTTCGAGAGATGGTGCAGATCTTCAAAAAGATTCGGGGAACTCTGGCTGGCCAGCAGATCGTTGGGGGTCGCTTCCACCAGCCGCTTCCACCATGGCTGGTCGGCAGCCCCCCGGGCCAGCTGGAGGATCTCCTCTCGCTTGCGATGGGCCCATTCGTCCGACTGGAAAGCCTCCTTCTCACCGGTTAGCTGCTGCCGCGTGCGGAGGTAGAACTCTGCCAGCAGTTCTCTTTTCCAGTCGTTCAGGACATCCGGTCCGACCGCCGCCAGGTCCGCACAGGTAAGCACATAGAGTGCCTGCAGGACATCGGGGGAACCGACCTGGGAGGCAAACTCGACGATCGTGGCCGGGTCATTGGCGTTCTTCCGGAAGGCGGTATGGGACATCAGCAGGTGCTTGTGGACGAGGAACTCGAGCGTCTCCTTTTCCCAGTCGGAAAGGGGGAAGTGCTCGACGGTCTCCTGCACGATCCGGCGTCCTACCTCGCTGTGGTCCTCGCTGTATCCCTTGCCCAGGTCGTGCATCAGCAGTGCCAGGTGCAGTAACCGCTTGTGCTGGAATGACCGGTAGGCCTCCCCCACGGTCACCTTGGCCAGGCAAAAGTAAGTGGCGATTTCGACCGCCCTCAGAGAATGTTCATCCACCGTGTTCTTGTGGTACTCGTTGAACTGCTGCAGACCACGGGCTTGGGTCATGGCCGGGATGATACGTTCCAGGACCCGCAGTTCGTGGAGCTGCCGTAGAATGGTCCCTAGCCTGGCGGTCCGGGAGAGCAGGTCCAGAAAGTGGGTGGCTGTCTCCTCGGTCAGGGGCGCGACTGGCTGGTTGGCCATCGAGTCCCGGATCGTTGTCCAGGTGAGGTGGTCAATGCGTCGATTGAAACGATTGGCAAGCTCCATCAGCCTCAGGACGTGTGCCAGGTCGTCACAGAGGGTCGGCAGTATCTGGGGCCGGGCACCTATGTGAACCGGTCCCATCCAGAATCCGTTTCCGATATTTCGCCGCAGGATCGGGGCAAACAGTTTTCCCAGTGGGTTACTGGTCTGGGTGGACGCCCGGAAATGGGTGGCAATGTAGCGTACCTGGCTGGTGTGCTTGAAGTACTCCCGCATGAACTGCTCGATCGGCAGCAGGTGCTCGTCTGGCGGGAAATCCAGCAGTTCCGCGATCCGCACCTGTTCGGCCCGGTCAAGATGGTCCTGGGATTTCCCCGCCTGGAAGTGCATTTCATTACGCAGCCGAAGCAGGAACTCGCGGGCCTCAAGCAGGTCTTCCCGGTCCTCGCGGGACATCTGCCCTTGCCGCATAAGTTTTTCCGGGGAAGCCTGCCCGTACCGCACAAAGCCGATCCAGCGGATCAGCTGGATATCACGGAGGCCTCCCCGTGATCGCTTGATGTTCGGTTTCAGCAGGTAGACGGTACTCCCCCATTGCTGCTGTTCCTCGCGGCGGGCCCTGGAAATTGCCTGGATACAGGATCGTCTCCGCCGCTGGGCTCGTCGTCGGAATCCCTCGATAAAACGGTGAAAGAGTGCGTCGTCGCCCGTTAACAGACGGGATTCCACCAGGGATGTCAGGATGTGGGCGTCCCGGAAGGCCAGATCCCACGCCTGCCGTGCGGTGCGGGTGGTGAGCCCAAGCTGCAGACCGGCATCGAAGACAAACTGGGTCAATAACTGGGCAAGCGGTACGACCTGGGAATCCATCCCGGGGGGGCAGAGCAGCATCAGGTCGACATCGGAATAGGGAGCGATCTCCCGCCGTCCGTAGCCACTATGGGCAACCAGGGCCAGGGATGAGGAAAGCGGGGTGTCCGTCGGCAGGGTTTCCAGGGCGGCCTGGTAGAGATCCTGGATAATCTCGTCGTACAGCTTTGTCAGGCCGGCGCAGACCTGGATGCCAGGAGATCCCTGCTGGTGCTGGTCGCGCATTCGCTGGCGACCGTGCTGGAGTTTTTCCCGGGCTGCCAGGACAGCCGGATTCAGGCTCGGGACGTTTGCCATGGTCACCAGGCCTGCCAGGGACTAAAGGGCGTCGTTACCCATTTCACCCGTTCGAATACGGATTGCGTCGGCCAGGTCCGAGACAAAGATCTTCCCGTCACCGATCTGGCCGGTCTGGGCCGTGTGCAGAATCGTATCAATAACTTTTTGAAGAACGTCGTCACCACAGACTACCTCGAGTTTTACCTTGGGGACAAAGTCCACGGCATACTCGGTTCCCCGGTAGGTCTCCGAGTGTCCCTTTTGCCGGCCAAAACCGCGAACTTCGACCGCGGTCATTCCCTGGATCCCCTCCTCGGCCAGGGCATTCTTGACATCCTCGAGTTTAAAGTGGCGAATGATCGCTTCAACCTTTTTCATCCCAGAGCTCCCTCAGCATCATTCCCTGCCAGTTACAACATAGAACCAGGTCAGGGAAGATTGATATATCCCTCTTCACCATGCAGGCTCAAATCGAGCCCTTCCATTTCCTCATCCTGCGAGACGCGCAGGCCCATTGTTCTTTCCAGAATCCAGAGCAGGATAAACGTCACAACGACGGTCATCACGATCGTGAACAGGACCGCCAGCAACTGGATTCCCAGCAGCTCAAAGCCGCCTCCCTCGGTAAGCCCTACCGGCTCTCCGCCGTTCAGGTTTTGCACTGCCCTGGAAGCGAAAACGCCGGTCAGGAGCATCCCCAGCATGCCACCGATCCCGTGGATTCCAAAGACATCCAGTGAATCGTCATAACCGATTTTCGACTTCAAGGTGGTGCAGGCAAAGTAACAGCAGGTGGCCGCCAGGATGCCAACCAGCAGGGCGGACATGGGGCTGACAAAACCGGCAGCGGGGGTAATACAGGCCAGGCCCGCGATCGCTCCGGAGCAGGCGCCCAGGACGGTTGGCTTGCCGTCCTTGTACCACTCGATGCATGGCCAGGCGAGCGTGCCGGCGGCGGCGGAAAAATGTGTGGCGGCAAAGGCACTGGCAGCCAGGCCGTTGGCGGCCAGGGCGCTGCCGGCATTGAAACCGAACCAGCCAAACCAGAGCATCGCGGTCCCAATGGCGGTATAGGTCAGGTTATGCGGCGGCATCGGATCGCTTCCGTGCCCCAGTCGCTGGCCGATCATCAGTACGCAGACCAGTGCCGCGCAGCCTGAACTGATATGCACGACGGCCCCCCCGGCAAAATCCTGGGCTCCCCAGCTGGAAAGCAGCCCGCCGTCCCAGAACATGTGGCAGAGCGGGCAGTAGACGAGTATTCCCCAGAGCACCATGAAAACAGCCATCGTGCTGAATTTCATTCGCTCGGCAAAGGCCCCACAGATCAGCGCCGGGGTAATGATGAAGAACATCCCCTGGAAGAGCATGTGGGTCAGTCGTGGAATTGTTCCCTCCATATGGATCACTGCCCCGGAAAGGGCGGGTCCCTCGTTCCAGCCCAGCTGAACGTCTTTCATCAGCAGGTGATCCAGGTTTCCTATCACGGGCCCGTCGCCACCAAAGCAGAGGCTGTAGCCCACCAGGCTCCAGACAACGGTCATCAGGCCCATCAGGAAAACGCACTGCATCAGCACACCAAGAATATTCTTGCGGCGTACCAGGCCCCCGTAAAACATCGCCAGTCCCGGGGCGGTCATGAAAAGAACCAGCGCACTACAGACAAGGATCCAGGCATTGTCCCCGGTGTTGATCTCGCCCTTGTCATCACTGTCCGGTTGTTCTCCATCCTCTGCAGCCGTCTTGGTAGGAACAGTTAGAGTAGCCTGCTTGGCACCGTCGGTTCCTTCCTGGGCATCCACCGAGGGAGCGGAAAACGTCCCCAGCAACAGCAGGGAAAGAATCGACAGGGAGAGAAGATGACGCATGACAAAAAGCCTATAGCTTGAGAGACGGGTGTTTCCAAGGAATTGCCGGGTGCCAGGACAATGGGAAACAACGCACCGCCACGGGAAGTGATCGGCTGGCTGTTGGCACGTGCCAGGATTCCCGTTACGCAATTTACCTCGCCACCGCCAACCCTCGCGAATCCACGTGGAGTCTCGTATGACTGTGTAAAGAGTATCGAGTCTGATCCAGAAAGTAAACTCCCAGATAATGTCCCGTTTTATTCCCTGGTACCCGAGAGCCCCGGCCAGGGTGTTTCGCCGTGGCCGGCCTGCTGATTTGCCGCCCGCCCGAGCACAAAGAGCAGATCCCCGAGCCGGTTCAGGTAGGTCAGCAGGCAGGCAGAAGCGGTGTTTGCATCGGACCGCAGCAGGGTCACCACGTGTCGCTCGGCCCGTCGGCAGACGGTACGGGCACAATGTAACATCGCCGCCGCCGGGCAGCCGCCCGGCAGGATGAACTGTTTTAGCTCCGGGAGCTGTTCCTGGTACTGGTCGATGTCTCTCTCCAGGGCCTCGACGTGGGAGGGTTCAATCATCTCGGTGCCATGCTGATCCGGCTGGGGGGTGGCAAGCTGTGCCCCCACGGCGAATAACTCATTCTGCAGCCGCGACAGCAGGGGAGAGAGATCCTGGCCCGGTTCCGTGGCGATCGCCATCCCCAGGATCGCGTTTAATTCGTCGACCGTGCCAAAGGCCTCGATCCGGGGGTCATCCTTGGGGACGCGGCCCCCGGCAAACAGGCCGGTCTCTCCCTCATCGCCGGTCTTGGTATAGATTTTCATGGTATTTCACTGGTGGGGAGATCTTCCTGCTTCGGCCCGCTTGTCGACCGCAGGCTATTGTAAGTACAAATGGGGGAGAGAGAAGCTGGTAAGCTTGAACTTGTGAAGTAACGACAGGATCTAGAGGAAAGGAACGATCCCCGTGAAATTGACCAGCCTGATGATCGCGTGTGCCATTTTATTCATTCTCGCTCCGGAAGTTTCTTCCCAGGAGAAGGGGAAATCTGTCGAGTCGACGTATCTCAAGAACGTCCGGCAGGTGACCTCGGGCTTTGCCAAGGCAGGGGAGGGGTATTTCTCCCCGGACGGGAAGAAGATCATCTACCAGGCGGTCCGGGACGGGAACCCGATTTACCAGATCTACACGCAACCGCTTAAAGGCGGCACCCCGCGGCTGCTCAGTACCGGCCGGGGGCGCACCACCTGCAGCTACTTTTCGCCCGAGGGCAGGCGGAGCCTGTTTGCCTCCAGCCATCTTGATCCGCAGCTCGCCGCGACCGAGGAGAAGGTACGGAAGCAGCTGGAAGAGGATCGCAAGGCGGGCGTCCGCAGGCGGTATAGCTGGCCGTTTGATCCACACATGGATATTTTCGAGACGGACCTGGATGGCAACCTGCTTCGCCGGCTGACCAGCGAGCCGGGGTATGATGCCGAGGGTGCCTACTCACGGGACGGCAAGACGATTGCTTTCTGTAGCACCCGCGACGGGGACCCCGATCTCTACGTGATGAACTCCGATGGCAGCGATGTCCGCCAGCTGACCAATGCCGAGGGCTATGATGGAGGACCCTTTATCTCGCCCGATGGGAAATGGGTCATTTTTCGCAGTGATCGAAAGAAGGCAGAGTACCTGCAGATTCACGTGATCGGGATCGACGGGACCAACGAGGTGGCACTGACCGAGACCAACGGTGTCAACTGGGCACCGTACTGGCACCCGCATGAGCCATACATTATCTGGACCGGGGCGGACCATTCCGATCCCACCGCCCGTCCCAATTACGATCTCTGGCTGATGAAGTACGAGATTCGAGACGGGCGTTTCCATGGCCATCCGCCGGTTCGTGTGACCGATGATGCTGCGGGTGATGTGCTGCCGGTCTTTTCTCCGGATGGAAAGAAGCTGATGTGGACCAGCACGCGGACCGAGCAGCATACCAGCCAGCTGTTTATCGCCAACTTCCACCTGCCCAGGTAACGGTGAGGGAATCCTCTGGCGGGAGATGGATGATGCGAGAGGTGATGTCGACAGGATTCCTGGTTCTTCGCCGGGAGCCGCGTCTCTCCTTCCTGCTGCTTCGGCACCCGGATCGCTGGGACCTGCCCAAGGGACATGTCGATCCAGGTGAAACCCCGGCGGAGTCTGCCCTCAGGGAACTGGAAGAGGAAACCGGTATCACGGCCGGTCAGATCTCGATCGTGGAGGGCTTTGAATTTCAGCTCAACTACCCGGTGCCGGACCGGCAACAACCCTCGCAGATGGCCAGCAAAAGCCTCGTGATCTACCTCGCCTGGCTGGAAACCCCGGTCGAGGTCCAGGTCAGCGAGCACGACAGTCACTGCTGGTTTGACTGGGAACCTCCACACCGGATCCAGCACGAGACGATCGATCCGCTGCTTCGTTATGCCGAGACTTTCCTGGCCTGATTTTTCCGGCAGCAGGCCTAACGGGCAGCGAGGATCTCCAGTCGCCCCTGTCCGATCCAGGAGAGGAGCGAAGCAAGTGGCAGGTGGGCCTCCGCATCCCCAAGACGGGTGTCGAGGATCTTGATCCTGTCGGCGCCGGTTCTGCCCCCTGCGGCTGTTGCATCGAGTCCGATCCAGCGGTCGCCGATCCAGACCTCGTTCCACATGTGATAGCCATATCCCGGTGAATTTCCAGGGACATAGACCAGCCCGACCGCGATCCGGGTGGGGATCTCTCGAGCGCGACAGAGCGCTGCAAGCAGGACGGCATGCTCGGTACAGTCGCCCTGTCTGGATTCAAGGACATCCAGGGCGGAGGCAAAAGCCTGCGAGTAGTCCTTCCTGTCGATCAGCATATGAACATGTTTTTCCAGGGCGAGTGCAAGTTGCCAGCGGTCTTCCGTTTCCGGGAGAATACGTGCTGCCTGCCTGCTGATGGCGGGATCCCCGCTCTGGATCATCGCGCTGGAAGCAAGGTGCCCGTCGTCTGGTTCCAGTGGCTGCTGCTCGAGGACAGACGCGGGGCCCGGGGGGTGAACATCGATCTGGTAGGTCTGCCGGTCCAGCCTGGTGACAGTCTGGAAGCTGTCGTTGGAGAGTGCGGGGGTCACCGGCCTTTCCAGGTGCAGCTGGTAACGGACCTGGCGAGCCTGCCGGGGATTCTCCAGGGGCTGGTTGACCGGTACCATCAGCGCGCCAAGCAGGTCCCCGGATGGGTCTTCCAGGGGTTGCTCGGCGAGCTCCCGGGTTGCCAGGAATTGCCAGAGCTCGATTCCCTCGATGCGAACCGCGTGGACCGTACCCTGGCTGTCTATCCACATCCAGCTCACCAGTTCGCCGGTCGGGAGCGGATCCGTGCGCCGTACCTTGAGAAGCTGCTTGATCCCGCCAGGAGTGACGATCGACTCTTCCTTGAGGGCCGTCAGCACCACGTTACTTGCCTGCAGGACCTGGGGTGTCAGTTCCGTCACGGTTCGTGTTTCACCCGCATGGAGCGGGGACTGGAGCAGGCTTCGGGTGACCGAAAAGAAACCACCCTGTTCCGGATTCCAGGGGATCGTCGTCGTTGTTGTTCCACGTTCTATCGAGAGACCGCCGGGTACCAGACTGCCGGTGGTGGTCGTTGTGGAGGGTCCGCTGGTCTCGGTTTGGGAAAAATCCCTCAGTTCCCCCGACACGGTGGTGGTGGTTTCCAGTTGCAGCTGCTGCCGGGTAATTTCCTCCCCGCGGCGGATTGCCATCTGGACCTGTTGCCGTGTGACCACCAGTGGTGTCCCGTCCCGCTGGATTCTCTCCTCGCTCTGGTGCCCCCAGCCAATTCGTTCACCATTGAGCAGGACCAGAAACCACTGTTCACCAGCAGGTTCCTGGAGATCCTGAACTGCCTGGTGCTGCCGGCAGCCGGGGAGCCAGAGTGCTGTCATGAGCGCGAGAAGCCAGGAGGTGAGAGAACGATCCACGATAGTTTTTCCGGCGGGAAATGATTCCAGGTGCAGGGATTGTAGCAAAACGCCGTATCCCGCCTGCTGGAAAAACGAACATCCCGGCTGTAACGCTTGTTCGGACTGGATAAACACCACGGGCTCCCGGTTTTCCCCAGTCATTTTTGCTTTGTCTATTTCGTGACCTAGGTTTGGGTAGATCACCGCTGGCCAGGCCGGCCGATCGATCCACCGTTCTTGTTCTTTGGCCCCCAGGGGCAGTGAGTTGTCATGAGTTTTCTGAAGCGTATTTTCACGGGTGAGATGGGCGAACAGTCCATAGGTGCTGGGCAAGAGAATGACCTGCAGGCACTGTCTCCAAGGGAGATGGAAGCCCACCTGGAGGTTGATTGTTACGGTGATTTTCAGTTGACCGGCGCCGTGCGACCTTCCTATGGTCTGCAGGTGATTCCACAGCAGGGATACCGCAGGGAGAGTTTCCGGGACCGGGAATCCGGTGCCGAGGTTCCGATGTTAACGGCAGCGGCCTCCGAGGAGATTCTCTTTGAACTTTTCATGGATCTGCTGGGTCCGCTTGGAAATATCGTGGACATGGTGCTGGAAACGAGCCATCACTGCAGGGTGGGAGAGCATGATGATCTGTACCGTGAGCACATCGACATGCCTGTTCTCAAGAGCGTGCTCTGGGATTATGAGGACCTGCTGACCAACGACGGGTGTAGTGGGATCGCCGTACTCAACCCGTCACAACAACAGGAAGTCCAGTTTGACGAGCACAAGATCCTGCTCGTTTACGGGGATCCGCTGGACCGCTTTGAAGAGATCCTGGAGTCTTACGGAGTACCACGCCGTGACGATATCCAGTTCATTACCGAGGCCGAGCATGTCCATTCATCGAGGGATGAATTCAGGGACAGTTTCGATCTCTTCCGTACACGGATTGGTGCCGAGGGTTACCGCGGTTAGTCTCCCGGGAGGCCCTAGTCCTTCAACTGGTAGGCCTGTCCCTGGATGACCACCGTCACGGTCCCTTCCAGGGCAAGGTAGTGGGATGCATCGGTGCCGAGGTCACGCGCCAGGCGGAAGTACTCGGCGCTGTACCGCTTGATTTCGATCATCTCCTTTTTCTGTTTCTTGGTGATCGTCGAGTCCTCCCAGATGCCATTGCGTTGGAAAAAGGTCTTGGATCGCACGTTCTGAACCGTCTGAAGTGTCACTTCCTTGTCACTTGCCAGGTCCAGGACCCTGGCACCACCCCCGCCGAATCCGGCTGCGTTCCCACGCTGCAGGGCTGCCTTGGCAGCACGCTGCACAACCCCGGATTTGCCTCCCGGCGCTGCGGAGAGCTGGTCAAGGGCCTCGTTGGTAAGCTCGCGCCCACGGGCTTGTTCGACCGGGCCACCCGTGTCATCGGCAAGGAAGGAAGTGTAGGGGGTGAGAATACCGTGCCGCTTGGAAAGGGCAATCAGTTCATCCACCAGTTCCTCGTTTCGGCCTTCCAGGTCAATCTTGTCGATGATCTCACCGATCCGTCTCATCGCCCAGAGCCGTTCCACGTAACCCCGGGAACTGTCCGGGGAATGTTTCACCAGTGTCCCGGTGAACTGGAATTTCTCCTTGTCGCCTCCTACCTTGCCCTCGACAGTTAACTTGACGGCACCGGAGTGCTTGTAGCGACCGACAAGCACAAGCTGGTCACCGGCGAACAGGTCATAGGCATCTCGTGGGTAGACGCGGCTGGTCACCGCTCCTCTTTCGACCCCCAGCCCATCGATGTCATAGTGAATGGCAATGTCGGTCATGGCCGGGGCACCGATGCGCTCGTACAGCCGACTTACCTGCGCCTCGATATCCTCGTCCGGGCGGACATACTGGCTCTGGCCAAAACACTCGCGGGCCAGCTTGTCCAGGAGACGGCTGTTGACGTCATAGCCGACGCCAAAATTGAAGATCCTCGCCCGTACGGCATTGTGTTTTGTTGCATTGGCCACGATCGCGTTGGCGTTGGTCTGGCCTGCCGTGGGGAGCCCGTCGGTGAGGAAGATCACGTAACTGGGGTCCTGGTCATCCTTGAGCATGTCCAGGGCTGCCGTCAGCGCCCCGTCAATATTGGTGCTGCCACCGGCGTGAATCCCTTCGACAAAACCGAGAGCCTGCTTGCGCGTGTTGTCACCATAACGCTGCATCTCGGGCTGAAAACTCTCGATCTCCGTATCGTAGGCGACGATGTTAAAGAGATCCCCCTTGTTGAGATTGTTGAGTACGAAGCGGAGGGCTCCCTTGGCCTGCTCGATTTTTGTACCACTCATGCTGCCGGACCGGTCGACCACGAAGACAACGTTCTTGCGGATCGTCCTGTCGACTGCCGACTGGATCTCCGGGCTGACCAGCAGCATGAAATAACCGTCCTCTTTTTCCACCGGCCGGTAAGAGACCAGGCTGGCAGCCACGGCCTTGTCACCGACGTCATACATCAGTCGGAAATCACTTCCCGGGATGACATGGTTCTGGATCGACTGCACGGTCGCCTGGCGAGGGCCCGTTCGCTTGATCTCCAGGGCGTGGCTGGGACTATAGATGTTCTTGATCGCCACGTCGCTCTTGAGCGAGACACGGATGGCCAGTTTCTCGACCGGCTTGGATGTGTACTTGGCAGTGCTCAGCGGAAGCAGTAATTCGGTGAGGCCACCGATCCGAGGGCAGACCTGGCTGTAACGAAGCGTGACCGTGCGTTCTGCCCCGGCCGGTACCGGAAAGACACTGGTCTTGAACATGCCGCTTCCCATCCACTCCAGGAGAGCTGGGTCCCGGTTGCGTCGGATGTAGCCCTCGTAGATACGGCGAGCTTCCTCCCGGTCAAGCAACGTGCCATCAAATTCCTTGCCATCGACAAGCAGTGTCAGGCGATCAATCGCGCTGTCATGGGGGATGGGGAACATGAAGCAGACTTCCATTGTCCGTGGCCCGGTATTCACGAACGTCTGGGAGACCTGGACCCGGGCGACCTGGTCACTGATCGTGGCATTCAGCTCCAGCTGCTTGATGCGGTAGGAGGACGGCGGGGGAACCGGGGGCCGTGGTGGATGGGGAGGGTGAATGATCGGTCGGGGGATACGAAAATGATGGTCCGGATGGACATCGACCAGCAGTCCCTGGCCCATGGTGGCAAGGGGGGTGGTCAGCAGGATTGCCAGCAGAATCACAAGCTGCACCATGTTCTGTTGGAGAGCGATGTGTCCGTTTTCTTGTCCCCGGGTCATGCTGACCATCGAATGTGCCTCCGCAAGGTGAATTTGGTTTCGGGTCCCTGGGTTGACTTGCCAGGTGTTTTTCCTCATGGATTAATAGACGTCACGAGCCTGGTTCCGGTTCCCTCCGGTTCAACCTGAATTTTGATTTATAGTATCGTGAAATTGTTTTGCGTGTTCCACTTGACCTTGCCGCCTGGGGCAGCTTTTGACACACTACCGCCCCGTTTCGAGTCAGAAACCCGGGAGTTCTCCCGGTCAAGAAAGATGTCTTATTTTTCGATCCAGTCAGCCAGTTGGTCGGTGGTCCTGGTGGCCATGATGCTGCCAGGCTGCCTGGCCCCCGATATCTGGAAGCTTGCAGACCAGGGTCCGGGGAACGTCGAGGAACTGGGAGGGGATGGTTTTACCGGTCCACGGCTGGAAAACCCGATGGTCCTCCCGATCCAGGACCGGGAGTTGGTCTGGGGTCAGCTGGTGGACACCCTGGATGACTATTTTCGCATCGCTGTTGAAGAGCGGGTCCGGCTGGTGGGGACCGTGTTGACCGAGGGGCGGATCGATACCGCTCCGGCACCAGCTGCGACATCGCTTGAACCGTGGCGTCAGGATTCCATTCCCGGATACCATAACCGGCATGCGACTTACCAGTCGATTCGCCAGAGGGCCGTGGTGCGAGTGATTCCAGTGGCGGATGGTTTCAAGATTGATGTGGCAGTTTACCGGGAACTGGAGGACGTGGACCGTCCCGAGTTCGCCACGGTCGGCGGAGCGACGCTTCGGCACGATGGTTCCCTGACACGACCGGACAAGCAGAGAGAAAACCGGCCGGACCGGCTGGGCTGGATACCGATCGGGCGAAACCCGGCCCTGGAACAGGCAATCCTGTTTCAGCTTCAGGAGAGAATGTCGGCCCCCTCGGAACCGATGCCGACCGTGGCCCCTTGAGTATCCTCTTATCCTCTGGGCGCCGGGGATCTCAGGCAGCTGCCTTGGGAGTCGTGCCGGCCGCAGGCAGCATGATCGTGAACTGGGTTCCCTTGCCGACGCTGCTCTCCACGCGGATCCGACCCTGGTGGGCTTCGATGATATTACGGCAGGCAGAGAGTCCCAGTCCGGTTCCTCCCTTGCCACTCTCGTCGGGGCCTTCCTTGGTGCTGTAAAAGCGATCAAAGATTTTCGGCAGCTTGTCCTGGGGAATTCCGGATCCGGAATCCCGAACCGTCATTACCACCATCCCCTGGTCTGGATCGTGGGAAAGTTTCAGCAGGACAGTTCCTCCCTCCGGCATTGCCTGGCGGGCATTGATCAGCAGGTTAATCAAGACCTGCTGGATCTGGTTCCCGTTGGCCATCGCTTCGGGAACATTGTCAAACTGCTTTTCCACGTGGATACGGTACTTGGTCATTTCCCGTTCAAGCAGAACCAGCGATTCCTCGAAGATCTGTCCCAGGTTGGTCGCTTCCAGCTCATCCGACCGGTTGCGGGCCATGCCCAGCACCGCATTGGTGATTTGTGCTGCCCGTTCGCTTGCCTTGAGGATCTTGTCGAGCGCCTTGTCACGGGTCTCCTTGTCATCGTGGCGGAGTCCCATCTTGGCATAGTTCATGATCGTCATCAGCACGTTGTTGAACTCGTGCGTGGTCGTGCTTACCAGCTCACCAAGCGCCGTCATTTTTTGCGCGTTGACAAGCTGCTTTTGCAACTGGTCGACCTGGTCTCGCAGGTCGCTCTTGCTTTCGGATTTCTTGTTTTTCGATTCGGCCATCGATGCCACACGACCCGATCTGGAAAACTAGTTACAGGCTGAATATCTTAACTTGCTTACCGTATCCCTTATGTTTACTCTGTCTTGCCCGATGCGTTTCTCTTAACATGTTGTCAATTAAGGGGTTAGGTGCATGTTAATTATCGGAAAAGCGATCTTGGGAACTCAAATCCAAGGGGCTATAATCCCCGGGCATTGAGAAAATGATGGATAAAGAGGTGGTTTTTGAGGGCATGGAATTGAATACGGTAGCGATATTGCACCAGGCCACGGAAACGGCGCGCATGATGGGATACGAGATTCGCGAGGAGTGGCTTGGAGGAACCGGCGGCGGGGGTTGTGAATTCGGGGGAAAGAAGTGGATTTTTCTGGACGTTGCAGATAATCCGCTGGAACAGCTGGAGAGCGTGGCGGATGTACTCTGCCAGGATCCCGCCATTCATCTGATTGAATTGCCTGTCCCACTCCGCAAACTCTGGGGAATCGGCAAGGTCGGCTGATACCGGTCAGTCTGTTTTCACGTAGAGTTCGTGGCTGGCGATATACTGCTCGACGGCCCGTGGAGTTCGGAAACGGAGGCTTTGCCGGTGGGCTGTTCGCTCTCGCAGATCGCGACTGGAAAGGTCCAGCTGGGGCATCTGGACAACAGCCTGGCGAGCCTGGTCAAGTTGTTCTTCCGAGGCCAGTGGTCGAAGGTGCTGGAAATTGACAGCTGGCTGACCGGGCCGGGCAGCGACGGCAGGGACAGCCAGTTCCAGGATCCGGCCCGGGTCTCGCCAGGAAGGCAGGTCCCTGAGCGAGTCGGCTCCCATCAACAGGTAGAGCGTTGCCTGGGGATGCGTCGTCTTCATATCGGCCAGGGTGTCCACGGTATAGCTCAGGCCTCCCCGCTCAATCTCGACAGGGGAGCATCGGAAGGCAGGATGTCCGGCGATGGCCAGTTCCACCATCTCCATGCGTTGCTGGGGGGAGGCCCCGGTTGCATCACTCTTGTGTGGCGCAGTAGCCGCCGGGATAAACAAGACCTCGTCCAGCGGTATCTGTTCCAGGCAGACCTCCGCCAGCAACAGGTGCCCGTAGTGGATGGGGTCAAATGACCCGCCCAGGATACCTATCCGCATGAGAATTCCTGTCTGAGCGTTGAGAGTCTATGATTGGCTACCGGGAACATCCTATCTATTCCCACAGCCGCTTGCTTGCCAGAGAGCCCTCTTGATTGCTATCGTAACGATCCGCATGCGGTCAGGCCACCGGGCCTGGGAAGAAGGACTTTTTGGTTTCGCAATGGAGCACCAGGCCAGGAGCACCTTGCCTTTCGATGAACGAATACCAGCCCCTGTTTTTTGATGACCCGGAGGACGAGGCGGCCGATCCCGGTGGTCCTGTTCCGGGACTGGCGGCGACAGTCGTTTTTTCCGAAGCTCCCGGTGGTCCTTTCGATTACCTGGTCCCTCCCCAGTTTCAGGAGACCATTTCCCCGGGACAGCGGGTGCGAGTACCGCTGGGCCGAGGAAACCGCATGATCACCGGTTACTGCGTGCAGGTGGGAGAGCCGGATCCAGAATCCCCCTGGAAACTCAAGCCGATTGATTCGGTGATCGATGACCAGCCGTTGCTCTCGACACGCATGCTGGAACTGACCCGCTGGATGGCGGACTACTATATCGCCAGCTGGGGGCAGGTGCTGGAAGCCGTGGTGCCGGCCGGGGTCCGTTCCTCGGCAGGGACACGGAAGGTCATATTTTACCAGCCGGCCGATGATCTGGCGGCCCAGCTTGAGCAGATCAAGCTGCCCCCCAAGCAGCGCCAGGTGATCGAGCTGGCAGCCGGCCAGGATCAGCCGATCCCGGCCCGGCAGCTTGCCGAGCAGGCCGGGTGCACGCTGGCACCGCTCAAATCACTGGAGAAAAAAGGCCTGCTGGTTGCCAGCCAGCGCCGTATTTACCAGGGGGATCTCTCCGAGCAGGTGGCAGGCCGGGAGTTGCCGCTGGATTTGAACGACGACCAGAAGGCGGCCCTGGGGGAAATCCTCCAGGCCCAGCGGTCCGGCCAGCAGCAGACCGTGCTGCTCCATGGCGTTACCGGCAGTGGCAAGACAGAGGTCTATATCCAGGCGATCGAGCAGGTTGTCCGGGATGGTCGCCAGGCGATCGTCCTGGTTCCCGAAATAAGCCTGACTCCCCAGACCCGTCATCGCTTCCGCTGTCGCTTTGACCAGGTCGCGGTCCTCCATAGTCACCTCAGTAACAGTGAACGCCACTGGCACTGGCGACGGATTGCCAGCGGGGAGGTCCAGGTTGTGGTGGGGGCGCGTAGCGCGGTATTTGCCCCGGTGCCCCGGCTGGGCCTGATTGTCCTGGACGAGGAGCACGAACCGACCTTCAAGCAGGAGACGGTTCCTCGTTACCATGCCCGGGATGTCGCCAGGCAGCGTTCGAAGCTGGAGGGGATTCCTCTTGTCCTTGGCTCAGCGACCCCCTCCCTGGAGAGTTGGCAACAGACCGTGACGGGCCATGCCCAGCTTGTCCAGCTTCCTCGCAGGGTGCTGGGGCGTCCGTTGCCGGACGTTGCCACGATCGACCTGCGAAACGAGTATGGCCGCAAGGGATCCCGTGGTGCCATCAGCCAGCCACTTTACCATGCAATGCGGCAGACGCTTGACCAGGAAGGCCAGGTGATTCTGCTTCTCAATCGCAGGGGTTTTTCCACGAGTATCCAGTGTCCTGCCTGTGGTAACGTCGTCCGCTGTCCCCAGTGTGACGTGGCCCTGACCCATCACCGTCCGTCGGCAGGGGGGGGAGAGCGGGCGGTCTGTCACTACTGTGACCATGAATCGATCGCGCCGACGAACTGTCCGGACTGCAGGGCCGACTCCATCCGCTACGCGGGCCAGGGGACACAGCGACTGGAGGCGGAAGTACGGGCCCGTTTTGCCGGCATCCCGTGCTTGCGAATGGATAGTGATACGATGCGGAAACCCAACAGCCATGAGCAGGCACTGGCCCGTTTCCGGGACGGCGAAGTGAGAATCCTGGTGGGGACACAGATGATTGCCAAGGGGCTGGATTTTCCCGGTGTCACGCTGGTCGGCGTGGTCAATGCGGATACCTCCCTCCACTTCCCTGATTTCCGAGCAGCAGAAAGGACCTTTCAGCTGGTCACGCAGGTGGCCGGTCGCACCGGCCGGGGAGATCTTGGTGGCCGGGTCCTGGTACAGACTTTTTCCCCCGGTCACCCTGCCATCCAGGCGGCAGTCCGTCAGGAATTTGAAGCCTTTACGGAACAGGAACTTCCTGCCCGTGAGGGATTCGGTTTCCCTCCCTTTTCCTCCGTGGTGCGGTTGATCGTGCGAGGGGAGGATGAGCAGCGGACAGCGGAATATGCCCAGTTCCTGGTGGACCAGGTGAAAGAACGGACGGGCGATCCGGAAGCAATGCGGACGCTGGGGCCGGCCCCGGCCCCGATTACTCGCCTGCGGGACAAGTACCGGTTTCACGCACTGCTCATAAGCGAACAGCCAGGGCAACTCCAGGATGAACTCAGGCAGCTTGTCCAGCAGGAACGGAACCCTCCCGGAATCCAATGGGTGGTCGACGTCGACCCGATGTCGTTGCTTTAAGCATGGATCGCTCCAGCTTGCCCTAGTTCACGGTGTCCGGAGTCCATAAAATAAGCGGTGACAAGTATTTTCTCCTGCCTCCAGGCGGTGCTTCATGGCATATCGGCCGTCCAACACCGACACTGTCTCCGGGAATCCGGGGCAGCGAAATCCCCGCAGGAATCTTGCCACTCGTGTGCTGGGTGAAACCAGCCTGGAACGGAAATGCCGGGTCTTTTTTGTCTGCTGCCTGGGACTGCTCATCGGCGGTGCTTTCTTTTTCGTGGAAGGCGAGACATACAAGCTGGTGATGAAGAATACCCAGGGCAAGGGCCGTGACCTGGTCGACATGATCCTGCTCCGTTCCCATATCGATTACTGGGAGGATCGTGATGAGTACAAGAAACTTGCCAAGGACCTGCTGGCCGACCTGCAGCAGCACCAGGACTATGAATCGAGCATCCTGGCCCTGGACGGGGATGCGCGCCCGGTTCGACTGGGAAGGGATGTGATGCCTCCGGCCGATGCCGATGAGGCGCTGATTATCAGCCATCTCAAGCAGCAGATGAAATCGCAGGAGCCGCAGCAGGACCAGGTCCCGCCCAGTGGCGATCTCCTGCCTGTCAATGCCGAGCGGCGACTCCCGGGGAAGAACGAGTATCACTACTATGAACCGATCTACTGGGGCCGGACCTGTTATGCCTGCCATCTGGCATTGATTGACGCCGGTGTGGAGGCCCATTCGGAAGGGGCCTCGCTGCAGGGTAACGCGGCACCCTTTACGGTGGTCAAGATCGTGATCCCCTTTGATGAGACCCGCAAGGCGATCAACCGGGTCAGGGCCATCCTGATTTCCGTGGCGATCCTGACCATCTTCATTGCCATGGTGGTACTCTACATCATCATCCGGGTCCTGGTCGTCAAGCCGCTGAAGCACTTGCGGAACGTCTCCGATGCGGTTCGTGATGGGGATCTGGAGCAGCGTGCAACGATTGAAACGAATGACGAGTTTGAGGATCTGGCAGTCTCTTTCAATCTCATGCTGCGGAGCCTTACCGAAACGCAGAACGAGCTCCAGGATGTCAACCAGGACCTGGATAACAAGGTCGACCAGATGGCCCAGCTGACGATGCGACTTTACGAGCTGAATCGCCTGAAGGATGATTTCCTGGCAAACATGAGCCACGAGCTACGGACGCCTCTTAACAGTATCATTGGTTTCTCCGAAGTGCTGCATGGGATCCCTGAACTGTCGGGACAGCAGAAGCGTTATACCGAGAATATCCAGAACTCGGGGCGTGTCCTGCTGGAGATGATTAACGATATTCTCGACCTGGCAAAGATCGAGGCCGGCAAGATGGAGGTCAGGCCAAGCGAGTTCTCCCTGGAAGTGATCGTTCAGGCCCAGTGCGACCTGGTTCGCACCTTGAGTGATGAGAAGAACATCGACCTGGACGTGGTCGTGGAAAAAGTGGATCGGCCGGTTTACCAGGACCAGACGAAGATCCAGCAGATTCTCACGAACCTGCTCTCCAATGCCGTGAAATTCACGCCGGAAGGAGGACGGATTACGGTTACCGCCGGTCTCGAGGAAGACCAGACGCTGTCGATCTCGGTGGCCGATACCGGGGTTGGTATTGCCGAGGAGGACCGGGACGTTGTTTTTGAGAAGTTCCGGCAGGGGACCGCGACCACCCACACTGACAACCTGGCTCGCGAGTACATGGGGACCGGGCTGGGGTTGTCGATTGTCCAGGAACTCTGCAAGCTGCTGGGAGGGGAAGTGATGTTCGAGAGCGAACTTGGCAAGGGAAGCACGTTTACCGTGGTCCTCCCCTGGGTGGGGCCGGAAAGAGCGCCGCTCGAGTCGGATCTCAATCAACGACTGGAAGAATTGACTCGCTCGCAGGCCTCTTTCTCGGTTGAAACGGGAAAGAACGTCGATGACGAACCGTCCTCCATCGAAGAAGCAGGCGTGGAACAGGGCTGAAGATAACGACGAGAATGGGCAGGCAGGTGAGCATGGCGACCGGGACCAATGAGGCGACCGTTCATCTTTTTACCGATGGCGGTTGTAGTGGGAACCCCGGTCCGGGAGGCTGGGCTTATGTCCTGTACCATCTTCCCAGTGGTAAGAAAAAAGAGTCGTCCGGGGGAGAGGCGGAGACGACCAATAACCGGATGGAACTCGAAGCGGTGATCCAGGGACTGGGGACGCTCAAGCACTCCTGCTCGGTTGTGCTGTTCACCGACAGCGTCTATGTCGGCAAGGGGATCAGTGAGTGGCTCACTCGCTGGAAGAAGAACGGCTGGAAGCGGAAGGAAAAGAATCGCCTCGTGCCGATCAAGAACGAGCAACACTGGCGGAGACTTGACGCCCTGCTTGGACAACACCAGGTCCGCTACGAGCGTGTTGCCGGGCATTCCGGCCATCCGGAAAACGAACGCTGTGACGAGCTGGCCGTAGCGGCTTACCAGAAGTACCTCTAGGCCGCTATCGGCTAACCCACGTCACCAAGATCCAGGACATCCCCGTAACGGATCAGCACGCGGCGGCGGAGCGTGGCACGCTCAGGATCCTGCAGTCCCGGATCCTGCCGGAGCATCTCGCGAGCATCCTGGCGGGCTTCTTCCAGGATCGGGAAATCCACCGGCAGGCGGGCAATGCGGAAAGGGGGAAGCCCGTGCTGGCGGGTGCTGAAAAGGTCTCCGGGGCCACGCAGTTCAAAATCGACCTCGGCCAGCTTGAAACCGTCGTTCATCTCGACCAGCGCTTCCAGGCGCTGGTGGGATTCTTCCGTGGCGGGATCGGCAAACACGCAGAGAAACCCCTCGTGCTTTCCACGCCGGATACGGCCCCTCAGCTGGTGGAGCTGGGCCAGCCCGAACTGCTGGCCATCCTCGATTGTCATGATCGTCGCATTGGGTACATTGACCCCGACCTCGACCACGCTGGTCGCCACAAGGACCTGGATGGTCCCCTCGGCGAACTGCTGCATGACCCTGTTTTTCTCCTCGGCCGGAAGGCGTCCGTGGATCAGTCCCAGGCGGAATTCCTCCAGTTCCCCGTTGGCCAGTGCCTCGTAGGTCTGCTCAACACCTGCAAGCAGGGCGTCATCGCTGGCATCCACCAGGGGAGTGATCACGTACCCCTGGCGACCCTCGCGCAGCGTCTGCCGGTAGAACTCCCACCAGTCGGTTCGTTCGGCCGGGCCCGCCAGGCGGGTCTGGACCTGCTGCTGGTGGGCCGGTCCACTCTCCAGCAGCGACACCTCCAGGTCCCCGAAGAGGACCATCGAGACGGTGCGCGGGATCGGGGTCGCTGTCATGACCAGGTAGTGCGGCGCCAGCGCTGTTTTCTTCAGTACCGCCCGTTGCTGCACGCCAAACTTGTGCTGCTCGTCGATCACCACCAGCCCCAGCCCCTGGAACTGGACGTCCTCGTGGCCCAGCGCGTGTGTGCCCACGACCAGGTCGATGGTCCCGTCCTTCAGGCCGGAGAGTGTCTGCCGACGGTCGGCGGCGGAGAGGGAGCCGGTCAGTGAAGCGATCCGGACCTGGCTCTGGGATAGGTCCTGCTGGAGCGTTCGCAGGTGTTGCATTGCCAGGATCTCGGTGGGAGCCATCAGGATGGCCTGGTAACCGTGAGCCACGGCCAGCAACATCGCGTACTCGGCAACCACGGTCTTGCCGCTGCCGACATCCCCCTGCAGCAGCCTGTTCATGGGGATCTGCCGGCCCATGTCGGAGGAGATCTCGGCGATCACGCGCTGCTGGGGTGTGGTCAGCTGGAATGGAAACCGGTCGAGGATGCGCTGGTGGATCTTCTCGGTCGCGGGAAGTTCGGCGGCCAGGCGGTCCCGTGAAAGACTCCACCGGCGGAGTGCCAGTGCCAGTTGCAGGGCCAGCAGCTCCTGGTAGACAAACCGGTATCGAGCCTCTTCGACCTCTGCCATCTCCTGGGGATGATGGATCTGCTCCAGTGCCGGCCCGATGGCCAGCAGTTTTTTTTCCTCTAGCAGGCGAGCGGGAAAGACTTCCTCGATGGTCGGCCCGAGCTGGCGTGCCACGTCCGAGACGATCCGCCGCAGGTGGAATTGAGAGAGTCCCTCGGTGAGCGAGTAGACAGGCAGGATGGTTGTGTCCGGTGGTACCTCATCCTCTTGCAGGTGGATTGTTCGTGGATGCGTGATTTCCCATGTTCCGTCACGTTGCTTGACCTGCCCGGAGATCATCACCCGCTGCCCGACTTCAAATCTGGCCCGCATGAATGGCTGGTTGAACCAGGTGCAGGAGAGCCGGCCGCTGCCGTCGTCGACCTGGACGATCAGCATCTGTCGCCTCCTTCCAATCCGCCGGGTATCGATCTGGGACACGGTACCGACAATGCTCACGTCAGCCCCCTCCTCGAGCTGGTCGACCCGGCACTGTTCTCCCAGCTGTTCGTAGCTCCGGGGGAAAAAGAAAAGCACGTCCCCGGCAGTTGCCAGCCCGAGTCGGCGGAGCAGGGGGGCCCTGCGCGGCCCGACGTGTTTGAGGAACTGGACCCCGGTTGACAACTCGATGTCTGCCGCGGACCCGGCCGCTCCCTGTTCGGTCATCGTGACCCTCCCACTCTCCTGCCGACGTCCGCCCACTTCTGCCGGTTTAACGGGCCGGCGTGCGAATTGCCTTGTCGGCGATGTCCGAGCGATACCATGCGCCCTGCCAGTGGATCTTCTCGATTGCCTTGTAAGCGTGCTCCTGAGCGGCGGCCACGGTCTCTCCCAGTGCCGTCACTCCCAGCACCCTGCCCCCATGGTTGACCACCTGTCCTTCCTGGAGAGTGGTTCCGGCGTGGAATACCTTGACCTTGTCCATCGCATCCGCCTCGTCAATTCCCTCGATCACGTGCCCCTTCTCGTAGCTGCCAGGGTATCCCTCGCTGGCCATGACCACACAGACCGATGCCTGGGGGTCCCATTGAGGTGGCTCGACCTGGTCGAGCTGTCCGTCGAGCGTGGCCTCGATCAGGTCCACCAGGTCGGACTGCAGACGCATCAACAGGGGTTGGCACTCCGGGTCGCCAAAGCGGACGTTGTATTCCAGTACCCGGGGGCCGGCAGGGGTGATCATCAGGCCGGCGTACAGGATCCCCTTGTAGGGACTCCCGGCACGGTTCATTTCGTGGATGGTGGGGACCAGGATCTGTTCCTCGATCCAACCCTGTAATTCGTTGTCCACCAGCGGGGCCGGGCTATAGGCTCCCATGCCACCGGTATTGGGGCCCGTGTCCCCGTCAAAGGCTGCCTTGTGGTCCTGGGCGGGCGGAAGTGTCACCAGGGCATGTCCATCGGTGATTGCCAGCACGCTGACCTCTTCGCCCTGCAGCCGTTCCTCGAGAATAAACTCGTTGCCGGCATCTCCAAAAACCCGTTCTCTTGCGATCTGCTCGATCGCCTCCGCTACCTCCTGCCGGCTACTACAGACAAAGACGCCCTTGCCCGCAGCCAGGCCATTCGCCTTGACCACCAATGGCAGCTTCTCCTTGGCATCCGGGTAGCGATCTTCCAGGTGCTGGAAGGCCTCTTCGGCGGAGTGAAAAACCGAGTGGCTGGCTGTTGGGATTCCGGCATCCATCAGGACCTGTTTGCAGAAGACCTTGCTTCCTTCCAGCCGGGCGGCGGAACGGGAGGGGCCGAAGACGCGCAGGCCACTCTGTTCAAAGCGGTCCACAAGGCCGTCGGCAAGCGGGATTTCCGGTCCCACCACGGTCAGTCCGACCTCGTTGCGGAGGGCGAACTGAAGTAACTGGTCGTAATCGTCGGCCGGGATATGGATGTTCTCTACTTCCGCCGCCGTCCCCGCATTCCCAGGTGCCACGAAGACCTGGTCGACTCGTGAACTCTGTGAGATCTTCCATGCGAGCGCGTGCTCACGCCCCCCACCACCGATAACCAAGACCTTCATAACCGACTTCCTTGTGCGATGATGTCCTTCACCCTTGCTGCAGCGAACGGCCGTATTATGGCAACCGGGCTGTGCATAATCGAGAGGGGGTAGGTCGGCAAATTGCTCTCCCGCTGGCAGGAATTTTGGCAGAGCCAAGAGCGAGGGAAATGGTACCTGAGTTGTCCTCACGGCTGGCGAGTCGAAGTTGAGAAAGAGAGCAGGATGGGGGAGTTGACAAGGTAAGGCGAAGGACTACAAATTAGGGAAATAAGCTTGTGAAACCTATCACAAGCGATTTTTTTGGCGAAGAAAAAGGATCTCTTTTTCTCCAGGTAGCGGGCGGGCCGTCCAGAGCGTCCGATGGGTTTTTGATTATAAATGGATGGCATGCGTTGAGCTTGTACGCCATGGATCTCGTGAGACGTGATGGCTGACGACAACAAAGAACCTTCCATTGAAGAGATTCTAGCAGCGGCTCGTCAACAAGACGGTGGCGAAGAACCCGCTGCGCCAGAACCGGACGAGCAGGCTGCGGCGGAATCCCCGGTCGAATCGGCCCCTGCCAAGCCAGCCGGCGAGATGTCGGTCGAGGAGATGCTGGCTGCAGCTCGTGGGGAGGGGAGTAGCCCTGCTGAGGCGGAACCTGCCGGGGAGAAGGTAGCGGAACCTGCCGCGGCTCCTGCCAAGCCGGCCGGCGAGATGTCGGTCGAGGAGATGCTGGCTGCAGCTCGTGAGGAGGGGAGTAGCCCTGCTGGGGCGGAACCCGATCCCGCCCCCAGTCCCCCTGCCACGAAGAAACCGGCCGCCGTTGCCCCCGCGGCCTCGACATCCGCTGGTCCACGCGACAGCGGCAGCCTGCTGGGAACGCGCAAGGAAAACCGGCCCGGCCCGATGACGAATGACCAGGCACGGGATGCCGGCAAGGAGACGCCGGAGCTGAAACCCAAGAAAAGTCCCAAGGAAGCGGTCGTGGTACCGCCGATGCCGGAAAAACCGGCTTATGTTCTGCCAGAGGATTCCACCGCAGCGACCGGCAGTGATCGTCGTGGTTTTTTCTCCACCGTGGGAGGGGTCCTGTTTGGTTCGTCGCTGGCTGTTGGATTTACCTCCCTGGCCGTCACGCACCTGCTCTGGCTGCTGGGACTGGCCCGGTTCATGTTCCCCAATATCCTGATCGAACGGCCCACCCAGTTTAAGGTCGGTTTTCCCGACGACTTCGCGCCCGGCCAGGTGGCAACAAAATTCAAGGCCCAGTTTGGTATCTGGGTTGTGCGTTACGAGTACGATGGCGCTGCACAGATTTACGCCCTCAAGACAGTCTGTACTCACCTGGGGTGTACCCCCAACTGGCTGGAGGGGGAACAGAAGTTCAAGTGTCCCTGTCACGGGAGTGGTTTTTACAAGGACGGAATCAACTTTGAAGGACCGGCACCCCGGCCGCTGGAAAGGTATGCCATTCGGCTGGCCGACGATGGACAACTGGAAATAGATAAAAGCCGCAAGTTTAACGAGGAACTCGGTCAGTGGGCGGATCCGGCATCCTATGTGAACGTCTAGGAAGCCGGGCTGACAAGGAAAGTAATCCTGGATACTGAGTAAGAATCATGCCATCACTTGGGGATATCATTCGCAACTCGCAGATCTGGAAGAGTATCTTCCGGCATCCTGCTCCCACGGACCGGCGGAACCGGATCGTGGTGATGCTTACCAACTTCTTCCTGCACCTGCACCCTGTCTCGGTCAAGAAGCAGGGGATTGCGTTGAGCTACACCTGGTGCATGGGGGGGGTGACATTTTTCCTCTTCCTGGTGGAAACGATCACGGGCGTGTTGCTGATGTTCTATTATCGGCCGACGCTTGAATGGGCTTACACGGACATGCTGGCGCTGCGCGATGTGACCTCCCTGGGGATACTGCGCGAATTGCATCGCTGGACAGCACATGCCATGGTGATCACGGTCTGGTTGCACATGTACCGGGTCTTCCTGACCGGCAGTTACAAGCCACCCCGGGAATTCAACTGGGTGATCGGCGTGATCCTGCTGCTGTTGACCCTGCTCCTTTCCTTTACAGGCTACCTGCTCCCCTGGGATCAGCTGGCGATCTGGGCGATCACGGTTGGATCGAACATGGCCCGGGCGACTCCGTTTCTGGGGCACGAGGGGCCCGGTGCCCAGCTGCTTACCGTGGGTGGCATCGACATGATTACCAACGCTTCCGATGCGCGTTTTGGGTTGCTCGGTGCACGCTTTGTCGGTGAGGAGACGCTTAACCGTTTCTACGTGCTTCATTGTATTGCCATCCCGCTTGCGGCGGCCCTGTTGATGGCAATCCACTTCTGGCGCATTCGTAAGGATGGAGGTATTAGTGGTCCTCTCTAGCCTGCTGTCAGGTTAGACGTACACCAAGACGTTATGCATCATCTTACCGAAGCCGAATTCCTGAACAGCATCCGGGGTTTCCTGGGCAGCTATTATGTCTGCCTGGCCCTGATGAACGGGATCGCTGCGATTTACCTCTGGAAGGAATTGAAGCGGACCGGGGCAGCCATCTTCTGGCTGGTGGCGTCGGCAGTGTTGATGATCATGTCGGCGCTGGCCCTGAGTGGAAATGCCGACCTGGTCCGCTGGATCTCGCTTCCCCAGTCGGTTCGTGATGCCATCGACGGCTTTATGAACCCCACCGTCTACACGGTGGGGTCCCTGGTCGGACTGGGTCTGATGTTCGTGATGCGACGGTTCTTTGTGCGACCCATGGTCGCCTGGGCGATGCTCAACCTGAGCCTGCTGCTGATGGGCATGTCGATGACCGATGCTGATTTTGCCGCCATTGTCCTCAAGCCAGACAATGTGCCGATCGTGGCAATGGTCTTCCTGCTTGGATTCTTTACCTGGCTGTCGGCCAGCAAGGCGGTCAAGAATGACGATCGCTTCCGTCTGAACCCGGACCGGATTGCCCGTGGTGAGGAACCGCTTGGACCACTGGAACTCGAGGAGAATGAGAAGGTCCTGGTCTGGCCTGACCTGGTTTACACCGAACTGATCTGCATGGTGGCCCTGACGGCCCTGCTTCTGGTCTGGGCGATCGGCCTGCAGGCACCACTGGAAGAACCCGCCAGCGCCGTCAAGACCCCCAACCCCTCCAAGGCACCCTGGTACTTCCTGGGGCTGCAGGAAATGCTGGTTTACTTTGATCCCTGGATGGCGGGCGTGGTACTCCCCAGCCTGGTCCTTTTTGGGCTCATGGCGATTCCCTTCATTGACTACAACAAGGACGGGAATGGGTACTACACGATTGACCAGCGAAAATTCGCCTACGTTGTTTTCCAGGTTGGCTTCCTGGTGATGTGGGTCACGCTGATCGTGATGGGGACCTTCCTGCGCGGGCCAAACTGGAATTTCTTCGGAACCTATGAAACCTGGGATCCGCACAAGGTTGAGGCACTGAACAATGTCGACCTCTCGCAATATTTCTGGATAGGCCTGCTGGGGACCGGTATGCCCATGGCGCCCGCCGATGCCGGCATGTTCACCAAGATCCTCTATATTCTCTACCGCGAAGCTCCCGGCATCCTGCTTGTCACTGGTTACCTTGTCGTGATGCCGCCGCTGCTGGTAGTGATCGGCGGGATCGTGGAAAAAATCGATCCGGAGAAACGCCGCAACCCGGTCTCGCGAGCTATCGCCGGCATGATACGCGGGATGGGAATATTTCGGCTGCATTACAAGCGGATGGGGTTCCTGCGATACATGGTGATGGTCAACCTGTTCCTGATGATGACCATGTTGCCCATCAAGATGGTTCTCCGCTGGACGATCAACCTCAAGTATTTTATTTCAATCCCAGAGTATTTCCTGAACTTCTAGTCTCCCGGATGTCCCGGGGTTGCAAAGAAAACAGACCATGCCAGCAACCGAACAAACATGGCGAAGCCAGAAAAAGCTGCATGTCATTTTTGGCATCAGCAGCGTGGTCCTGCTGCTGTCGACCCTCTGGATGTTCAAGGCAGATCACCAGCGGGAGTGGAAAGAGTACCAGCGGACGGGTCGGACCATCGACGTCATGATGACCGAATGGCGCAAGCTGGCATTTGAGCAAAATGACTACCTGCAGAGGGTCACGGAACTGGAGAAGGCGGCCCATGTCTCAGCGGAGGTTCCGATTGACGAAAAGCTCCTGGTCCAGTTTGAAACCCTGGCCGGTAGCGAGCCGGACATCAGCCAGGCGGCACGTGAAAATTTCCAGCAGGCGGTTGCCAGCCACCAGGGGGCGGGGGCGGGGAGAGAGACCCGCGAGCTGGTTTTCAGTGCCATGGAAACAGTCATCCAGGAAGTCCGCTTTCGTGAGGACCTGCTGCTGAATGATCGCAAGTTCCGCAGTGCCGACCTGGATAAGGCGAAGGCGGATTATGGCCTGGCCATTCGTGACGCCAAAAGCCAGCAGGTACTTGCTCAACTGAAGGCGACGGCGGATTCGGTCGAGGGGGAGGTCACAGCACTGAACCTTGACTACGAGGGTTTCAGCAAGTTGCGTATCGACCTGCAGGATATCCGCAAGCAGGCGAGTGCCAGTCAGCAAGAGGCGGAAAAGGCGGTCAGTGATGCCAGGGCGAGCCTGGAGCAGCTCGACACCGCCATCCAGGAACGCCATGCCGGATGGGTCGAGAATTACTGGCTGGGTAAGCGCTGGCTGGAATTGCCGATTGTGGATGCATTCAACACGCCGCTGAAGATCTCCAATAACTGGTCCGACGACCTGGAGCAGGATTATAGCCACCGACGTGTGCGGCGGTTTGATCGCTGTGCAACCTGCCACCAGATGATGGAGAAGACCCTGCCGGGATCGGCCACGAATGCCGCCTACATGAAGGAGCGGCTGCTGCAGTTTCAGCTCCAGCCAGGGTCGCCACTCGCGGATGGCGAGAGGGAAGAAAATGTGATTGCAAGACTTTCCATGCGGCTCGGTTTTTCCCTGTCCGGTGAGGGACTTATTGATCGTGACGATGTCACGATCAGTTATGTCAAGCCGGCCTCGGTGGCGGCCACGGCTGTTGTGAAGACGGATCCGGTGTTGAAACGATTTGATGGCGACGAGGTGATGCTCTCTCTGCTCAAGGTCTCCTCGGACGCCTCGCCAGTTCGCCCGGATGACCTGGCACGTGATTCCCGTCCGGGCCTGGAGGCGGGGGATGTGATTGTGCTGATCAACGGGGATCCGGTGATTGAAGATAGCCGCCAGGTGGCCGCCCGACTGTTGACTCTGGCAAGGAAAGAGAAGCCGCTTGAGCTGACCGTGCGTCGTGGCATGCCCAGCCCCTTCACTACCCACCCCAGGCTGGACCTGTTCGTGGGATCACTCAGTCCTCACACGGTAGCCGATTTTGCCTGCACGATCTGTCATGATGGCCAGGGGAGTGCAACCGCCTTCAAGTGGGCATCTCACACGCCTGATGATCCCCAGCAGCGGGAACGGTGGTTGCGTGAAAACAGCTGGTTCGACAATGCTCACTGGATTTACCCGATGTACTCCAAGCGGTTCATCGAGAGCAGTTGCCTGAAATGCCATCACGAGGTGACGGAACTGGCTGCCAGTGAGCGTTTCCCGGATCCGCCGGCCCCGACGCTGATGAAGGGATATGACCTGATTCGCAAGTATGGCTGTTACGGGTGTCATGAGATCAATGGTTTCGAGGGTCCCGACAAGCGGCTGGGGCCGGACATGCGGCTGGAGCCAAATTATTTTGCCGTTGCCCAGCAGCTCCAGGCAGAAACCGGATTCGAGAAACTTGGTGAAAGCGAACAGAGGCTGGTTCGCCATCTGGTGGATCATCCAGAGGATGATTCAGCCAGGCACCAGGTGCTTTCCCTGCTGGAAGCAGATGCCGCAGAGGAGAACGCGGAACCGTTGTTTTCCAACGATGTTCACGGTCGCCTGGTTCCCCTGCTTGGGGATATGACCGCCCCGGGAACCCAGCGACGACCGGGGCCAAGCCTGCGTTACCTTTCCAGCAAGCTGGAGCTTCCATTCCTCTCGGACTGGATCCGCCAGCCGGGGCATTTCCGGCCCAGTACGAGGATGCCCCAGTTCTTCGGGCTCTGGGATCACCTGCCGGGGAAAGGGGCTTCAGGCTCGGCAGAGAAGTTTGAGCCCCTGGAGGTTTACGCGATCAGCCATTTCCTGCTTCAGTCCTCCCAGTCCCATACCTACCTTGATCCACCGGCTGGAGTTACCGAGCCGGCGGATGCGGCTCGTGGCAGCGTCCTCTTTCAGGAACGCGGCTGCCTGGCCTGCCATAGTCATAATGGTGTGCTCAAGGACGGGGGGGATGATTATTCCTTTATGGACGTGGAAACATTCCGCGATCCCGATGAGATCCTGCAGGGTCCGGACCTGTCGAACCTGGCGGTAAAATTCGACAGCCCCAATGGCCGCCGCTGGCTCTACAGCTGGATCCGCGAACCGACTCGCTACCATGCCCGTACGGTGATGCCCAACCTGTTCCTGGAGAAGATCACCCACCGGGATGCAATGGGGAACGTGACCGGCGTGACCGATCCGGCAGCTGACATTGTCCAGTACCTGCTCAGCACCGGCGACGGTGGCTGGGTTCCGGCCAAGGGGACGATTTCCGAAATGGATGGCCAGCAGCAGGAGGATTTTGATTCCCTTGCCCTGGAACACCTGGAAGGGGCGTACTACGTGGCCCAGGCCAGTGAGTACCTGGAGCGAGGTATCCCGGAACTGCTGGCCGGGGAATTGAAGGGTGCCGAGGTCGAGTTGCTTGTTCCGGAGCAGGACTACAATGAGAAAAAGCCACTCTCACTTCACCAGAAGCTGATGTACGTCGGTCGCCGCTCGATTGCCAAGTACGGCTGCTATGGCTGCCACGATATTCCTGGATTTGAGGAAGCCAAGCCGATCGGAACGACCCTTGCCGACTGGGGGCGGAAGGAGACTTCCAAGCTCGCTTACGAGCACATCCTTGAATACCTTGGACTTGGCCACCATGGAGGAGATCATGGTCATGCCGGTGACGATCACCACGACCATGCCGGTCCCAATCTGGCGGGACTTGCCGGGGTCCGGCAGAACAACTTTGATGAGGAGATGCCCGAGTTTTTCGAGCAGCAGCTGCAATCTCATAATCGCATCGGGTTCCTTTACCAGAAGCTGCGTGAACCGCGCAGCTATGACTTCGAGAAGACCCACGAGAAGGGATACAACGAGCGGTTACGAATGCCCCGTTTCCCCTTCAGTACCGGAGAGCGCCAGCAGGTGATGACCTTTATTCTTGGCCTGGTGAGCGATCCACCGCGAGCCAAGTACATTTACCAGCCGGACCGGCGCAGTGCCGCCATGCAGCAGGGGGAACGGGTACTGGAAAAATACAATTGCCGAGGCTGCCACCTGCTGACCCCGGAAAAATGGGATGTCGCTTTTACGGCGTCGGAACTGGACGAGGAGAATGACGCGGCCTCTTTCCCGCCACTAGCGACTGCCCCGTCTTTCCCGTTTGTTCAGCACCAGTATTCTTCCTCTGCCATCACGTCCGCGATGGAGCTGGATCATCGAGAACAGATGCATGCCACGCTGGTCGGTATGCCGGCGCTCAATGATAATGCGAGACCACGGGTCTATAACCGGGTATTTGATGAGGACGTGTTACCGGATGAGCAGGATCTGGATCTTGCCGACCTGACCCAGGTTCCCTTCCAGCTCTGGGAGCCGGCCCTGGTGGGCGGCCATGTTTACCAGAGTGGATCCGTCATTCCAACCTTCAGTCCAGCCCTGGTCACTCGGCGGCAGCCGGCCGATGGCGGTGTGCTGGCCCGTTACCTGCTGACACATGTCACGCGTCGCGAGAAAGACATCAACACGAATGCCAAGGGAACCGATAGCTGGGCCTGGGTGCCGCCACCGCTGGTTGGCGAGGGTCTCAAGGTCCAGACCGGCTGGCTTCATGATTTCCTGCTCGATCCCTACACGATCCGCCCTGCGGTCGTGCTGAGGATGCCTCGCTTTAACATGTCGTCCGCCGAAGCGACCTCGTTGGTGAACTACTTTGCTGCCCGGGACAACGTGGATTATCCCTATACCTATAACCAGGAACGGGATGAGGAACTGCTGGCGGCCAGGGAGATTCGTTACATGGCCCGGCTGGAAGACCCGGCGGCCAGGGCAGGGGAATCGCTCGAGGGAGTTCGGCTGCATGACGCGATGCAGATTGTTACCAGTTCTGACTTCTGCGTGAAATGTCATATTGTCGGTGACTTTGAGCCCCAGGGGGCGGACCGCGGGAAGGCTCCGGACCTGTCCCGTGTTTTTGAAAGGCTTCGGCCCGGTTATCTCCGACGCTGGATTGCCAAGCCCAGTGGGGTCCTGCCCTACACGAACATGCCGGTGAATGTTCCCTACAAGCCAGAGGAGATGGAATTCCTGGGAGGGGTTTCCCAGGAGCTTTACCATGGCACCAGTGTTGAGCAGATTGATGCCCTGGTGGACCTGCTGATGAACTATGACAAGTATGCCCAGCGGCGGGCTTCCATTCGGCCGCTGGTTGAGGCAGCAGCGGCGGCAAAGCAGAACGAGTCGGCCAGCCCGCTTGACCCACCAGCGGAGAGTAACGAGAGTGACGAGGAGACAGGCACCGAGGAGTAAAGGAAAATAACAACCGTCCAGAGGGGCTTGAGCTGTTTTTCCGACAGCCAGGATCGGCGGCGTATAATAGATAGAGAGGATCGGACGAACAGGTTCCCACCAGTTCCGTCCGTGGATGAAAGCGGAAATATCCTTCCGCCAGGGTGCGACGGGAGATGGCATCCTGGACTGATAGCCAGCCCGCAGTGATGAAGAAAAACTGCAGGCAAGTGAGGAGAAAACCATGAATCGAATCCGACCAGCCAGCCTTGTTGCAGGAATTGTCGTCCTGCTCCTGAGCCATGCCGTGGATGCCCAGCAGTGGGGTAATCTCAAGGTCCGTTTTGCCTTTGATGGGGAGGCTCCCAAGGCCCAGCCGGTAGAGGTCACCAAGGATGTGGCCTTTTGCGGGAAGTTCAAGCCGGTGGATGAGACGCTCCTGGTCAATGCCGAAAACAACGGGATTGCCAACGTGATTGTCTATGTCCGCACCAAGGATGTAGCCATCCACCCGGAGTACGACAAGCTGGTCAAGGTGCCTGTCAAGCTGGATAACAAGGGATGCCGCTTTGATCCCCACGTGACATTGCTCTGGACCAAGCGGACACTGGAACTGAGTAACTCAGACATGGTCGGTCATAACACCGCAGTCAGCACGTTTTTCAACGACCCCATTAACCCCCTGATCCCGACCGGTGGTGTCCTCAAGAAACAGTACCAGGCGGAGGAACGCCTTCCGGCCAAGGTGAACTGCTCGATTCACAGCTGGATGAGCTGCTGGCTGGTGATCCGTTCCAACCCCTATGCCGCAGCGGCGGACAAGAACGGGCTGGTGGAGATCAAGAACCTGCCGGCAGGAGAGCTTGAATTCCAGGTCTGGCAGGAGAAGGCAGGTTATATCAGCAAGGTCAAGGTGGACGGCAAACCGGCCGAGTGGCTGCGTGGCCGCACCAAGGTCACGATTGAAGCTGGCAAGACGGCCGACCTGGGTGATGTCCTGGTCGATGCAGCACTCTTTCAGAAGTAGTGAAGTTATAGGTATCCCAATGAACCGCGAGATCCCATTCAAACGAACCGGCAGGGTTGTGGCCGCGATGCTGCTGCTGGCGCTGGTCCTTCCGGCCGGCTGTGCCAGGCCAATGCCCGGGGCCGTGGATGTCAGCGATGACAGCGTGGCTCTGCTGGCGAAGGAATTCGAATCCTCCGGTGGGGGTGCTGCGGTGGTGGAGGTGGCGGTGCCGGAACCGGATGGATTTGCCACGCTGCGGGGGCGTTTTGTGCTCAAGGGTGCCCCTCCCGGGATATTGCCTCTGATCACCCCCCAAAAAAAAGATCCCAGTTGTAGCGCCAACTTCCCCAACGAGCAGCTCGTGATTGGCGATGGTGGTGGCATTCAAAACATGATGCTTTATGTCGAAACCAGGAAATTCAAGATCCCTGTCGGGGATCCCAAGTGGGAACACCAGGAATACCTCGACACGATGAACGCGGTACTGGACGAATCCAAGGCCTTTGACCAGAAAGATTGCAGGTTCCTCTCCCATGTTTTTACCATGCGAGCCACGCAGACCTTGCATATCCTTAACAGTGATAACACCGGCCATAATACCGACCTGCAATCCGCCTCGGGCCGTGCGGTCAAGGTCAACTTAAGCGTGCCTGGTGGTGGCCGGGTCACATACGAACCGGTGAACAAGTCCAAGGGACCATTCAAGGTAAATTGCTCGATTCATCCCTGGATGGCTGCATACATCCACGTATCAGACCATCCGTTTTCTGCCGTCAGCGGGGAAGATGGAAGTTTTGAGATCAAGCATGTTCCCAGTGGAGTGGAACTGGAATTTCGCCTCTGGCATGAGTCGGCCAACAAGCTTGGTGAGGTGAATGTGAACGATTCCGAAGCCCAGTATTCCAAGGGGAAAATGAAGCGAACGTTTGTGGCCGATGAGGAAGTCGATTGGACCATTGAAATTGATGTCGCCAACTTCAGCCATCTTTTTAAATAGCCATAACGTATGGCGAAACCTGACCGAAGAAACCTGATGCGAACGAGATTTTACCTATCACGAATTTGCCGGCTGGCATCTGCCATGGCGCTGCTTCTGGTGACCTCTGCCGGTTGCTGGTCGCCGCCGGCGGATTTTCAGTTCAACTGGGTCCAGATGACGACCCAGGAAAGGCAAATGGGAACCGCGGACGACCCGGTATCCTTTAGTCCAGAACAACGCCGGAACCTTGCAGAGATCCTGGAAGCAACTTTTGGGACCCCCCAGGAGCCGAGGCTTCCAGGCGGCCTGGCCGAGGCGAGCGCGGAATCCCTGGTCGATATCTACAACCTGAAGATGGCTGCCGGCCCGGTAGGGCGGGACGAGGTCAGCCAGGAACCGCGTGGTCTTTACCGGCAGCACTGTGCCCACTGCCATGGGGTGACCGGGGATGGGCTGGGGCCGACAGCCCGTTTTCTCAATCCCTACCCCCGGGATTATCGAGCCGGGATGTACAAGTTCAAGCTCACCAAGGGGACCCAGAAACCCAGCAAGGCAGACCTGATCCGCACCCTTCGTGAGGGGATTCCGGGAACAGCGATGCCCAGCTTCCGGGTTTTGCCGGAGGACGAACTGTCGGCGCTGGTTGACTACGTGGTCTATCTCAGCCTGCGAGGAGAGGCGGAAATAGAACTGATCGATGCGTTGTCAAGTCTGGAGGCAGATGCCCTCTTGCTTGACCCGGCCGAAAAATCACGAGCCCCGGATGCCTACCTGGAGTCGACGGCGGTCGTCAAGGAGACGATCGAGAACGTGGTGCTGAACTGGTCTGACAGCCAGGCTGCAGAAATTCCGTCCCCCCCCGAGTGGTGGCACGAACTGAATACGGCACAACTGGACTATAACTCGGCGGAGGCCGTCAAGGTTCGCCGTCGCGGGCTGGCCCTTTTCCAGGGAAAGGCGAACTGTGTCCAGTGCCATGGAGACACGGCGCTTGGTGATCGGCAGGTCTCCACCTACGACAAGTGGACCGAGCCCCTGGTGGATCCCAGGACCAGCCTGACAGAGCAGGAACGGCTCGAGCCGTACATGACATTCTACCGCCAGCACGGGGCACTGTTGCCAAGGCCGATCCGGCCGAGGAACCTGCGGCAGGGCATTTACCGGGGGGGGCGACGGCCGATCGATCTGTATCACCGTATCAGCCAGGGGATCAATGGAACCCCGATGCCGAACCAGGAACAGGCCTTGACCTCCGAGGAAGTCTGGTCGCTGGTGTTTTATGTTCGCAGTTTGCCATTTGAACATGCCAGCCGGCCGGCCGGTGTTCGGAACCTGGAAAGAGAACGACCAAACTAGTTGCCGCCATAGACCGTGGTGAGAGAGGACGAGATAAAAGTGGGACGCTTTTGGAGCCTGTTATTCCTGTTGGTTCCCGTGCTGGGGGTGCTGGTATTTGTCTTTGCCGCCTCACCCGACAGTCGCCCCATCCTGGACCACTGGCTACCGGAGAATATCAACAAGTACGGCTACGTGATTGATGACCTGTTCATGTTCATCCTTTACCTGACCGGGGTGATTTTTATTGTGACCGGGCTGCTGCTGTTCCGTTTTCTCTGGAAGTACGATGCCTCCCGCAACAGTGAACCGGTCAAGTACACCCATGGCAGCCACACGCTGGAGATCATCTGGTCGATCCTGCCCGCGGTCACGCTGCTGTTCATTGCCATCTTCCAGATGGATGCCTGGGCAGAACACAAGATGCGGCGGCCGCTTCTGGAGAACGGAGATCGCAAGCCGGCCCTGGCCCAGGTGACTGGCCGCCAGTTCGAGTGGCGGATCCGTTATGCCGGGCCGGACCAGCAGATTGGCACACCGGATGACTTTCACACGGTGAATGACCTGCATGTACCGGTGGACGAGGACGTGGTGCTGCAGATCCAGAGTGAGGACGTGCTGCACAGTTTCTTCCTGCCGAACCTGCGGATCAAGCAGGACCTGGTACCTGGAATGCGGCAGTTTACCTGGTTTCATGCAAATCGCACTGGAATTTTTGACCTGGCCTGTGCCGAGTTGTGCGGCTGGGGTCATTACAAGATGCGTGGCAGGCTGATCGTCGAGTCACGGGAGGATTTTGAAGCCTGGCTGGCAGGTGCGACAGACGAACAGAACCGAACGGAGCCAGAATCGGCTGGTGATGGAGACGACGAATGAGCGACAAGGGGGTAGCAGGACAGTCCGATCAGCATGCCGAGGAGCATGCCGACCATGGTGCGTCCAAGCTGACGCTTGGCCATTTTGTCGGGACATACGTTTTTTCCCGTGATCACAAGGTGATTGGACTGCAGTTCCTTTTTTCCACGCTGCTCTGGTTCCTGGTGGGGGGCCTGCTTGCACTGGGGATCCGCTGGCAACTGGCCTGGCCCTGGCAGAACATGCCGGTGCTTGGCAACATGCTTTTCTCGGCCGAGGGAGGCCAGATCTCTCCCGAGTTCTATACCACCCTTTTCACCATGCACGCCACGGTGATGATCTTCTTTGTCATCATCCCGATCCTGGCAGGGGCTTTTGGGAACTTCCTGATCCCGCTGATGATCGGGGCCGAGGACATGGCATTTCCCACGCTTAACATGCTCAGCTACTGGTTCATGTGGCCGGCATTTATCCTGATTGGAGCCAGTTTTTTCCAGGCCCCCTACGGGGCCGGGGCGGGATGGACGTCCTACCCTCCTCTTTCCTCGGTCGTCACCGCGGCGCCGGGGAGTGAATCTGCGCAGACCTTTTGGCTGATGGGAGTCACCTGCGTGGGGATCGCCTCGATGCTGGGGTCGGTCAATTACCTGACGACCATTATCCAGATGCGTGCACCCGGGATGACCATGTTCCGGCTACCGATGACTATCTGGGCAATGTTCATCACGGCCGTTCTGCAGGCTTTTGCCCTGCCGGTGCTGACGGCCGGAGGCTTCATGCAGATTCTCGACCGGCAGGTGGCGACCGGGTTTTTCGTGCCGGAGGGCTTGATGGTCAATAACGGGACGCCGCTCAGTGGCGGTGGCCAGCCGCTGTTGTGGCAGCACCTGTTCTGGTTTTACTCGCACCCGGCGGGCTATATCATGATCCTGCCGGCCATGGGGATGGTCTCGGATATCATCAGCTGCTTTTCCCGGAAACCGCTTTTTGGCTACAAGCCGATGGTTTACTCGATCTCGGGTATTGCCGGGCTGGGTTTTATCGTCTGGGGCCACCACATGTTTGTGTCCGGCATGAACCCGGGCCTGGGGATGGTTTTCATGACCTCCACGATGTTGATCGCGCTGCCGAGTGCGGTGAAGACATTCAACTGGATGGGGACAGTCTGGGGTGGGAAGGTCCAGTTCACCACGCCGATGCTCTTTGCGCTCTCCTTTGTCTCGATGTTTATCATCGGGGGGCTTTCGGGGATCTTCATGGCTGCCACACCGGTCGACATTTTCATTCATGACACCTATTTTATCGTCGCCCACTTCCATTACGTGCTCTTTTCCGGGACGGCGATGGCAGTCTTCGGGGCAATTTACTTCTGGTTTCCCAAGATGTTTGGGCGGATGATGAACGAGCGCTGGGGCAAGGTTCACTTCTTCCTGACCTTCCTCTTCCTGAACGGGACCTTTTACCTGATGCACATTCTGGGGACGGTCGGCTTTCCTCGGCGGCTCGCCGATCCCTACCATTACAAGACATTTGCCCACCTGCAGCCGATGAACCAGTTCATCACGATCTGTGCAATCGGGATGGTGGCCACGCAGGTTATTTTCGCCGCGAATTTTCTGATCAGTATTTTCCGTGGGCCGAAGGTTGGCAGAAATCCCTGGCGCGCCAATGGACTGGAGTGGATGGCACCCAGCCCCCCGGGCCATGGGAATTTTGATTTCCAGCCGATCGTTTACCGTGGTCCGTACGAGTATGGTTCGCCCGAGGTGGAAGAGGATTATTACCCGCAGATCAAGCCGCCTCCGGAAGACACGGGGGAGGCGGAGGCGGTCGAGCACGACTAGTGCATCCGCCAGAGGGTGCCTTGGCATACAAGAAATATGAACGGTTCAACACCACAACTCGAAAATCGCTGGCCACGTCGCTGGGCTGTGCTGCTTGTCTGCGCCACCTTTCCACTGATCTGGGTGGGAGGGCTGGTGACCACGTACAAGGCCTGCATGGCGGTGCCGGACTGGCCGGAGACTTATGGCTATAACCTCTTCCTGTATCCCTGGCAGACCTGGCTTTCCGGTCCGTTTGACCTGTTCGTGGAGCACGGGCATCGCCTGCTTGCCGTGCTGATCGGCCTGCTCACGATCGGTCTTGTGATCTCCATCTACCGGTCCGAAAAACGCCGCTGGCTGTGGGTTCTGTCACTGGGAGCGCTGGTGGCCGTGGTGGCCCAGGGAGCGCTTGGGGGAGCCCGTGTGCTTTTGGATGAAAGGATGCTGGCCCTGGTCCACGCCTGTACCGGCCCTGCTTTCTTTGCTCTCGTGGTGGTCATTGCCTGCACACTGGCCAGATCCTGGGAAAACCCTCCAGAGAGGCTTTCGGCCGAGAAGGTGTCAGTATCTGGAATCTCACGGATTGCCCAGTGGGCAGTCCTGGCATCCGGCCTGGTCTACCTGCAGCTCATCCTGGGAGCCCTGGTGCGACACGCCCCGGTCACCATCCGCCCGGGAACGTTCGGTGTTTTTGTCCAGTTTCACCTGGTGATGGCCGCGGCGGTCACGATTCACATGCTCGTCCTGGTCGGTGGGATCTGGCGGCAGCGGCAGTCCCTGCCGGCCTCGCTCTGCCGTCCAGCCTACCTGATCCTGGGATGCCTGCTTGTGCAGTTGCTCCTGGGAGGAGCCAGCTGGGTCAGCCGTTTTGGATGGCCCGGTTTCCTTGCCGACAGCGAGCCGTTTTCTGCTCAGCTGATCCAGGCACAGGCATTCTGGCCATCGATGATTATCACGGCCCATGTGGCAACCGGGTCGCTGATCCTCGCGATCTCTGTCGTGCTCGCCGTCCGTAGTATGCGACTTCGTTATCAACTTGCTGTGCCGACGGCGGTGCCCGCTGTGTCCCTCGTGCTGGCGGATGCCGGCTGGGGAGGGGGACTGGCATGAGTAACATCTCGATTAGCTATCCGGATCGAGCTGCCGGGTGGATCTCTGTCATGGCAGATTACCTTGCCCTGACCAAGTTCCGCATCGGTATGCTGGTACTGGCGGTGGTTGCCGTGGTTGCCGAGGTGGCCACCTGGGGACAGCTCTCCCCGCTGCTCCTTGTCCACCTTTTAGCCGGAACCCTGCTGGTGTCGGCAAGTGCCAGTATTGCCAACCAGGTGAGCGAGCGAGCGCTGGATCGGCAGATGCCACGAACCGCATCACGCCCCCTGCCGGCCGGTCGTATTTCTCCCCCGGCTGCGATCCGTTTTTCGCTGGTCACCGGGTTGATTGGAACAGCCTGGTTAACGCTGCTCGTGAATGGACTGACGGCGATCCTGGGAGTTGCCTGCTGGCTGCTGTACGTGTTTGCCTATACCCCGCTCAAGACCCGCAGTCCCTATAACACGCTGGTCGGCGCCATCGCCGGGGCCATGCCGGTCTTGATGGGCTGGGCTGCCACCGGGGCCAGCTGGAATCCCTTCCAGGATCTCCGCTGGCCGGCCCTGTTCATGGTTGTTTTTCTCTGGCAGTTCCCTCATTTCATGGCGATTGCCTGGCTCTACCGTGACCATTACAAGCAGGCCAGTATGAAGATGTGGCCCGTGCTGGATGCCAGCGGCCGGCGGCCGGCCGTGATTGCGGTACTCTCGGCAATGAGTTTGCTGCCGGTCAGCTTTATTCCCGGATTTTACTGGCCAAGCTCAGCGGGAAGCCTTTACCTGCTGGTGGCTTTCGTGCTGGGTGCGGGACAGCTGGTCCTGGCAATTCGTTTTTTTCTTTGTGTGAATGATCGGCGGGCACGCTGGCTGCTCTGGGCCTCGCTGGTCTACCTTCCCGTGCTGCTCTGCTCGATGCTCGTGATTCCCCTGGTATTTTGATTGACCGATGATGTCTGAACACGATAACAACGATCTCCACGACAGCCACGATGACCATGGCCATGGTCATATCGAGCTGGAATATCACAAAGCGCTGCCGATCAATAACGGCAAGGTCTGCCTCTGGCTGTTCCTTTCCACCGAGATCATGTTCTTTGCCGCGCTGATTGGAACCTATATCGTACTCCGCTTCGGTGTATCCGGGATCTGGCCGGCCCCACACGACGTGCATGTCGTCGAGTTCTGGGGGGCTCTCAATACTTTCGTACTGATCTGCTCGAGCGTTTCGATCGTGCTGGCGCTGGAGGAGGCCAAGGCCGATCAGGCCAAGAAGGCATGGTCCTGGATGGCCATTACCCTGGTGCTTGGCTGCGTCTTTTTGGGCGTCAAAGCGATGGAATACAACTCCAAGTTCGAGCATGGAATCTATCCCCAGCGGCCGCGGAGCCTGATCTATGAAAGACCGGATGTGTATTACGTGGCGGCAGTGCGCGATGCAATGGACAAAAAACAAAGCGAATATCGAGCCAAAGCAGACGAGATTATTACGAGAGAAGATGGGCAAGCCCGCGAGCGGGATGAGCTCGAGTCAAATATCGAGGGTCCCGAGTACGATGCTGCCGAGGCGAAATTCAAGGAATTTCGCAATCTCTACCTGGCAGGCCCCAAGTACACCGAAATGCTGATCTCCCGGGACGTGGATGCCAGGGACCAGGAGGATGCGATCATTGCCCTGGCTTACAAGGTTTACCCGCTCTCCCGGTTTAAGCAACGCGTCGAGGATTACCAGCACAGGGAAGAAGGGACTCTGGACCGGCTGCTTGAAGATGCCCGGAAGAAACTGGCTGAAATTTCCGCGATGGATGCATCGACACCTGCCGAAGTGAAAATGCTCGATGCACAGAAGCTGTTAGCGCAGGAACAGATTGACTCGATCGAGGCCCGCAAGAGCGTCTTCTGGGGTGAACATCACCATCAGGATGACGGGCACGCCCAGGGGTGGAATGATCAGCACCAGCTCAAGCTGCCGATGTACATTCCAAACGGAAACATGTGGGCCAGTACCTATTTCCTGCTGACCGGGTTTCACGCCGTGCATGTCCTGGTCGGCCTGCTTGCCTTTGCCCTGATGCTCAGTGTGCGACTGGATGCGAGCCGCGCCGGGCTGATTGAGAACGTGGGACTCTACTGGCACTTTGTTGACCTGGTGTGGATTTTCCTTTTTCCACTGCTTTACTTGTTCTAGACCCTGCTGAGACAGGCGACGAATCATGACCGAACATTCAGAACACGACCAGGATCACGCGGATGACCATGATGATCATCCCCACGTCGGTAAGCGTGTCTTTGTGACCGTCTTTTTTGTCCTGGCATTGCTGACGGCGGCCTCCTACGTGGTTGGGAACTACGGGCTCACGATGGGCTTTTCCAAGCAAGTCACCTGGCTGGCGATGATGGCCATTTCCTGTGCCAAGGCAGCACTGGTGATCTGCTGTTTCATGCATCTCTGGTGGGAAGCGAACTGGAAATGGGTTCTCACTGTGCCGACCAGCATCATGGCGTGTTTCCTGGTGATCATGCTGATACCGGATGTTGGCTGCCGCACCAGCAACTACAGTTCCGAACGCTGGAACAAGGCAGCCTCCGGGAGTCATGATGTGAGCGAAGACGCTGCATCGCATGATTCATCCGAGGACGCCGAGCAAGAGTCGCACTAGTCCCGGGTCGTATCACGTTCATCGCCTGGGGTTCCTGGCAGGTACTTATGAACAAGCTGATTATCTTCTGGCTGGCTGTTTTGTTGATGCTGGCTGGATTCTTCACATTCCGCCTGGCACGGCAACGTGGGGAAAAACAGGAATCGGGATTTGCTGCGGAGGTGGATCGTAACTACTCGCGTTACGACGGCAAGGAAGAGGTTCTCGTCTGGGATTTCGAGCTGACCGAACGCTCGGGCCGTCTTTTCAAGTCCAGGGAACTGGAAGGATCGATCTGGGTTTCCAGCTTCTTCTTTGCTTCCTGTCCCTCCTCCTGCCGACAACAGAACCTGGGTGTCAAGCAACTGCATGCCACCTGGGCGGACAAGGGGGTGACTTTTGTCTGCATCAGCTGTGACCCCGAACGGGATAGCCCCTCACGGCTCCGCGAGTATGCCCTCGATTTCACTGATGACTACGAACACTGGCTCTTCCTGACCGGCCACCTGGACTATATCAGCCGGATCGGTGTGGAGCGATTCCAGTTGCCGGTGATGAAACAGACACACGCCGATCGCCTGGTGGTTGTCGACAAGTGGGGCAACCCCCGTGGCAGTTTTGACTGGCACGAGGCAGAAGAAGTTGTGGCGATGGAGACCTTGATGGCAGAATTGCTGGTAGAGGAATCCGAACCGGCCGAGGAGGTCGACAAGCGGCAGCAGCGGGAGGAGACAATCCGCCAGATGAAAGAGGATGGAGTTATCGAGTCGTAGCTGTCATGGTCGATGGCGAGATCGAGGAAATTACATTGGAAACGCTCCCCCTTTTTCCCCACCTGAATGCCGCGCTGAATGCAACGGCACTGGTCCTGCTGGTGACCGGCTACCTGCTGATCCAACGTGGCCGGGAGCGTGGGCACAAGATCGCCATGCTCAGTTGTTTTGCTGTCTCGGTGGTATTCCTGGCCAGCTACCTTTGGTACCACGGGAATTACCCCAGGCGGTTTCTTCCCGGGGACGCGTCCCCGCTTGTCTATTATGCCTACCAGTTTATTCTCTGGACACATATTGCCCTGGCGGCGGTCGTGCCGGTACTGGCGATCGTGACCATCACCAAGGGACTCCGGGATAAGCGTGCCAGTCACCGGCGCTGGGCAGGCTGGACATTTCCGATCTGGTTGTATGTTTCGATCACCGGTGTTCTGGTATATTTCGTTTTGTACATCCTCTACCATGGTGGCCAGCTGACCCCCCCGGGAGTTTAAACGCGTGACCAGGTCGATCCCAATCAGGATGCACAAGCGTCACTGGCGGATTCTCACCGTCGTCTCGCTGTTCCTCTTTGCCTGCCTGGTGCTGACCGCCGAGGCAAGTGCCTGCCCGACATGCAAGGAGGCGATGGGCGAGGATGGTGGAAATCATGCGAACCTCGTGCAGGGCTACTTCTGGAGTATCCTCTTCATGCTCTCGGTCCCGCCGATGATCCTGGTCGGCCTTGGAAGCTACTTTTACCTGCTGGTTCGTCGGGCCCGGCGGCTGGATCCGGAACAAGCTGATTCGCAGCTCTCGGTGCTCAGCCAGCCCCTCACCCCCGAGCGACGCAAGCAGCTTGAGGATATGTCCCACGCCCCTTGAGGCTGGTGATCTTCAGGAACCAGGATCTGCGGGGTCAAAAAAGTGGTCCAACGCCATCCACAGGCAGCGGGCATAGCGGAAGAACCAGACGGGAAAGAGCAGGGCGAACGTGCACGTGCCGATCATCAGCGGTAGCCGGTCGATGACTTCAAACCAACGCAGGGGCAGATAGCTGGCGGTGACCAGCAGCGCTGTGAGGCCATAGTTGAAGTAAATCGACCCCAGGAAATAACCTTTTTGCCTTTCAAATACCAGTTCACAGTGGCTGCATTCCGGCTGCATCCGGAAAAGGCCACGAAAGGGCTTTCCGACTCCGCAGGATGGGCAGCGAAGACGGATTGCACGGCCAAGGGCGGTCCAGAATCCCATGTTCCATGACCTTGTGAAGTGGTTTTTTGCCTCTGTTGCCTTTCAGCCTGCCGACGCCAGCGTGCCGCGTGTTCTATAATACACGTGTTGGTGATGTCGCCAACCGAGATGGTCATTCCATAGGGAAACACGGGGTCCTCGATGGGCGTATTTGGCAAGTTCCTGCAGATGCTTGGACTGGCACTCCTTCCGCTCTCGATCATTCTCGACCTGCTTGGTGGCTCTGATCCACTTCGCCCATTTGGTGTCAGCCAGATGGTCTTGATGCTCGGTTTCGGCATGGCCATCTTCTATATCGGCCGTATTCTCGAGGGGTATTCGAACTAGGACATCACGTCCGCCCGGGAGGCCCAATCCATTGAGTTCCTGTTGTCCTCGATTGCGATGCCTGGCATCGTTCCGCTCCGCTTTGCCGTTCCTGGCGCTGACCCTATTGGTCGCCGCGCCCGGACTGGTTGCCCAGGGGCCTGCCGGGCTTCCTCGAGCACAACTGGATCTGGTCCCCGGAACAGTCGACGCCCTGATCACGCAGGCGGATGAATTCATCGAGGACGGCCAGGCGGAAGAAGCGATTGCCATCATCCAGAGGGTCCAGACGCGCCATGCCCAGGAGTTGACTGCGGATCCGGCGGCAGCGAGGTCTGGATTTTCGCGTTATCACCCGGTGTCGAGCCGATGTCAGTTGTGGATTGCCAGTCTTTCTCACCGGCTTCCTGGTGCCCTGGAAATTTACCGGGAGCAGGTAGATCCCCTCGCCGAGCGATGGCTCAGGGAGGCCCGTGTGAACCATGACAGGTCACTGCTGGAACGGATCATAGAGTTTTATCCCAACAGCCGGCATGGTGACCAGGCGATGTTGTTACTGGGGGAAATGTGCCTGGAGGCGGGAGATTTTTCCGGAGCCCGGGATGCCTGGCAGTCGATTCACGGTTTTCTGCGTTCTCCCGGTGGCCCGGCGGCGACCGGCCCGCGGGGCATTTCTCTCTGGCATTCGCTGCTGCGCGTGGAACCGTCGGATCTTCCACTGACGCTCGACATGCTCTCGGCAATGCCCGCGGAGCCGCTTCCCCGTCATTTTCCCGGAAGTGATATTTCACCGCCGGAGGTGCTCTCACGGCTGGTACTTGTGTCCATCCTTGAAGGGGATATTCCCAGGGCACGCTGGGAGTTGAAACTGCTGGGACAGCTCTTTCCACAGTCGGAAGGGACCATTGCCGGCCAGAAGGGACGATACGTAGACCTCCTGGGCGGAATGCTGCTGGGCAGCAGAGAATGGAAACCGCTTCCGGATACGGACTGGACGACCTATGCCGGAATTCCTTCCCGGCAGCCGATTTTCTCTTATCCGCTGGACCTGCGCAGCACGGTAACCTGGTCTCGTTCACTCCAACGGCAGTCAGCGAATCAGGACCTGCTGGGGCGCGGTCACTACCGGGTAGCCGAGCGAGCCGACTCACTGCTCTCGTATCACCCGGTAGCCTGGCGAGAATATGTTTTTTGTCACGATGGCCGGCAGATCCTGGCCTACCGCATCGAGGACGGGAGCCCTGCCTGGGGCAGCCAGGAAGGGGTTATTTACACGGTTCCAATCACTGATGGGAACGTGGAGCAGGAGCAGGAGCGGGTCGTGGGAGTCGCACGGCAGACAATCACCATTGATAATGGCCGGTTGTTTGCCCGTATGGGTTCCAGCGTGACAGCTCACAGGCGTGAGCAGGATCTGTTAACAGTTGTTCCTGGGCTGGTCGTCGGCCTGGACCTGGAATTGGAAGGAAAGTCACTGGAGGGTTTTCCCCTTCGGCCACCTGGTGACCACTGGACATTCGAAGGGACACCGGTCAGCGACGGGGATTCCATTTACCTGCTCCTTCGATACCGTGATGAAGTTCGCAGTCAATTCCACGTCGCCTGTTACTCGATCCAGTCAGGGCGGCAACGCTGGCAGCAGCAGGTGTGTGCAGCGGCCATGCCATCTGGCGGACGATACCAGGAGCGAAGCCATCACCTGCTCACACTTCACAAGGGAAAATTGTTTTGCAGTCCAGGGGCCGGCGTGGTGGCCTCGATCTCCTGCAGGGACGGTCGGATCCGGTGGATTACTTCCTACCCTCGTTCCACACTGGAAATTGGGAATGCCCGGGAAACGGGCCGGCATTTTTTCCGCGATCTCACTCCTCCGCTGGTAGACAAGTCGACTCTTCTTTGTGCTCCACCTGATAGCGACCGCTTATTTGCCCTGGAGCTGTCCACTGGACGGCTGATCTGGCAGACTGCCAGCGGGGTTGCCGAGGACGTAAAATACCTCCTGGGAGTGGTCCAGGGAGAGCTGGTTGCCAGCGGTGATCGCCTCTACTGGTTTGATGTGTACAATGGAAAAGTGCGAGAGCAGTACCCGCGCCTCGGTAGCCAGACCGTGGATCAGCCGCGGCCCGATCCTGCCGGATGGGGGCGAGGACTGGTTGCCGCGGGCAGGGTCTACTGGCCGCAGGAGGACAAGATCGTGGTGTTTGAGAAAGGCCCGGGCGAGCTGGGCTGGCAGCACAAACAGGAAATTAACCTGGCAGTCCGTTCAGCGTCCGGTGGTAACCTGGTTCCCTGGGGCAACAGGCTGTTGATCGCTACCCCCGACCAGTTGCACGCATTCCAGAACGACCGGTAGTACTATCATGAACCACGAATCCAACCAGCAGGCATTGCCCCCCCAGGTGGGAGCCGTGATCGAGTCGTGTGAGCAGCTGCGAGCCCAGCTTTCGCGGCAGGTGATCGGCCAGCAGGAGGTTCTTCACCAGTTACTGCTGGCCCTTTTCGCCCGCGGCCATTGTCTGCTGGTGGGTGTCCCGGGCCTGGCCAAGACCTTGATGATTCGCACGCTCGCCCAGGCCCTTCAGCTGGAATTCCGTCGCATTCAGTTCACCCCGGACCTGATGCCATCGGACATTACCGGGACCGAGGTGATCCAGCCTGATGCTGCCAGTGGCGAGCGGCTTTTTCACTTTCGCCCGGGGCCGGTCTTTGCCAACATCCTGCTTGCGGATGAGATCAATCGCACACCACCCAAGACACAGGCGGCGCTGCTTGAAGCGATGCAGGAAGCCTCGGTGACGGCCGGGGGAGAAAGTCACCCTCTCCCGGATCCTTTTTTCGTGTTGGCGACACAGAACCCGATTGAGCAGGAGGGGACCTATCCGCTGCCGGAGGCCCAGCTCGACCGCTTCATGTTTCATGTCCAGGTGGACTATCCGGGCCGTGATGAGGAACTGGCTATCATCAAGCAGACGACCGATGACAGGGAAGAGAAGGTCGAGGCGGTGCTGGGCGCGGAACGTATTTGCCAGATCGGGGAACTCGTCAGGCAACTCCCCATTGCCGATCACGTCGCCAGTTATGGACTTGACCTGGTACGGTCGAGTCGTCCTGATCGCGAGGAGGCCACCGACCTGGTGCGAGAATATGTCAGCTGGGGGGCCGGTCCCCGGGCAGGCCAGTACCTGGTGCTTGGAGCCAAGGCCCATGCACTCCTGGATGGCCGTTTTGCGGTCGAGTATGCGGACATCGATGCGGTGGCGCACCCGGTAATGCGACATCGCCTGCGCCTGAATTTCCAGGCGGAAGCTGCCGGTTTGGTAGCGAACGATGTGATTGACCACCTGCTTGAGCAGGTGCGGAATCGTGAATCGTCGGAGCAAACAGATGGGAGACTCCCCAACGTCTTTGGATCCGAGGGCACTGGCCAGTCTTAAGGGACTGCATCTGCGGGCCCGTCAGATCGTCGAGGGGTACATGGTGGGGCTGCACCGCAGTCCGCTGCGCGGCTTCTCCATTGAATTCGCGGAACACCGCGAGTACGCTCCCGGTGACGATGTACGGCATGTCGACTGGAAGGTCTTCGGCCGCACAGACAAGTTCTATGTCAAGCAGTACGAGGACGAGACGAACCTGCTCTGTTATCTGGTCCTGGACGTGAGCGAGAGCATGGGCTACCAGGGGCCCGATTCTGCGATGAGCAAGCTGGAGTATGCTCGCTGCCTGGTTGCCGCCCTGAGCTGGCTTGTGCTTCAACAACAGGATGCCGTGGCACTGGCCACGATCGGCCAGCAGGGCCAGGATCGGCTTCGGCCGGCGAGTCATCCGTCGCAGTGGGATAACGTGCTTCGAGTTCTGGATGCTGCCACGCCCGCGGGGACAACCCGGATGGGACCGACTCTCCATGAACTTGCCGAGCGTTATCGCAAGCGAGGAATTGTGATTATTCTCAGTGACCTGTTTACCGACGTGGATGAACTGGTTACAGGACTGCGTCATTTTGGCCATCGCCGACATGATGTGGTCCTGCTGGAGGTCCTTGATCCGGCGGAAATGGATTTTCCTTTTCAGCATTTTTCTCGCTTTCAGGGGCTTGAACAACGTGGAAGCCTGCTGGCAGACCCTGCTGCGATCCGCACGGCCTACCTGGCAGAAATGGAAGAGACCCGCAACCGGGTCCAGCAGGAGATCCGGAAACTGGGTATGGAATGGGTCTCGGTGCGAACCGATACACCGTTTGATGTGGCGATGCGGGAATTCCTTGGAGCACGGGAGAGCCGGGCAGGACTGGGGTGATCTGCTGCCCCCTGGGCGAGGATGCCTGGTGACTGGGGACACGAAATGACACGGTAGGGTGCAAGAACCATGCAACAAGATTTTCCTTTCATGCTTGCCGTGATCTCCCTGGGGAAGGAGGTTATGTTGTGGGCAGCGCTGGCAGCGCTTGTCCCCCTGGTGATCCATTTCTGGAATCGTCAACGATTCGAGGTGGTTCCCTGGGCGGCCATGCAGTACCTGGCTGCCGCCATCCGCCGGCAGACGCGCCGCCTTCGCCTGGAACAGTGGTTATTGCTAGTCGTTCGCAGCATGATCCTGCTGCTGCTGGCCCTGGCCCTGGCGGATCCGGTAATTTCCCATCTGCCGGGACTGGGAGCTGGTCCGGAGGGACGCCAGCCCAGGCACTTCGTGCTGGTCATCGACGGGTCCTATTCGATGCTGGCCGGGAAGGGAGAGGATTCCTCTTTTCAGTCGGCCCTTGGGCAGGCCGAGCAGTGGATTGACGGAGCCCACCAGGGAGACAGTTTCACCATCGTGATGATGGGCGATCCGCCTCGCGTTGTGATTGGCCAGCCTGCTTTTGATCGCGCCGATGTGCGGGGGGAAATCCAGTCACTCCGTCCCACCCATGCCGTGGCGGAGCTTGCCAGTACGCTTGTTGAGGTGGAGCAGCTGGTAGCCCGGGTCAGGCAGGATCACCCTGAATGTGGGGACGTAGTGGTGGGGATTTTCAGTGACCTGGAACAGCGCAGCTGGGAGACCGCCTTGAGCGAGACTGGCCGTCAGTTGATTGGTCGCCTGGACCAGCATGTATCCCTGGTCCTGTTTGACGTGGGACAGGGAGCCATCCGGAATGTTGCCGTGCTGGAGTTGCAGCCACTGCAGCCAGCAATCCGGACCGGTTTGGCTGCACGCTGGGAGGCGGTTATCGAGAATTTCGCTGGCCAGACGGTCGACGGCCTGGAGGCTGACTGGATCGTGGACGGCCAGGTGATCGATGAACAGAAACTTTCCATGGCTCCCGGGCAGACTCGCTCTCTCCAACTGGAATACACTTTTACCGTGCCGGGACCGCATCATGTCGAGCTGGTGCTGGAAGGGGACGACCTGGATGTCGACAATCACCGCTGGCATGTGAGCCAGGTGCGAGAGACGATCCAGGTGTTATGTGTGGAAGGGCGACCAGGAGAAGCCGAGTTACTTGCACTGGCGCTCGATCCCTCGGGACAGGGAGTGTCCTCGGTCCGGAGCCGTCGGGTCGCAATCGGTAACCTGATGGAAGAGTCCCTGGAGCGTTACCAGCTTGTCGCTCTTGCCAACGTGGCCCGGTTTTCCCGCGATGAAGCAGGCCTGCTAGCCCGTTATGTTTCCGAAGGGGGTTACCTGGCCATTTTCCTGGGGGACCAGGTTCAGCCGGAGAACTACAACCAGCTTCTGGAACCCCTGCTCCCCGGCTCCCTTTCTGTGGTCGCTCCCGTGGGACCTTACACGCTTGATCCGCTTGGCTACCAGCACCCCCTGGTGAGCATTTTTCGCGGTCAACAGCGAGCAGGATTACTCTCCACTCCCGTCAACAGTTACCACAAGCTCAGGCTTCCGGAAGGAGATCCGGCACACCCGGTCCGGATTGCGGTCGGCTTTGAAAATGGAGATCCGCTGGTACTTGACCATCCCGTGGGTGAGGGACGTGTCCTGCTTTGTACCACTGCCATCTCTCCTCTTTCCCGTCTGCAGGGTGCAGAACAATTGGTGGCCTGGTCCGAGCTGGGAAGCTGGCCGAGCTTCCTGCCGCTCGTCCAGGAGATGGTCGTGCTGGCGATGCATCGTGAACAACTCCAGCATAACCTTGGAGTGGGGGGCCTGGTCCGGGGGCGGGTTCCTGAGGGAGTGAGCCATGGGGATGTGCAGATTCTGACTCCGCAGGGGGTAACCGAACGGTTGGCAATTCAGGAAGTGCCGGGAGGACTTCGGTGGGCTTTTGATCGGACCTCCCGAAGCGGATTGTACGAGGTCCGCTACGAGGGCCCATCGCCCGGAACCGACATGTTTGCAGTCAATCTGGATCCAAGGGAAAGTGCGATGCAAAAAATTCCGGATGGACAGCTTCCCCTCTCGCTGCAGCGCGGCATGGTGCGCATGGAGGATCTTCAGCGACCCGCCACCGGGGGATCGCCGCTCCCGCTCTTCCAATGGCTGCTGGCTGCCCTGGTCCTGTTATTGCTTTTTGAAACCTGGCTCGGTTACCGGCCGGGGAGGAGTTCGTCATGATCTCTTTCTCCTGCCAGTTGCTGGCCCAGGCTCCCAGTCTGACGCGGACCGGCCTGGAACCCTCTTACTATCACCGCTTTCCCTTTCCTCCCTGGGTCTCCTTCCTGGTTCTGCTGCTGGCTATTCTGTTCGTTCTTCTGGCATCCCGCTGGCGGAAGGTGGCCGTGGCCGGTCCGTCCCTTTATACCCTTGTCTGTATTCGCCTCGCCGTGGTGCTGCTGGCACTCTTCATGCTGCATGGCTGGATGCGACAACAGCATGTGACCGATCTTCCTGACCTGGTCATCCTGCTGGATGAATCTGCGAGCATGGACCTGGAAGATCTGGGCCTGGAAGAGACGGTCCGGGAAGACTGGATCAAAGAGGTCCGGCAGCTGCGAGGCGACGTTTCGCTGAGTCGACTGGAACTGGCCCGGTTCGGACTGGTCCAGGAGGATGGGAAGCTGCTGGAATCCCTGGCAGCATTGCACCAGTTGAAGTTCTTCACGATGGGCGAGTCCTTGAAGTCGCTCGATACCACGGAGGCCGGGGGATTGGCCCAGCAGCTTCTCCAGCTGGAAGGCGGGAGCTCCCGTAGTCGCCTGGGGAATGCGGTCCGGGAGGTTCTGCAGATTCAGCGAGGAAGGCCGACGACGGCCATTATTGTGATCAGTGATGGCATGACGACGGAAGGCCCCAGTATTGCCCAGGTTGCCCCCCATGCCCGCCAGCAAGGAATCCCACTCTTCCTGTTTGGCCTGGGGAGTCCACGTGGGCCGCTCGACCTCGAATTGGTGGACCTGGTCGCCGACCGGGTGGCGTTCGTGGAGGATGTGGTGACGGTGGACCTGCGCCTGAATGCTGCCGGAATCGAGAAGGAAACGGTACGGGTGGAACTGCGACATTCGGAAGATAACCAGCTGCTGGCAGAAAAGGAGGTGGAGGTCTCCGAGCAGCAGCCGAGCCGGCGAGTGAGGCTCTCTTTCCGGCCTGACGATGCAGGGGCACAGGTTTACCAGGTCCGGGCGGTCACCCTGCCTGGTGAAAGTGACGTACAGAACAACGTGCTTGAACACCACCTGCTCGTGCGTGATGAAGCGATCAGGGTATTGCTTGTTCAGGAATACCCGAGTTTCGAGTACCGGATGCTGAAAAACCTGCTGGGTCGTACTTTTCAACAGTTTCCATCTGCGAGTGGGCAGCCAGTGGAACTGGTGAGTATCCTGCAGGAAGCCGATCCGGGAGTTGTCCAGACGGATGATTCGCTTGCCAGTAGTATTCCGGTCAGCCGCGAAGAGCTGTTCGAGTTTGACGTGGTCATCTTTGGCGATGTGAATCCACAGCTGCTGGGCAGCTCGGTCATGGAAAACCTGCGTGCCTTTGTGAGTGAGCGAGGAGGTGGGATAGTCTTTCTGGCTGGTCCGAGACATACCCCGACCGCCTACCAGGATTCGCCCCTGGAAAGTCTTTTTCCATTTCGCCTGGAGACGGTACAGCGGCCGCAGAATCCACAGCCGGGCGAGGATGGGAGAGCGATCCAGCTCTCGTTCCAGGGAGGGCAAGTATCGCACCTGATGCTCTCGAATGATCCGGAGAAGAGTGCCAGGCTCTGGCAAAGCATGCCATCGCTGCATTGGCTGCTGCAGGTGGACCATCTGCGAGATGGTACCCGTGTCCTGGTGGAACAGCCGGTCGTGGGAAGGGATCCATTGCCGGTGGTCTTGATGCATTTCTTTGGTGCCGGGAAAGTCCTTTTCCATGCCAGCGATGAATCGTGGCGCTGGCGGGGGAATCCGGACGGCGAACAGTACTACCAGCGATACTGGCTTCAGACGCTCCGCTACCTCAGCCGGAGCCAGATCCTGGGGAAAAGTCGTGAAGCAGAATTAACCAGTGACCGGGAGCAGTATTCGTTCGGAGAGCTTGTGCAATTACGAGCCCGCTTTCTGGATGAGACAGCCGCTCCGGAAAACGATGCAGGGGTGCTGGCCGTGATCCAGCGAGAGGATGGAAATCGCCACCTGGTGACAATGCAGCGACCAGCCAGTCGACGTGACCGGTTCCTTGCCACGGTGCCGGGCCTGGTGCCGGGACGATACAGGGCCTGGATGGCAGATCCTCCCCTGGAGGGAGAACCGCCGGAGGTTCTTTTCGCAATCCAGGGCGCCACCGGTGAGAATACCCGCAAGGGGGCCGACCTGGACGACCTGCGACGTGCCGCGGGAGAATCGGGAGGCAGGTTGCTGCGGATCGACCAGTTAAAGGATCTGCCCCACGTCTTACCCCTGGGTCGGCAGGTTCGACTGCAATCCCGTCCACCACGGCCAATATGGAATAATACCTGGCTGGCCCTGTTATTTGTGGCCCTGATCACCAGTGAGTGGTTGCTTAGGAAGCGATCTGGACTGGTATAATGAAGCGTACCGGTCCTGGTGGTTCTCACTTCCCCGGCAAGGATAGTTATTTCGGCATGCAATCCACACTGCTTTCATCGATCGACCGGCTTGCCATCCGGGCCCGGCGCCTGGTCCTGGTCCATGCCGCGGCGCTGACGCTGTGCTATGGCCTGGGAGCTGCCACGATACTGGCGATGCTGGATTACCTCGTCCACTTTCAGGATCATGGAATTCGCTGGCTCCAGTTCCTGACCCTGATCCTGGTAATGACAGCAGCCTGTCTGCGATTCCTCCGTCCGGCATTCCAGTGCACGTTCGGACCGGTCCTGACAGCCCGTCACGTGGAGCGTCGGTTTCCCCAGCTCGGCCAGCGGCTTTCCAGTGCCGTCTCCTTCCTTCTGGAAAACGACGGACAGCAGGTCAGTCCCTTTCAGCAGGCACTTGTGAAAGACGTGGAGTCCCAGCTGGCGGGTTTGAATATGGAGGTCTGCTTGCGGACCCGGCGAACCCTCCGGGCCGTGCTTGGTTGTGCCGTCCTGGTTGCCCTGGTTGTCGGCTGTTTCAGCTGGCAGCGATCGGACACACTGTTTGCGGCTGGTCGTCTTGTTCAGCCCTGGGGAGAAACCAGCTGGCCGCGGCGACATCGGATGCGGCTGGAAGGAGGGCCCTATCAAGTTGCCAGGGGATCGCACTTCGAGGTCAGGCTTGTCGACGATGGAGGAAGACTTCCACGGAAGGTCTTGTTTGAAGTGGCCTACGACGGGTCGGAAAAAGGACGATATGAAACAAGTACACGGGGCAGGAGCTTTGATTTTCGGCTCGAGCAGGTAACGCGATCTTTTTTCCTGCGGGCTCGTGGTGGGGATGATAATACGATGGCCTGGCAGCGGGTCAACGTTGTCGAGCCACCCTCGTTGCAAGATGTTCGGCTGCTCCTTCATAGTCCTGACTACACGGCTCGCAAACCAGAGATGACCAGCGGGGATCTGCGATTGATCGCCGGCAGCCACCTGGATGTGGAAGTGGTCGTGGATCGCCCACTGCAGCGCGTGGAACTGGTGTTTGAGAATGGGCGGGGCCAGTTCCGTGAATTCTTGCAGCCAGGCCCCAGGCGGATCCATTTTTCGCTGGCTCCGGAGACCACCCATTCCTGGGTGGTCAACGAGCCAGGGACTTACTGGTTTGAACTTACCGGGGATGTCGTGGCCCGGTCCAGGATCTGGCGGGTCGATGCGATTCCGGACAGGCCGCCAACCGCGATGATTGAAAGCCCTCTCGAGGATGAGGCATTCTGGAAACGCGCGGTGGTACCGATCATTGCTGAGATCCATGACGATATCCGCATCCGGGATATTCACCTGCAGTATCGGTTGCGGTCAGCTGGTGAGCAGCAGGACCAGCTGATCCTCGTCGAGCAGGGGCCCGCACTGGCCACGCCGGTCGACGTGACCTCCTTTGAGGAGTACTTTTCCGGAGACCACCGCCGGATCCTGTTTGCCTGGGACCTGGGTATGCAGCAGAGCCTGGAAGCGGGAGAGGTGGTCGATTTTGAACTGGTGGTGACGGACTACAAGGGGAATACCACCGGCAGCAATATCCGGCAATTGAGATTGCTTGACCGCCAGGAGATGATTGGGGAACTGGTTCGTCGTTCCATGCAGCTCAGCGATGCCCTCGGAGAGCTTGGCGGCGCCCAACGACTTCTGCTGCAACAGACGAGCCACCTTCGCGGAAATATGCTGGCAGCGCAGGTTGCGAAGGACGTGGCAGGTCCCCTTCAACAATTGCTGCTTCAGCAGCAGAAACTGGATGAGAAACTGGGAGGTGTCCTGGGGCGTGTCAGGCAACTGGAGAGGACGGTTAGTGCCAACCACCTGGATGGAGTGGATATCGCCGGCCAGGTGAATGATATGGAGGATTCTCTTGCGCGCGTTGTCGATGAAAGGATGCCCCGACTGAAACAGTATTTTTCGGCCAGCTGGAAACTGGTCGATGCCAGTACGGCGGATTCGGTCCTGCCAGAAGGACGTCGGCAGAAGGTGGTTACTCTGGTAGAAGCGGCGGAGCAATTGCAGGCGAGCGTGGTAAAAAGCCTGGAGAAGCTTGCGGGAGTCGGGACCCAGGGTAACCGGCTTCGTGCGTTGCGGGCGAAACTAGAGCAGGCAGGAGAAGACCAGCAGAAGATCCTGGACCGGACTCGCACTCGGCAGCTTGAATTACTCACCGGCGAGGTCGTCGATGGTGGCGGACCGACTCCTCGTCTTCTTGAGCCGCTGGTCGACAGGCAACAGCTCCTGGGCGAGGATGTGGCCCGGATCCAGGGGCAGCTTCGTGTCGTGATGCTGGATGAACAAAGCGGGGAATCCCACCAGGACGTGGCCCGGCGGGCCTGGGAATTGTCCCGCCAGGCCGGGCTCAGCGGACAGCTGCTTGCCACCGTCCAGTCGCTGCGAGACCAGCAACTGGGGAAAGCGGGAGACCAGATGCGAGCCATCTCCGAGATCCTCTTTGCGATGGTGGACAGTCTCTCGGACCGCTATGGAGGACAACTGGACGATGCGGTCACATGGATCACGGGATTGCTGGAGAAAATCGAGACCCTTGAAACGGAACAGCGAATGCTCGTGGGGAGCCTCCGGCAAGCGGGCAAGGAGAGGGATCCCCAGGTCATTGCGAAACTTCGGCCTCTCCTTGCCGGTCGGCAGCAATCTGTTGGAGAACAACTGGTGATTCTCCAGGCGGCGGCGGAGCGTGGTGGGCCGGCGGGAATAAGTGACCAGCTGGAGATGGCACGGTCGGCGTCAGGGCAGGGGAGCATGGCATGCCGGGAGGGAGATTTCCTGCAGGCGCTGGGACTGGCCGAGGAGGTTCTGCTGGCAATTCACCGGGCAGGTTCCCAGCTCAGGCAGTTAGGATCCACGACACGACATCGCATGGCACGGCGCACGCTCGACCAGCTTGCCCCCAAGCTGGCAGAGGTCTATCGGCAGCAAGAGGGTGTCCTGGCCGGGACACGGGATCTGGATCGAAGCCGAAAGCAGCGGCCCACCGGAAACGTGCTGCGAAGTGAGAAAATAACGCTTTCGGACCTCGGGCGTCAGCAGCAGCACCTTTCGGATGAACTCGTCAATTTTCCGGCCAACTGGATTCTGTTTCATCTGTTCGCTTTGCCCTGGAGGAAGCTGCCCGGGAAATGGGACAGATTGCAGGATTGTTGGAAATGGAGCAGACCGGAGACGAATGCCAACAGCGACAACAGCAGCTGCTTGGCCGGATTCTCCAGATCCAGAACGCGATGGCCAATGTGCTCGCATCCTCTCTTCCGGACCCCAGGTCCCCGACAGCAGCGACCAGTTCCGAGCAAGCAGATGCCCTGCTGCAGTCTCCAGCAGAACTGGAACTCCTGCTGCTGATGCAAAAGGAAATACTGGAGCAGACGCGTGTGCTGGAGCGGATTCGGCAGCGGCAGGAGGATTTGCTGCCCCACCAGCACCACCAGGAGCGGGAATTGATACGTCGACAGGCCCAGCTCGCAGCGCTGGTGTCGCGTATTCGCAATGCCAGCCGTCCGGGCAATGCAGAAGGAGGGCGGCCATGACCTCGCGACGATTGTGGATCCTGTCGATACTGGTTTTTCTGCTCTGCCAGCCTCCCGGTGGACTGCCAGCGGGTAAGCCACCCCTTTCCCCCCGGCTGGAAAAAAGCCTGCTGGATGATATTCCCACATCCCGGAATGTCGACCCTGGGACGGCTGGCAGTGAGCCATCGTCTTCCAGGAGGCCTCCCTCGCCGGTCCTGCCGGCTGGAGAGGATCTTGGTCGGCAGGGAGAATCGGATCCGCTGCTTTCCATTGAGCTCCAGATGCGGCAGATTCATCGGCGTCTGGCAGACGGGGAGACAGGTCGCGAAACACAACTGCTTCAGATTCGTCTCGTGGAGGATCTGGAAGGCCTGCTCGATTCGGCCCGTGCCGGCCAGCAGGACCGGGCCGGACTCGTCTCCAGTACCAGCGGACAGGCTTCCAGCCATGCCGGCATGGGAGCCAGCCAGGGTGGGAATGAGACGACAGGGGAGGGGGAGCAGGTTCTGGATCCACCACCGGATCATCTTTCCCCGGCGATCCAGAGAATCTGGGGGTCGCTGCCACCGGAAGTTCGGAGTGAATTAAGAGGCACCAGGATCGAGCGATTCCTTCCGAAGTACGAATCGATGCTGGAACAATTCTATCGCCGCCTGTCGGCACCGCGTTAAGAGATCTGGGTGAGAGTGAAATGATGAGTCGAGCAATCAAGCGGCGCAGGTTCCTGGAGCGGAGCGGGGCCGCCAGCCTTTCTGCCATCGCCCTGGCGATGGCAGGAGTTCCGCTTGCCGGGCAACGTCGGCGGGGCTTTCTGGAGCGTTCCATCATGACGATGGAAACAAAGTCCGCGATCAAGCGAGGGCTGGGATTTCTTGCGGCGCACCAGAACGAGGAAGGATCTTTTGGGTCGTCCGGGTATGCTCGCAACGCGGCGGTCTGTAGTCTGGCCGGGCTGGCCATGCTTGCCGGTGGAAGCACTCCCCGGCGAGGCGTTCATGGTGAAACGGTAGACCGGCTGCTGCAGTATATTCTTGCCCAGGCAAGCAACAGCGGGTTTATTGCCGTGGTCGACAAGGCGACCCAGGGGCCGATGTACGACCATGGGTTTGCCACGCTTTTTCTTGCCCAGGTGTCCGGCATGTCGTCCCGGCGGGACATTCGCGCCGTTCTGAAAAAGGCGGTGCAGCTGATTGTCGTTACCCAGAATACCGAGGGGGGCTGGCGCTACCAGCCTGAACGGAAGGACGCCGACCTCTCGGTGACGATCTGCCAGGTGACCGCCCTGCGTGCTGCCAGGGACGTGGGTGTTTTTGTGCCCGTGGAGATAATTGACCGTAGTATCGCTTATGTGAAACGGGCCCAGAATTCCGATGGCGGTTTCATGTACACGCTGGAGGGAGGAGAAAGTGCTTTTCCTCGGACAGCGGCAGGAGTTGTCGCGCTTTATAACGCGGGAATTCACGAGGGGCAGGAAATAGAATCCGGACTTGCCTTTCTGGAGAAAAATGCGCCTCGGCCGGGTGAATTCGACCAGTCCCCCCATTTTCTCTACGGACAGTATTATGCGACACAAGCCTGGTGGTACGCCGGTGGGGAGCGATGGAAAAGGTGGTACCTGTCGCTGCGCGACCCGCTGCTGTCCGCCCAGGCGGCAGACGGTTCCTGGCTCGATAAGATCGGCGTGGAATATGCAACGGCCATCTGTTGCCTGGTCCTGCAGATGCCCAATAACTACCTCCCCATTTTCCAGAGATAACAGCATGCGTTTTCGGGCCGCACCCCTGATGACAGGAATCCTGCTCCTGCTCCTGACCCCCCTGCAGGTGACCTCCCAGTCTGGATCTCCCGGTTCGGGTATTGGGCATGACGGAGATCGTTTCGAGGGTGTCCTGCAGCAGCTGGATGAAGAGGGGCAGCTGGTGATCAAGCAGGGTGGCCAGCAACGCGTGATCCAGGCCGGGCAACTGGTGTACTGGGGAAAACTGGCGGATGCCAGGGAGGGGGCCTGGCTTCTGACGAACCAGGGGAGTCGTATTGTCGCTAAACTGACCGCCTGGAGTGAGGGCCAGGTACATGTTGAATCACGGTCCTGGCAGCCGGGGACGATCCCGGTTTCCAGCCTGAGGGGAGTGATATTCCAGATCCCGGCATCGGTGGCACGACAGGATGAGGTGCTCCACCGGGTCCAGGATCATGCCGGCGAGGAGGATCTCCTTTTCCTCCAGGGAGGGGATATTCTTCGTGGTGGCATGGTGGGGATCTCCCCCGGCAAAGAAAATCTTCCCGTGATAAAGATTCGTATCGCTGGGCGGGCGGACGATGTCAGGGTGCCGCTTTCCCGGGTACAGGCGATTGCCTTCCGTCGTGTTCCCAGCCAGGCCAGGGGGAATACGGGTGCCCGGTGGATCATTGGTTTTCGTGATGGCAGCCGCCTTGCTGTGAAAACACTCGTTCCGCAGGAGAACGCGATTCGATGCCTGCTTGAGGACGGTCTTGAACTGGTCCGCCGTCCAGCCGGGGCCGGCCAGGCCTGGCGGGATGTGGTCTACCTGCGACCGCTGAATAGAGGGACAGTCTACCTGTCGGACCGTGAGCCGCTGGGCTACAAGCATATTCCCTTCCTGGATGCTTCCTGGCCCTACCATATGGACCGGAGTGTGACAGGGGGCCGACTGGCGGTTTCCGGCGTGGCCTATGAAAAGGGGATCGGCATGCATAGCACCTCCCGCCTGGCATTCGAGGTGCCCGAGAACGCAGGTTCATTCCAGGCGGAGATTGCCCTGGATGACAGCGCCGGCCGGCGTGGAAGCGTGGTTTTCCTGGTCTATTGCCAGAAGGCAGTGGCGGAGGAGAATTCCGGCCCCTGGGAAGCGCTTTTCCAGAGCGATGTGGTTCGTGCAGGTCAGCTGCCGCAGGAGGTTCGCGTGCCACTGGCAGGGGTCCGGCGACTGGCCCTGCTTGTAGAGCATGCTGATCGCGGTGATATCCACGATCATGCGAACTGGCTCCATGCCCGCTTCACGATCAAGCCGATCCCGTGAGACTCAGGCGCCGTACTTGCCAAGCCGTCCTGCATTGGCCAGGGCCAGGCTCATCAGGTGCTTGGCCTCGAACTGACCCAGGCCGCCACGGAAACAGGTGGAATCGTTAAACTCGGTCAACCCGTCAGGGCGGCAGCAGTCCGAGACCAGCAGCGTGGGAACCGGGTGCCAGCTATGCTGCTTGAGAAAACTGGGCGTGCTGTGATCCCCGGTCACGATCAGCACGTCCGGAGAGAGTTCGACAACGCGGGGGATGACCGCGTCAAACTGCTCCGTCCGTTCTCGCTTGCCCTCGAAGTCCCCGTCTTCGCCGGTGCTGTCGGTATACTTGAAATGCACGAAGAAAAAATCGTGGTCGTCCCAGGCGGCGGCCAGCACATCCATCTGCTCGTCGAGCGTCTGCGGCTGGCCCACGATCTCCATGCCCACCAGTTGTGCCAGGCCCTTGTACATGGGGTAGACGGCGATCGCAGCGGCGCGCAGACCGTATACCTCTTCATACGTTGGTAATTCAGGGCGGGCGGCAAAGCCTCGCATGGTGTGAAAATTCGCCGCCGCCTGGTCCGAGAGCAGTTTCCTGGCCTCTGCCAGGAATATGGTCGCCAGCTCGGCAGTTCGCTGGCTTCCCTCGTCGATGGCTCGTGGGTCCAGTGGCGGTACGCCCGTCTCCTGGGGATCGGTGTCCGCGACCTGACCACCAAGGCCCTCGCCACGCAGCACGATCACAAACCGGTGTTCCTTGACAGGTTCCACGAAGATCGTGATGCCCGGGATCTGGATCTGGCGAAGCCGCTCGACCAGCAGCGTGCTCTGCTCGGTCGGAATCCGGCCGGCGCGGCGGTCGGAGATTCTCCCCGCCTCGTCCAGCGTGCAGAAATTACAGCGAATGGCCACATCCCCCGGTTCCAGGGTGAAGCCAATCCCGGTCGCTTCCAGGGCACCCCGGCCGATCTGGTAGGTAAGCGGGTCGTAGCCGAAGAGTCCCAGGTGGCCAGGCCCGCTTCCCGGGCTGATACCCGGCAGGACCGGGATGCTTGCTCCCTGGACGCCCCGGGATGCAAGGCTGTCCAGGTGAGGGGTAGCCGCTGCTTCCAGTTCGGTTGGGCCACCTGCTTCCATCGGCAGGCCTCCCAGCCCATCGGCGACCATCATCACGATCTTGGAGTCATTCCGCGTATGGAGAGTGCGAGTGAGCTGGTGAATGTCCATGGTTCCAGGCATCGAGAGAGAAGCGTGAAAAGTCGACGGAGCGGGATAACGAGTGTTTCCCGCTCGCGCGGTTCCCAACAGTACCACAAATTGGCGAAAATCGACAAGGTCCCACTGTTGCTTCAAAGCGGATTTCGACAGACTGGATAAGTGACGGCCCCTGCTGAAATCAAGGACGCCCCATCCATGTCCATGCTCATCTATGACCCTGGCGGTGTTTTCAAGGATGGAGGCATAAACCAGGGACAACTGGCAGAGCTGGCCCCGCGACTGGAGGCGGCCAGGCAGGAGGTGGTCCTGGATGACCTGGCGTTGCTGGTAAAGGGAGCCTCGCTTCCGGCAGAGCGAGAGCCGCTGGATGCGGCTTTTTATCTGCTTCCTGAAGAGCTTCTCCAGGGGAAAGAGCAGGCTGGCAGCGAGAGTGTCGTGGGACGTATTGAGCAGCTGGCTGGCCAGCTGCGAGAACGGGTGGAGACCGTCGTCCTGCTGGGAATTGGTGGATCCGCTGCCGGGGCGCGAGCCTTGATGGATGCCTCGTGCCACCCTTACCACAACCAGCGAGGAGGCCGGCCACGTTTTTTCTTTGCCGGAAACAGTGTCGACACGGGCGCCACCCGGGGCTTGATCGATGTGCTTTCGTCCGATCCCAGCCCTTTTGCCGTTCTGGCGATCAGCAAGAGTGGCGGGACGCTGGAGACGGCGATCGCCCTGCGGCAGTTCGTTGCACTTCAGCAGCAGCTGCGGACTCCAGACTGGCCATCGCCGACGGAGCTGGTAATCCCGGTCACGGCGGCAGGGAGCCGGCTGGACCTGATTGCGGACCAGCAGGGATGGAGCAGCAGGTTCCGGGTGCCAGAACAGGTGGGTGGACGTTTCAGCCTGCTGAGTCCGGTTGGACTGCTCCCGGCGGCGCTGCTCGGCATTGATCTGGATGCCCTGCTGCAGGGCGCGGCAGCGATGAACCGGCGGTTTCGTGAATCGCCGCCGGGGGACAACCCGGTACTGGACTATGCGGCAGTGGGCTATCTTGCCGAAACGACTGCCGGAAGGACAATTCGCCTGCTGGCCACATGGAATGAATCGCTTTATTCCACCGGGCTCTGGTACGACCAGCTGCTGGCCGAGAGCCTCGGCAAGCAGCAGCGTGGCGCAACACCGTTGACCACACTGAACACGCGAGATTTGCACTCACGGGCCCAGCAGCATCAGCAGGGGCGGTATGACAAGCTGATCACGAACCTGGAGGTCACATGCCCTGGTGCCGAATCCCTCGTCGTCGGCCCGGCCCCCTGGGACCAGGATCAGCTTGACGTGATCCAGCAGCGGGACCTTGGTGACGTGGAGCGGGCTGCCAGGGAGGGGATGGACCAGGCACTCGGGGAGGCTGGCTGCCCGACGGCACGGATCGAGCTTCCCGGCACGGATCCGTTTTCGCTTGGCGAGTTTTACCAGATGATGATGCTGGCGACCGTGGTAGAGGGTAAGCTGTTGGGTGTGAACCCTTATGGTCAGCCCGGAGTGGAACTGTACAAGCAGAACATGAAGCGAATCCTGGGGCTCGACAAGGACGAGAACCCGGCGCGGTGAAAGGGCGTTTGGGATGGCGACAGAATTAAAGTGGCTTGGACATGGTAGCTGGTTCATCAGTTCGGGCGACCAGCGGATCGTTCTTGATCCGTTCCTGACAAATTCTCCCACGGCACCGTTTTCCATTGACGAGGTCGAGGCGGATTACATCCTTGTTTCCCACGGGCATTTTGACCATGTCGATGACATCGTGCCACTTGCAACGCGTTGTCATTCGACCGTCATTGCGGTTTTCGAGATTACCAGTTGGCTGGAGTCGAAACATGGAATTACGGCCACCGAACCGATGAACCTGGGAGGGGAAATCGAGCTTCCTTTTGGCAGGGTCAAGATGGTCCAGGCGACCCATAGCTCGGTCTTGCCCGATGGCACAAGTGGCGGTGTGCCGGCTGGTTTCGTGGTCAGCTTTCCCGAGGGGAAGGTCTATTTTGCCTGCGATACCGGTCTTTTCCTGGATATGCAGCTGATCGGAAAACTTGGCATTGAACTCGCCGTTGTCCCGATCGGTGACCGTTTCACGATGGGACCGGCCGATTCGGTTGAGGCGATCAAGCTGGTAGAGCCACGCCGCGTGGTACCGGCCCATTACAATACATGGCCCCCGATCGAACAGGATGCCGCAGCCTGGGCCGAGCAGGTGAGTTCGGAGACCGGGGCAGAACCAGTTGTACTTGAACCGGGGCAGTCAATTGTCCTCTAGGATTCGGAACAGCACCTGGAGAAGAAAGGGTCAGATGATGATCATGAAGGGGAGAGGGAAACTGGTGGTCGGGATCCTGCTGCTGCTTGTTGCCGGTGGAAGGTTTGGCCAGGCAGAGCAGTCGCTGCGCTGGAAGTTCCAGCCGGATGAAAAGATGAAGGTCACGGTCCAGCAGAAGACCGAGAGCATGACCCGGGTGGCAGACCAGTCACTGAAGATGACAGTCGATCTTTCGGTCGAGGAAAAGTGGGATGTCAAGGCGGTGGCCGAAAACGGCCTGGCGACCATCGAGCGTTCGCTGACAAGGATCCAGCTTTCCATCCGCTCCGGTGCGGAGGAAGAGATTGCCTTCGATTCGGCCAGTAAACGGACGGCGCCGGGTAGGGCACGCACGATTGCCGCGGCCCTGGGACCGGTGCTGGGAAAACCGATGAGGATCAAGGTAAATCCACGTGGTGCGGTGGTGGATGTCGAGCTGGGCGAGGAGCTCGAGAGCCAGTTGGAAGAACTGGCAAAGATCCTGGGAGATTTTTTTTCTCCCGGTAGTATCCAGCAGCAGCTGATGACGCTCGGACGGCTGCCGGCCCAAGCGGTGAGCACGGGAGAGAGCTGGATGGCGAGTATCGAGTCCATGACCCAACTGGGGAAACTGGCGGTGGCGAGGACTTTTACTTACGAGGGAGAAAAAGCGACCACTGGCGGGATGCTCAGCGAGATCGTAATTTCCGGTCAGATTGTGCTGGCTCCTGCGGCAAAGGAGGACGATCGCAAGGCCACGTTACGTCACCAGGAGCTCTCGGGATTGATTCGTTTTGATGCCGGGGCCGGCAGGCTGGTGGAGAGTTCGGAGCAGCAGAAGATGGGGATTCAAACGTCCTACCGTGAATTGAGGATCCAGTCGGAGGTGACCACCTCGACCCGGACCACGGTGGCCCCGTTCTCTCCATGATGCAGCCGGGTGTCACCTAGTCACGCGGTGGGACCTGGACCTGGATTTCATCGCCCTCGATCCGTAACTCGAATGTGTCGATCGAGATGGCCGGGTTGTCGCACCAGTTTCCATCGTGGTAACAGAATCGCCAGGCGTGCCATGGGCAGGTAACGATACCATCTTCCATATGCCCGCTTGCCAGGGACGCTCCCATGTGGGGACACAGATCATCCATGGCGTGAAACTGTCCGGCCTCGTGAAAGATGCCAATGATCCGGCCCTCGACCTGGAAACTTCGTGCCTCCCCCTCGGGAATCTCATCGACCCGGGCAACCGTGGTAAACTCTGACATCGCTTGACCTGCTTGTTCGGTGTTGGGTGGAGCGGCTGCGGTTGTATGCTGCTGCATCATTCTATCGCTCCCCATGGGCGGGTTGAAGAGCGGCAACTATGTTGTAGATGGTGTGAGGGAAAAAACCGGAAAGGACATTGCATGAATGCCGATCAGACACCCGCCGAAGCAGGAACAGAACTGACGTTCTCCGAGTTCCAGCAGTTGATTCGAACGATGTACCTGGAAAAGGACATCGCCCGCGGGATCGATGGGACCTTCATGTGGTTGATCGAGGAAGTAGGGGAACTGGCCGCGGCACTGCGGGAGGGCTCGGCCGAGCAACAGCAGGAGGAATTTGCCGACGTGCTGGCCTGGCTGACAACGATTGCCAACGTTGCCGGCGTGGACCTGGCCGATGCACTGCGGGACAAGTATGGTGCGGGCTGTCCCGGATGTGGACAACTGGCCTGCTGCTGCGAGGATGGGGCCAAGCCGTAGTACCGCGGCGTTTCAAGAAAACGTTATTTTCTTTATGCTCTAACAGACAAGGTCATCTGTCGGTTCGACTGCCCCCCCGGACTCCTGTCATGAATGCACGTGTTTCTCCACGTCCAATCGCCCTGGTGATCCTGGGGGTGCTGGCCATGGCCCGCTCGCTGGGAGGGGCAGAATTGATCGGCGATGTGGAGGTTGGTATCGATGGCAACTTCAAGCTGGGACACTGGACCCCGGTGGAAATCCAGTTGCAGTCGGTGACCGACCTGGAGGGGAAGATCGAGGTGGCAGTCCTGGACGGGGATGCGACCGAGGCTGTCTTCCGGGGGCCATCGACGATCTTGTTGTCGGCCGGCAAGCTTCAGCTTGTGACGATTTATGTCCGTATTGGACAGCAGGAGAGTGGCCTGGAGGTATTCTTCCGGGCTCCAGGTGGTGAGCTTCTTTCCTCACGCCAGCTTGTGCCTCCACCTGCCATGCTCTCTACCGACTACTGGATCCTCAAGGTGGGCGCCGATTTTCCGGTCAACGAGGTTCTGCTCAAACGCAGCCTGGCACCCGATACGGAACAGAACCTCGTGGTTGGGCAGATCCCATCGATTGTTGACCTGCCGGACCGCTGGATTGGCCTGGAGGGAGTGGATCAGCTGGTCCTGACAACCAGTCGGCAGGAGTATACCGGGGGCGATCGTCTTGCGGTATTGAGCCGCTGGGTTCACCTGGGTGGGAGGCTGGTGATCAGCGTGGGAGTGAGGGCGGAGAAAATGCTGGACGGGGGGGCCGGCTGGGACGATCTGGTACCGGGAACGTACGCGGGCACAGTCCGCCAGTGGCAAACAGGGGGGCTGGAAGATTTTTCCGGGGCGACCAAGCGGCTCCTTCTCTCGTCGGCCGACGATTCCCCGATGACATTGCTGACCGATGTGACTGGCATCCTGGAGGCACGTGATGGGGTGGGAGGTACCGGTGATCGTCCGATGATCGTGCGGACGGCGCGGGGACTGGGGCAGGTTGTCTTCCTGGCCGTGGATCTGGACCGTCCGCCCATCGCTGGCTGGTCATCCTTTGACCGACTTTTAGAGGGACTCTTGTCGCGCCGAACTGATGTCGTATCCAGCCATTCCACCGGTGGAGGGTCGGCCAAGGTTGCCCACGTGGGATACGATGATCTGGCCGGGCAGTTGCGAGCCGCACTGGATCGGTTCTCCGGAGTGGCGATCGTGAGTTTTTACTGGGTGGTTGCGATCCTGGTGGTCTATATCCTCTTCGTCGGACCGATCGATTATTTTCTGCTCAAGCAGATTCGCCGACAGCACTGGACCTGGGCAACGTTACCCCTGATGGTTGCCATCTGTAGCGTACTGGTCCTGGTGATGGCGAACCGGCTCAAGCGCGACAGGGTACTTGTCAACCGGCTGGAGATCATCGACCTGGACCTGGCCTCCCAGGACCTGCGAGCGACTTCCTGGATCCATCTTTACAGCCCCCAGGCACGGACTTTTGATCTCTCGCTTGACTGGGATGGCCTTTCCCTGCTGACACCCGATGGCAGCCAGGACTGGCAGCACCGCTTGAGCTGGCAGGGACTGCCCGGAAAAGGGCTGGGTGGACTCGATAGTCGTGGTGGGAATGTTGGTAACCAGTCCTACGGGCATGGCCCGGCCGCACAGGGGGAACTCCATGGGTTGCCAATGATGGCTGCATCCACCCGCAGCCTGGTTGCCACGGCGGTTGGGCACCACCAGTTAAGTGTGACGAGCGAACTGTCCCCGGATAATATCACCGGGGCCCTGGAGGGGTGGTTGTCGAACCCGCTGTCGATAGCCATTGAAGACGGTGTGCTCTATTACGGCGACTGGGCCTTCGAGGTGCCTGCACACTGGGAGCCCGGAGCGACAGTCCAGGCAGTGGAATTGCGGGAGACGATGCGGAACCTGGAGTCGCGGTTGACGAAAAGTCGTGTCGTGCAACGTAATCGCCAGGGAAGTGGCTGGTCCACAGTGGATGTGGATGTGCCCCGGATTGTGGAAATGCTGATGTTCCACGATGCAGCGGGTGGAGCTCGCTATACCCGGCTCACACACCGTTACCAGCCCTGGCTGGATATGAGTGATCATCTGAACCTGAACCGGGCAGTACTCGTAGGCAGGGTGGCGGCCGGGCCCTCCAGCCTGCTTGTGGGTGGTGACCTGGTCGACCCCGATCAACAATGGATTTACTACCGGATTATCTTTCCTGTCAGCGCGGTGGCTCAACAGGAATAACCCCGAGGAAACGAAGGCGTGATCAAGACTGTCGACCTGACAATGAAGTATGGCGAGATGTATGCCATCCAGCAGATCAATATCGAGCTGGAGGAGGGGGACCTGTTTGGATTTATCGGGCCCAATGGTGCCGGAAAAACGACGACCATGCGGATCATTGCCACGCTGCTCAATCCGACTTCCGGTGACGCCTACGTTTGTGGGAACTCGGTACTCACCAAGCCCGCTGAGACCCGGCGGCTGGTCGGCTATATGCCCGATTTCTTCGGGGTCTATGATGACATGAAAGTGATCGAGTACCTCGAGTTCTTTGCAGCGGCCTACCGGATCGGCGGGGTCGATCGTCGTCGCCGGTGTAACGAGATGCTGGAAATCGTGGACCTGGATTTCAAGCGGGATGCCATGGCCAACACGCTTTCTCGAGGACAGACACAACGTCTTGGGCTGGCTCGCGTGCTGCTACATGACCCCAGCGTGCTGCTGTTGGATGAACCCCTGAGTGGACTTGACCCCCGGGCACGGATCGAGATGCGAGACCTGCTCAGGCGACTGGGGAAAATGGGGAAGACGATTGTCGTTTCCAGCCATATCCTCCCGGAACTGGCGGACATCTGTAACAAGATCGGGATTATCGACCGTGGTGTGATGACCGTGAACGCGGCTGTCGCGGATGTGATGCGGCAGGTTCGAGAGCGGGTCGTGTTGCACGTGCAGGTTGCCGAGCGACAGCAGGAGGCACGGGCGTTACTGGAGCACCAGGAGGACGTCGAGAGTGCGGTCGAAGCGGATGGAAGACTGGTGGTGACCCTCCAGGCCGAGGTGAGCGAGTACAGCATACTGGCGAGGCTGTTGATTGAGGCCGGCTATGACCTGCTGCTGTTCCAGGAAGAAGAGGTTAACCTGGAAGCGGCCTTCATGACGCTGACACGGGGACTGGGCGCCAAGATCTAAGCCTCTTGGGAGGGCCTTGCTTGGCTGGTTCGTCCCAGCAGGTTCGTTAAAATGCATCCGAACCGGAGTTAACTTCCAACGGATGCGAGTACCATGTCTGACCATCCCAGCACGCTGGCCCAGCTGCGCGAGAGTGGCTGGCAATCCCGGACAGTCAAGCAAGAAATCCGGGAGAACTTTGTTCGGGCCCTGGAGGCGGGTGAAACGCTCTTCCCGGGTATCATCGGCTTTGAAGATACCGTCGTTCCGGAAATCAGCCTGGCGCTGCTGGCCGGCCACGACATGCTCTTGCTGGGTGAGAAAGGGCAGGCCAAGAGCCGCCTGATGAGGTCCCTGGTGCGTTTCCTGGATCCTTTCATCCCCTACCTGGATATTCCCGGCGTGGTCGTGCACGAGGATCCGTTCTCACCAATCACTGGGCGGGCCAGGGAGTTTCTCCAGCAGCATGCAGAACAGGAGGTGCCAATTCTCTGGTGGGCGGCCGAGGACCGGTACACCGAGCGGCTTGCGCCGGGGACGAAGTTTGCAGACATTATCGGCGAGCTGGATCCGGGGAAGCTGGCCAGCGGAGAGAGCATGTCGACCGAGGAGGCGCTGCACTTTGGCCTGGCACCGAGGATGCACCGCGGCATTTTTGCCATGAACGAGCTGCCCGAGCTGGATGAGCTGGTGCAGGTGGGGATGTTTAACATGCTCGAGGAACGGGACGTGCAGATCCGAGGTTACCCGGTCCGCTTTGATGTCGATTTGCTGATGCTCTTTTCGGCCAACCCGGCAACGTACAACCGCAGCGGCAAGGTGATTCCGCAGCTCAAGGATCGTATCGGGTCCCTGATCCGGACCCACTATCCGAGGGAACGGGCCCTGGGGGTGGAGATCATGGAGCAGGAGGCGGGGATGGACCTGGAGGGAGAGTACCCTGTGGTGGTGCCCTATTTCATGCGGGAGATTGTCGAGCAGATCTCGATCGAGGCCCGCAAGTCACGTTACGTGGACCAGCAGTCGGGCGTGAGTGCCCGGTTGAGCGTGGCCAATTATCGCACGATGGTCGCCAGTGCCAGGCGACGGGCCGTGCTGCTTGGAGAAAAACCGGCCGTACCACGGATCAGTGACCTGGCACATTTCAGCTCGTCGACGCTGGGAAAGCTGGAACTGGACCTGATGGGGAGCCACCAGATGAGCGAGCAGCAGGTGCTCGAGTCGGTGGTGGCCGAGGCGATCCAGGTGGTCTTCGGAGAGTACGTGGAGAGGCACGGGCTGGAAGAGATCGGGGAGGTGTTCGGCAAGGGAATGCGGATCGAGGTGGGGGATCTGCTGCCGTCGTCCGTGTACGCGGAACGGCTGGCACAGGTTCCAGGGGTCTGGCAGCGCGCTTTTGAAGTGAATGCGGCTGAGGATACTGCGATCCGTGCCTCCTGCGTGGAATTCGTACTTGCTGGCCTGCACTCGCTGGACGTGATCTCGCGGGCCCAGCGGCACGGCCAGGTGGCTTACGAGATCCCGGGGGATGAACCGGAACCAGATATGTAAGGCGACAGGCCTCCTGGGGGCTTTCTTCGGCCATTTGCCGGGTGTTAGAGTAGGTAAGATAGCGAACTTAAGTAATTTCTTTGCTGTCCCGTCCTGCAGTCTTACTCCCCTCCGTTCTTTCCAGATTGGTTCGGTCTCATGAGTCGACTTTCCCGATCTCATCGACGTCGCTGGCGGCGACGGAGGCAACGTTTTCTGGCACGAGGTGAAAGTTATTGCGTTCCCGTGCTGGAGCACCTGGAGCCACGGCGCATGCTGGCCAACCTGCCTCCGGTAAATATCGTTCCTGTGACTGTCCAGGAGGCGACGGAGAATCAACCTTTTGCCTTTACCGACTACCGGGAGAACTTGATCGCCGTGAGTGATCCAGATGCGGCTCCAAATCCCATTCAAGTTAACTTCAATGTTCAGAACGGAAAGGTCACATTGCTGAACCAGGGTCTCGTT
>CAYYZW010000156.1:0-2869 GCA_964476375.1 uncultured Pirellulaceae bacterium
AAAAGTTTTTGTTTCTAGGATTCACTTTTCCGTTCAGAAAAGAGATTGCCTTGGCTATGGAAAAGCGGACAGGAATCTTTTTGTTTTGTGGCAGCTAATGGTTTAGCTGCTAAAGAGAGCCCAGGCTGATCCTGGCAAGCCCCGTAAAAGAACTGATTTGGACCCTAGTAAAGCCGAAGAAACTCGGCTCTGGGAAGCTACCGCTTATTGCTGGTAAGCACTGGTCCAGGGGCCCCAATTCGCCCCTTCGCGGCGGGCCTGCAGCAAGGATTCGCTCAGCGCTGCGAATTGCCGGGAGAAAGCCGTTTCGATCTCCAGCGCGCCGGCGACCAGGAACTGGGCCCCCACGTCGGAATGACAGTTTCCCCGGCCCCCAAAGCCAGCGATCCCAAAAATGTTCCGCTCTGTATCGAGCAGGCCCGCCTGCGGCAGGTAGTCGGCCGTAAAAGATTGTAGGCCGCCCCAGCGATGGGTGATTTGGGCACCAACCAGCTGGGGAAAGAGCAGAGCCAGTTGGCTGTCGAGGCGCTGCTGGTGGGCCAGCGAGGGACGAAACCCTTCCTGCTCCAGCAGCGGATGGGGCTGACCATCTTGCTGGTACTGCGGAAAGAGGCTGTCTGGCTCATCCCGTTCCCGCCCTCCTCCAAAGAGAAGGCGAAACCGTCCGTCCGGTTCGATGATTTCTCGCCACCAGGCGAGCGCCGTCCCAAAGCTGCCTCGGCAAGGCCGCTGGGCTAGTGGCTCGGTGACCAGCACCTGGCCCCGTTCGGCGCGCAAGGCTGTTTGCAAGTCGGGAATAAACTGTGGCACTAGCGCATTGGTGGAGAGAAAAACAAGTGGAGTCGTGATCGAGCCACTGGTTGTTTTCACCAGTGAGCGGTTTCCTGTACGGGTGATCGATGTGACCCGAGCGTTTTCAAACAGCTCGATCGGCGTGGACTGAACCAGCTTTTTGGCCAAGCCCAAAACGTACTTGCCGGAGTGAAGTTGGGCATCCGTGTTATAGCGCAGACCACCGACACAGGCAGGACTGCCGCCAGTTTCTATTGCCTGCTGCCGATCGAGGAAGGTGACATCAAAGCCATCTTCCTGCAGCAACTGGTACTGCTGGCGATCTGCGGCCAGTTGTTCTTCCCAGCCAGGCTGGTCTTCCCGGACGAGGGTTGTGCTGCCGTCGACCTGGTAATCGCAATCGATCTGGTACTGGTCGATTTGATCCTTGATGGCCTGGTGGTTTTCCAGGCCCAGTTGCCAGAGTTGGCGTGCCACCTCACGCGAATAGTGGGCGATACATTGGGGATACGTGAGCCCCGGTCCATGGTTAATCGTTCCCTGGTTCCGGGAAGAGGCTCCGTCGCCGGCCTGGCCCCCTTCCAGGATAATGGTCTGTACCTCGTGTTGAGCGAGCAGCCGTGCTATTTTCAGGCCGGCCACTCCGGAGCCAATGACAACCGCCTCGGCTGTCATGTCCTGGGCGAGGGATGGAAAACCAGGTCGTGGCAAGTCGAGCCAGAATGGCAAACCGAAATCCTGTAGTGATTCGGGCCCGGTCATCTGGTCTTACCCTCGAATGGGATCGGGTTGCTGCCAGGGGGGTGGGCAGATGGCATCAATTTGTGTCAGTTGTTCCGCTGGAATCTGGACCTCGGCGGCAGCCACTGCATCCTGGACCTGCTCGATCTTGGTTGCACCGACGATCATGGAGGTCATGGCCGGCTGCTGCAGGGCCCAGGCCAGGGCATACTGGGCCATCGGCACAACAATTTCGCGGGCCAGTGCTTCCAGTGCTTCAAGCTGATCAAAGAGGGCATCATTAAATTCCCAGCGCCACTGTGGTTTCTAATTGCCGCGTGACTGGTCCGGGGGAGATTGTCCACGTTGATACTTGCCGGTCAGCAGACCACCCTGCAGTGGCTGGTAGGGGGTGACCCCTATTTCAAATCGTTCACAGAACTCCAGATCGTTATGGAACTCGCGTCGCAGCAGACTGTAGGGGATTTGAGATCCGACGATCGGGGCCAAGTCCTTGGAATCGGCGATCCAGCGACACTCACAAAGTCGGGCCGCATTGAAATTCGAGGCGGCTATGTAACGGACCTTGCCTTCGCGCACGAGCTGATCCATGGCGGTAAGGGTTTCGTCGAGCGGTGTTTCCTTGTCGGGCCAGTGGATCCAGTAGAGGTCGATAACGTCGGTCTGTAATCGTTTCAGGCTCCGTTCCGCCTCCCGTTTGATATGACCTGCCGAGAGTCCGCGGTCGTCCGGCCCGGGTCCGACCGGTGCACAGACTTTGGTTGCCAGCACGACCTGGTCACGACGGCCGGCCAGTGCCTTGCCCACGATCTCTTCGGCTACGCCACCGGGACTGCCCAGGAAGCGATCGTATCCCTCGTAGACGTTGGCTGTATCGACAAAGTTAATTCCCAGGTCGAGGGCCTGGTGGACCAGGTTGATGGCGTCGGCCTCGGCGACCGGGACGCCAAAAGTCATCGTTCCCAGGCAGATGGGAGAAACGGAAAGATCGCTGCAGCCGAGTTGACGGTGTTTCATGAGATTGTTCTTGGGGGGTTCGCAGGTTGATTAGATCATCTGTTTGGCTATGATAGCCGAGCTTTTTAGTAGCGGCTACAGATTGGACGGTATCGATTAACGGGATGGGAAAAGTAGTAAATCTTGTTCTCCTTGTTCCTTTCAGGTGTTATCTTGGAGGGTACTGAATAGCTGGCAAATTTTAGGATGATGATTGAAATGACCGACTCGATTTCGAGACGCAAATGGTTGCACTGTGCAGGGCTAAGTTACCTGTCTGGTGGTGCGCTGCAGGCTTTGGGGCGGGAAGGGTTGGAAGATAATCGCTTGCGGGGCTTTG
>CAYYZW010000157.1:0-4910 GCA_964476375.1 uncultured Pirellulaceae bacterium
CCGCCTGGCTCACGACCCGAAAAACGCCAGCCGCTCCCCTGGCCTTCGAGTCCTGGCACCATGTCGGTCCCTTCCAGGCTGCCAACCATGACGTGGCCTTCGACACGGTTTATCCTCCCGAGGAAGAAATCAGGCTCGACGCGGCCTACCAGGACGGCACGCTCACGTGGGCCAGGCAGCCGGAATGGAAAGATGGCATCGCTCATAATGACAAGCTGACAGGCACCAATGTGGCCAACTATCTCTACCGGACGGTCGAGGTGGACCACCCCCAGGTCGTTGCTCTCTCCCTGGGCAGCGACGATGGCATCAAGCTCTGGGTTAACGGACGACTGGTCGTCAACAAGAAGGTGACCCGCAACAATGCAGCCGCCGACCAGGAGAAAGCAACAATCCAGCTTGCCGCCGGCCGCAACGAGCTCTTGATGAAGATCTGCAACGCGGGCGGAACGTCAGGATTTTACCTTGCCGCCACCGCCGGCCAGGCCCCGGACGAGATTACCACGATCGCGGACCTTCCCGAGGACAAGCGGAACGCCGCGCAGAAGAAAAAGCTGGTGGACTGGCACAAGGGTTATGACCTTGAGTGGCTGGCACTGAACCACGCGGTGACCCGCCATGAACGACAAAGTCCCAAGCCACAGTTGACCCAGGTCTACACGGCCCATGTTCGAGGCGGCACGTACCAGTTCGGAGAAGACACCTACAAGGTTTACCAGCTACGTCGCGGGAATCCGGACAACAAGGAAGACGCGGCGACGCCGGGATTCTTCCGTGTCCTGATGCGGACGGACCAGCAGGAAAAACAATGGCTTACCAACCCTGACGACCCGGAGAAAACGGTCGCCGGCCGGATTGGACTTACCAACTGGCTTTCGGATGTCGACCAGGGAGCCGGACACCTGATGGCCCGCGTGATCGTCAACCGGTTGTGGTATCACCATTTTGGCCGTGGGATCGTCGCCACCCCAAGTGATTTTGGAACACAGGGTGAACGGCCATCCCACCCCGAGCTGCTCGACTGGCTGGCGAATCAACTCGTTGACAACGGATGGCATCTCAAGCCGATTCACAGGCTGATCATGACCAGCAGTGCCTACATGCAGGGCAATGAGATCACCAAGAATGGCGTGGAACGTGACCCCGAAAACATGCTCTTCTGGCGGCGCGGCTCCAGCCGGCTGGAAGCGGAGATCATTCGAGATTCGCTGCTCGCGGTCAGTGGCTCGCTGGACACGTCCATGTTTGGCAAGGGAACGCTGGACGAGAAGAGTCTCCGCCGCAGTGTCTATTTCACTGTCAAGCGGGGACAGTTGATCCCGATGCTCCAGCTCTTTGACTGGCCCGATGCAATGCAGGGTATCGGAACACGGGAACGAAGTACCGTGGCGCCTCAGGCCCTGGCCATGCTCAATTCCCCCATCATCCGTGACCTGGCGACGAAGTTTGCCGGCCGGGTCCATGCAGGTGAAAACACACCGGTGGCAGAGGCAATTGACCGGGCCTACCGGATCGCCCTTGGGCGTCCCGCCACCACCGAGGAGACCACGACAATGACGGAATTTATCGAGCGACAGAAAACACTGCGGGGTGATGATCCCAACGCGGAATCCCTCGCCGTACGAGACTTCTGTCACCTGGTTTTGTGCTTGAACGAGTTTGTCTACATCGAATAAGCTGATTGCCTCGAGAGACCACGGACGATACCGACAGAAGATGGAACAAGAAAGACGTTCGTTTTCAATCCCTGGAACCCTGGTTTACCCACCATGCACCATCCCATGCTCACCACCGCCGGAAACCGACGCGAGTTCCTGAAAAAGGCCGGCCTCGGATGCGGTTCGCTGGCACTGACCAGCCTGCTCCACCAGGAAGGCGTGATCGGGGCTACTCCCGCCACTTCCAACCCGCTCTCCCCGCGGCCGTCGCATTTTACCCCCAGGGCCAAGGCCGTGATCTGGCTGTTCCAGACCGGCAGCCCCTCGCAGGTGGACACGTTTGATTACAAGCCGGAACTACAGAAGCGTGACGGCACGTCCCTGGCAGGGGCCGATCCGAAGACCGGCTTTTTCACCACCAGTGGCAAGTGCCTTAAATCTCCCTTCAAGTGGGCCCAGCACGGAGAATCGGGAGCCTGGACATCCGAGATCTTTCCTCACATTTCCAAGCATGTTGATGACATCGCCTTTGTCTACTCGTGCTACTCCCGTTCCAATAACCACACCCCGGCCCTGCTGGAATTAAATTCCGGCATGATACGCCAGGGCTTTCCGAGCATGGGATCCTGGCTTGGCTATGGCCTTGGCAGCCAGAACTCGAACCTGCCTGCTTTCGTGGTGATGCATGGCAAGAAGCCACGCGGCGGTGACCCGATCTGGTCGTCCGGTTTCCTCCCCTCGGGCTACCAGGCCACGGCGCTGGACCCACGGGGGAACAAGCCGATCAAGAACCTGGAGCGACCCGGCGAACTGACAGGTGAACAACAACGCTCCCTGCTCGACACGCTCAGGGCAGCCAACACACGGCACGCAAGGAAACGTCCCTTTGACGGGGACCTGAATGCCCGGCTGGAGTCGTTTGAGCTGGCCTACCGGATGCAGACGGCCGCACCGGAGGCATTTGACATCAACCGCGAAACGGCAGCGACCCAGGAAGCCTATGGCCTGAACCGCAACGAGTCGAAGGACTATGGCCGGCAGTGCCTGATCGCCCGCCGATTGATCGAACGCGGTGTCCGCTACGTCCAGGTCTTTGCCGATGTGGCCAAGACGCCGGGTGGCGGGGTGAATGACGTACCCTGGGACGCCCACAGCGACGTCCGCGTCAACCACAGCACCTGTGCTGCCTCGGTCGACCAGCCCACCGGCGCCCTGCTGCAGGATCTCAAGCAGAGAGGGCTGCTGGATGACACGATCGTGATTTACGGCGGCGAGTTTGGCCGCACAAACGAATCCCAGGGATCGGCAGGCCGTGCCCACAACCCCACCGCCTTTACCACCTGGTTTGCCGGCGGCGGATTCAAGGGGGGCACCCTCTACGGTGCATCCGATGAATTCGGCTACAAGTCCGTCGAAAAACGGGTCAACGCCCATGACATCCAGGCCACCGTACTGCACCTGATGGGCCTGGACCATGAGAAGCTCACCTATCGCTTCAATGGTCGTGACTTCCGTCTCACCGATGTCGCGGGCCATGTGCTGCACGAGATACTTGCCTAGCTGCCCGACCGCAGTTATTTCCGCTCGAGCTGCCGCATCGCCTCGTCATGATGGCGGCGGGCCGCCTGGAAGTCAGGTTTGATGCGAAGTGCTTCTTTCAGATGTTCCAGCGCCCTGTCCGGCTGGCCAAGCTGCATGTAGATCAAGCCGGCGTTATTCTCGGCCTCCGCGTAATTTCCATCCAGCTCCAGCGCCCGGGTGATGTGGTCCCGGGCTGCCTCGAAATGGCCGGCACGGTACTCGGTGACCGCCAGCGTGTTACAGACACCCGCAAACGCCGCCTTGTAATCCGCATCGAGTTCCATGGCCGCCTGAATGGAACGCTCGGCTGCCTGCGCATCACCCTGCTGAAGGATGGCGACCCCGAGGGCATAATGACCCTCCGCCAAGTCAGGATCCATCCGGACTGCCCGCTGGAAATGCTCGATGGCCTGGGGGATGGCATTGCGGGATGCCAGCGCGTTGCCCAGCGACAGTTCAATCTGCGATTCCGGGAACGTCCCCCCTGACTCGATCATCAGGGCCGTTCGAAGTTGAGCGGCCGCCTCTTCAAACTGCTGGCCCTGGAACTTCGCCTCGATGTTGTCCGGGTAACTCAGCGCGATGGCCGGCGGCCTGCCCTGGCTGGTGTAGGCGTGGTAGAGGCCCCCCAGCACCATGCCAGCACAAGCGATCACGCCGATCCAGAAGATGCCGTGATAGAGTCGGGGTGTGGAACGGGGGTCATCCATCATTTTCTCTCAGCTGGTGGGAGCCGGAGCGGTCTCCTGGGCAATACGACGATTACGATCCTTGGTGCCAAATCGCCAGATATAGGCATCCACGATAAAGTGGTGCAGGTTAATTGCCGCCACCACCAGCAGCATGCTCTCGACCTCGCCAAATCCGACAAGCATGTAAAAATTCGGCAGGCAGCTGAACAGCCCATAAGCAGCAGCGAGGCTTACGACGTAAAACCAGATCGCGTGGTAAGCCCGGCTGTGCCGATTACCGGGAAGCTGCAGCTGGTCCTTGACATGGAAAATGACGACAATCGCCAGGTACTGGATACCGTGAAAGACGGTGGCCCAGATGAATGCATCCAGCGGCGGCAGAACCAGCCACCAGATACCATTGGTCACAATGGCCAGCGGTGTAATCCAGGGAGCGAACCGCTTCTTGTCCTTGCGAACGGCAAGGACAAACCACGCCAGCAATCCGACCGACAGCCCGATCGCCAGGTACTGCAGGCCGCCAACAACCGTTGCCAGCGTGGTCCCCTCGGCAAGCCAGCCGAGCGGAAGAAAGATCGAAATGCCGGTCCCCGACTCGCCGGCCAGCATGTTGTGCACGAACGGCATCAAGGCCGCCCACCAGAGGATCCGTTTATGGCTGCTGGAAATGGAACAACCGGAGCGATAGCAATACAGGACACCCAGCCCATAGGCCTGCGCCGCGTAATGATACGGAGACCAGCTCAGGTAAACCGCCTGGATAAAGGGGCCCACCCGGTCCGCCTGCGAGATACTGGCCGTCAGCAAGACCACCATGATCAGGGGGAACAGAAGCGTCAGAAACGGCAGCGCCCTGCTGGAACCCGGCTTGGTGTAGAGGCGGACCGTGGAGGCCGCAAAATGCGTGTTGTTACTGAAAAGGATGAAGAAAGGGATCGTGCCGGCCATGAAGGCCTCCGCACTGAGCGTCTGCTTCAGG
>CAYYZW010000158.1:0-4749 GCA_964476375.1 uncultured Pirellulaceae bacterium
GCCTCTTCCAATTCCTCCTCCTGCCCCACGTCATCTTGTTCATTGAAAAAGTCCTCCAACCCGCCCCCGTTTCCCTTCTCCGGATTATCCCCGGCGATGCCGAGTAACAACAAGCCACCAAGCACAACCCCAATAACGGAGGTCACGATACCGGCGATTGCCATTGGTTCCTTGCTGGATCCCCTGTTGGCCGAGATGCCCAGGGCCAGACCGATAATTCCACAGACGAGACTGATTGGGACAAGGCAAAAGAGGGCCAGCGAAAGAATACCCAGCACCAGCGAGCTGATCGCCAGCCCGCTTGCCGGAGGACTGGTGACAGCATGCGCCCCTGTGGCCGGCGGCACGGCGGCCGGTGCAGCGGAAGCCGACATATGTCCCTGAGCGGCGCTGGAATCGGGCAAGTAGGCTGCCAGCTCGGGGGTGCTTGCGATCGGCTGGCGACCGATTATACCGTCCCGCCAGACCAGCGTGGCGCCAGTCAGCCCACCCGAGCGGATAATGTCGCGCATCGTCTCTGCATCTATCGGACCGAGGAGCACCCCCTGCTTCTCGTAATACCAGTTGTGGCCACCAGACATGGCCGCAAGTGTACACCTCCACCATGCCTTCCACAAACCAGCGACTCTCCCTGGCCGACAGGGTCCGCTAGAATAAGGGGACGACAGTCGCAGGCTCGCTGGCTGCCGGCAACGACAAAATGGAGGTCACCGTGAAACCAGTTTTCCTGATTGCCTGGACAATGGCTTTCCTTGCTCCCGTCGCGTTGCCTGCTGCCGAACGTCCCAACATCGTCCTGATCATGGCCGATGATATGGGTTACAGTGACCTGGGCTGCTTTGGAGGCGAAATTCGCACGCCCCATATCGACCAGCTGGCACATAACGGCCTGCGATTCACGAACTTCTATAGCGAGAACATGTGCTGGGTCTCGCGGGCCGCCCTGCTGACGAGCATCTACCACAAGACCTCATTGGTCAACAGTACACTGCACCCGCGCTGCGTGGCTCTGCCTGAAGTCCTCTCGACCGCCGGTTACCGCACCATGATCTGCGGCAAGTGGCACCTGGCAGGAAAAAACAGCACCATCTACCCCAACGACCGCGGATTCACGGACTTCTACGGCATCCTGGGCGGGGCAGCCAGTTTCTATGCTCCCTTTCACCTCAGCCGAAATCGCCGGAACGTGGAATCCGAAGCCCGAAACGACCCAGATTACTACTTCACCGATGCCATCAGCTCCGAGGCGGTTACCCTGATCCGGGAGAGCAGTCCGGAGCAACCGCTGTTTCTGAACCTGGCCTACACGGCAGCCCACTGGCCGCTCCACGCCCCAGCCAGCGAGGTCGAGAAGTACAAGGGGCGTTATGCCCAGGGTTGGGATGCCCTTCGCAGCGAACGGCTCGGCCGGATGCACAAGCTGGGGATCGTCCCGGCGTCGGTCGGCCTCTCCCCGCGGCATCCCAGCGTGCCGGCCTGGGAAAAAACAGAAAACAGGGCCTGGCAGCAGCGGCGGATGGAAGTCTACGCCGCCCAGGTCACGATCATGGACCGGGGCATCGGCAGGGTGATCGAGGCACTCAAGGAAACCGGCCGTTTTGAAAACACGCTGATCCTGTTCACCATTGATAACGGTGGCTGCCACGTGGAATACGGCGAGGGCCGCACGGGAAACTACCTGCCGGAAAAGACACGCGACGGCCGCCCCCTGCGGCCCGGCAATATCCCCGGCCTGATGCCCGGCCCGGAGGAGACGTACCAGAGCTACGGCTACGGCTGGGCCAATGCCTCCAACACTCCCTACCGGATGTTCAAGCAGTTCGACCACGAGGGAGGCATTCGCACGCCGATGATCGCCCACTGGCCCAGCGGCATCGCCGATCGCGGCACGCTCGTCCGCAGCGTCTCGCACCTGATCGACATCATGCCCACGGTGCTGGAGGCCTGCCAGCTGAAAGCCCCCGCCCGCATCCATGGCAAACCGGCCATCCCCACCGACGGCCATTCACTGGCCGCCGCTTTCCAGGGAAAGCGAGTGCCCGATCACGAGAGGCTCTTCTTTCACCACAACAAGGGGAAAGCTCTCCGGCAGGGGAACTGGAAGCTCGTCTCGGCCGGAGGCGGTGAGTGGGAACTCTACAACCTCAAGAACGACCCGCTGGAACTTGACGACCTTGCCGGGAAGGAACCCAGCCGCCTCCTGGAGCTGGCTGCCGCCTGGAAGGCTGAATCCAGGCGCCACGCAAAACAGGCCGCCCTCAAGTAACATCTCATTCGAGGCAACCATGAAAAACAGCCTGATCTTTATCCTCCTGTCCGTCGTCGCCGCACCCCTGGCCCGCGCCCAGCCGCGGACCAGCGTTCGGCCATTCCGGATCAAGGTCAAGCAGTCGGTGCTGGACGACCTGGGCCATCGCCTGGCCCACACCCGCTGGCCCGACCAGATCGAGAAGACAGGCTGGCAGTACGGCATCGACCTTGCCTACATGAAAGAGCTGGTCGAACACTGGAGAACCACATACGACTGGCGTACCGAGGAAAAGAAACTCAACGCGCACGCGCAGTTCACCACGAGACTCGATGGCCTGGAAGTGCATTTTGTGCATGTCCGTTCCACTCACGCCGATGCCACGCCGCTGCTGCTGGTCCATGGCTGGCCCGGCTCGTTTTACGAGTTTCAGAAGATGATCCCGATGCTGACCGAGCCGGAAAAACATGGCGGCCGCGTCGAGGATGCCTTCCACGTCGTCGTCCCCTCGCTGCCCGGCTTCGGTTTCTCCGAGAGCCCCAGGGAACCTGGCTGGAGCCAGCAGCGGATCGCCGAGCTTTTTGCCAAGCTGATGGTCCGGCTCCAGTACGATCAGTACGGCGCCCAGGGAGGGGACTGGGGTGCGGGAATCGTCCGCTGGCTGGCTGCCAATGACGGGGCCCACTGCATCGGTGCTCACAGCAACTTTCCCCCTTCCAATGCCCCCCGTTCGGACGTGATGCGAGGGGTGAGCGAGGAGGAAATCCAGCGGTTCCAGCAGCGGCGCCAGGAACTCGCCGATCACACCGGGTACTACTCGATCCAGGGCACCCGGCCGCTGACGCTGGCCTATGGACTCAGTGACTCGCCCGCCGGAACTGCCGCCTGGATTGTCGACAAGTTCTGGGCCTGGAGTGACCATAAGGGGGACCTGGACAACAGTTACACCAAGGATGAGCTGCTGACCAACGTGATGATCTACTGGGTCACCGAATCGATGCCCTCGTCGGTCCGCATTTACTTTGAATCACGCCACCGCCTGCCACGGCCAAGCTCGATGACCCCTTTCGAAACCAGCGGACCTCAGGCCCCGCTTGGTTTTGCCCTCTTTCCCCGGGAGATCAACGTCCCACCCCGCATGTGGGTGGAAAGAAGCGTTGGAGATCGTTTTCTCCACTGGACGGAGTTTCCCAGCGGCGGTCACTTTGCGGCCATGGAAGAACCCAAAATGCTCACCAAGGATGTGCGGACGTTCTTTGCCACAGTTCGCGCGAAGGCTGACAAGTAGCTTCTTCTCCGGTCGCGAATTCCCCACCCCGCTGTCAGTACAAGATGATCCCAAGTGGTCGCAGCATCAGCCCGTAGTAGGCAAGAACCATCAGTTCGGTGGCGAAAAGGGAATACTGGAACCGCTTCTTGACTGCCCGGTAAATCGAAGAGATGACAAGGAACACCAGGAAGAGAACGGCCTGCACCACCAGCACGCGAATCCAGACGATGGGAAGAGGGACGGAAGCCCACTCCAAATAAATTGAGCCCTGGATAAGCGCCAGTTCCACCAGCAGCAGTAGTACCAGGATCCAGTCAAAGGACCAGCGGGATTTAAAACCAGCCACAATCAACGAGATTGCCGGAATCACAATCACAAGTACTCCTTCGGCCTCGAAATGGTATCCCAGTTCACGAAGACCTGTCCAGATGAACGCTCCATAGAAGACCAGCAAAGCCAGCCGAAAGAGCCAGAGGAAAACACCCTTGAGCACGCGCCACCAGAGAGGCCGCTGCCTGCCTTTCGCTTCGGGGCTAACCGATTCTTCTGGCATCTGTCACTCTCCCGTCATGTCACCCACAAACAGGATAATCGATTCCATTTCTGTTAACCTGTTACGCGAACCGTAACTCTATCCTCCCTCCCGCTGCTTGTGAACGCATGCTCGACTGGCCACTGAAGAAACGCTGGGCACTCGCCAGCGGCTGCTTTTCCCTGACGCTGCTACCGCTGCTCTTTCCACCAGGCCCGCTGACGGTGGCCCCCGATATCACTGTCCTTCTGGAACCACTGGACGACACGGGACATGTCAGCTACCTGCGGCACTTCCAGCAGCCGTTTGCCTCCATTCCGGAATCGGAGAATGGCTACCAGGTCTTAGCGGCATTGCCCGCCACCAAAACCTTTCGTGAAGGACAATTCCTTCCGTTTCTAGGGCCGGAGGAATTCTATTTCGCCTGGTCCCGCCAGGTACCACTGTTCGGGATTGGCTTCCGTTGGGACGATCCACCCACTCCAGAGTCGATTGCCTGGCTCGACAAGCAGCTGGCACCCGCTTTTGATCGAATGCTGGGCTCTTCCTGGAGCGACCATCAGCCGGGCGTGAGGGCAACGCAGACGTTTCATGCCCAGTTTGAATATGCCATGTCCGAGCCGTGGACACGCCAGCAGTGCCCGATGGTCGCCAACTATATCGATTACCACAGGACGATCTTTCTCGATGGCCTGCTGG
>CAYYZW010000159.1:0-105883 GCA_964476375.1 uncultured Pirellulaceae bacterium
GCATCGCTGTCCAGACTGTGGAAACCGGCAGACAACGGCCTATCGAAGTGATGAGGAAGATGAATTGCCACCGGAAAACCCCGCCCAGTGTCCTTACTGCAATCGTCCTGGCCTGGCCAGCAACATTTAGTCATGAACCACAGTAAAAACGCGTTCTTATCCGGCAAAATCTGCCCACCGATGGATTCTCTCTCCATTTGAAGAAAAACTTCTTGATCGTCAGCCCGGGACATGACGATTATTTCGAAAGTGATGTGATCATCGCACAAATACCCCTCTGTAGAGGGGTCTAGGTGCCGGTAAGTGCTATCAATTTGAAGAAAGTGTCCGGTTTCATTGCCGGATCCGGCGTGTTTTGGAGGTAGGGTCTAACAGCAATTACTCTCATAATTTACTGCCAGGGAGTAATTTACCGCAATAATCTAATCCCACGAGGCCTGTTTTTGTTGTTTCCGTACAGATAATTGACAATCACCAGATTCGTGGACAAGATCGACCTGTTATCAAGCAGGGCACGTAGAGGCGAGTAAAGAAAACACCAGGAATTGATTCAAAAAGGACTGTGACAAGGGCAACAAGTCTCTGATCACAAGAGTGGAGAATCATGGCACGTAAAGACGCAATACTCAACCTGAAAAAAGTGCTCATGAAACGCCGTGACGCACTGCGCAAGGCCCTGGCTGGAGATCTGAGCATGCTCAAGGAGCTGCGAGAGCAGACATCTGGAGATGTCGTTGATTTCGCACTTGACTCAGCGCAGGATGAAATCAGTTCCCAGCTGGCGGAGGTCGAGAGTCGTGAGCTGGCCTACATCGAGTATGCACTGGAACAGATGCGAGAGGGTCTTTACGGCACCTGTGGCGGATGCAAGGGAAAGATCCCGCTCGCCCGGCTGAGGGCACTTCCATATGCAGCCACCTGCATTGAATGCCAGCGCAGTGCTGAGCAGAACCCGGATTCGGATCTGGCACGGCTGGTCAACGGGGAGATCACTGTCGAGGATCTCGGCATTGACGTCTCCTGACACTGCACGCCTCGACAGCGTTACCCTGGATGTCCAAGGATGAACATCGTGCCATCTCCCATGGCTTTCACGCTTGATCGTCGCCCGTTTTCCTGCTGGATTTTCCTGCTGGTGATCTTCTTGTCTGGCGGATCATTTCTCCCGGCACAGGTCCAGCCTGCATCCGATTCGGCGACCCGTTCCCGGTTGTTTGCCGAGCTTGCTCTCGATGCCGAAAAACTCGAGCGTCAGAACATCCTCAAGCGGCTGGTGCAACTGGTCACGCCCAGCGTTGTGCATATCTCGGCGTACAAGAGCATCGAACCAGGCTCAACGGAGGTCACCGAGGAGGCGGGATCGGGTGTGATCGTGATGATCAAGGGCTCGGCCATGGTGATTACCAATCGTCACGTCGTCAAGAACGCCACCCTGCGCAATATTGACATCAAGCTCCATGACGGACGCCCAGGCTACGTCACGAAGATCTGGTCCGACAAGGCGACGGACATCGCCGTCCTTTCTCTTCGCGATACTCCCTCCAGCCCGCGACTGATCCCTGCTCGGCTGGGCAATAGCGACAAGTCCGACATTGGCGATTTTGTTGTTGCAGTGGGCAGCCCTTTTGGCCTCAGCCACTCGGTAACCTATGGCATTATCAGTGCCAAGGGGCGTCGCGACCTGAAGCTTGGCAATGACGATGTCTCGCTCCAGGACTTCCTGCAAACCGACGCAGCGATTAACCCGGGAAACAGTGGCGGGCCGCTGCTCAACTTGCGCGGCGAGCTGATTGGTATCAACACGGCAATGGCAAGCAGCACCGGTCGAAACGAGGGAATTGGCTTTTCCATTCCCATCAACATGGCGATGCTTGTGGCCCGGCAACTGGTGGAACACGGACATATCCGCCGGGCTTACCTCGGTGTCCGCATGGATCACCGTTTCCGCAACGACACGGCCCACAGGCTTGGTCTCTCCCATGCCCAGGGTGTCCGGGTGACAGGGATCACGGCCAATTCTCCGGCCGACGATGCAGAACTTCATGTAAATGACGTGATCATCTCCTATGGCGGCATTCGCATCGAGGACGACAGCCACCTCTCTAACCTGGTGAGCTTTTCCGAGGCGGGAAGCCAGGTAGAGCTCGTGGTGATCCGCGACCGCAAGGCAATCAAGATCCATCTGGTGCTTGGTGAGCGGCGTCAATTCGAGCCAGGCCAGTAAGGCGTGATGGAACAAGGCCGGCTCACTCAGGACAGCTGTCCTGCCAGTTCCAGGGACTTGATGATCTGCTGGCCGGCAACCGTGGCATCGACCGTGCAGACAACATCCATGTTTTCCTGCCAGGTCCGGTTCGGTCGACGGTCAAAAAAAGTCCCCCCGGCCGAGAGCTCACCCTGCACTTCCACATCTCCAGCCATCCCTTCCCGCTGGAATAATTCCGGATCGGTGAAGGCCAGCAGGGCCACTGCATCATGCAGGTGAATCCGCTCCTGCCCGAGTTGCTGGTGATAAGAACGGAAAAAGTGAGGTACCAGCTGCGCCAGCAACCACCCCACACGCGACGATTCCGGGGGCAATCGTTTAAGAATATCCATACCGAAATAGACCTGGCGGGTTAGATCCAGGGGCACCAGGGTCTTGGTAACCGGTGCCCGAAAAACCAGTCTCGCACTGGCTGGATCACAGTAAATATTGAATTCAGCAGTGGGTGTCACGTTCCCGATACCGTTGATGCTCCCACCCATGATCACGAGCTGATCAAGCGTTCCAGCGAGCCGGGAATCACGCTGCAATGCCCGGGCCATGTTGGTCAGTGGTCCCAGGCAGATAACCGTCAGCTCATTCGGGTGAGCCAGGGCCAGGTCGCAAATAACCTTTTCGGCAGGATGAAGCTGGTGATGCGAGGAAATCGGGAGCTCAATATTTCCCAGTCCGTTTTCCCCGTGGATATGGCGGGCATCCGCCAGTTGCCCCTGTCGTTGTTCCAGGGTGCTCCCGATTCTCGGGATTCGTGGTGGATCGAGGTGGTCGATGATCGCCTGGACATTCTGGTTGGCCTGCGGTCCGGATACATTTCCCGCCACGGCAGTCACGGCCAACACATCCAGCCGTGAATCAAATAATGCCATCGCCAATGCCACGGCATCATCGATCCCCGGGTCACAATCAATAATGACTTTCCTGGCCATGAAACGTGGAAACCGTATGAGAGGGGAGCACGCGCGGGAATGGACGAAAAAGACAGTCGCTGACGAAGAGGAGAAAAAAGGACATGCTCCTGTCCCGGTGCAGTACACGGAAGGCAGGATGTCGTGATTTTATGAATGGAAAGTACCGTGGGTCAATAAAAAACCAGGCGATCCATCACTCCATGCCACCTCCTGATTACTCTATGATGGGACTTTGACCCACCGGGCACACTTCAGGAACCTCCTCGCCATGCTTGATGACATCCTTGTCCGAATCTCCCAGGGCGACAACCTCTCGATGGAAGAAATGGCTGGTGTCATTGACCTTGTCATGCAGGGCCAGTGTGATGACCAGCAGGTTGCCTCCCTCCTGCTTGGCCTGCGGGAAAAAGGGGAGACGGTGGACGAGATTGCCGGGGCGGCAGCAGCCATGCGGCGGCACATGACCCCCATCCGATCCAGCCGGGATCAGCTCGTGGATACCTGTGGAACGGGTGGTGACGGTTCTGGAACTTTCAACATCAGCACGGCCGCGGCACTCGTCACGGCGGCAGCCGGAGTTGCTGTTGCCAAGCACGGGAATCGCAAGATTACCAGCAAGACAGGATCGGCCGATGTCCTGGCAGAACTGGGTGTCAACGTGGAGGCACCCGTGGAAGTTGTGGAACACTGCCTTGACGAGCTTGGAATCTGTTTCTGCTTTGCCCCCCACCTGCACCCTTCCATGAAACATGTTGCCGCTGTGCGACGGTCGCTGGGAGTCCCCACGATCTTCAACATGCTTGGCCCACTTTGTAATCCTGCCGGGGCATCCTGCCAGTTACTGGGTGTCGGCCGGGCGGAACTCCGGGGCCTGCTGGCGGAGGCACTTGCCCTGCTGGGTGTGGGCCGGGCACTTGTCGTCTGTGGCGACGACGGGCTGGACGAGATCACGCTCAATGGCATAACCCAGGTCTCCCTGGTCGAAGACGGGCAAACACGGCAACAGCAGTGGTCTGCGGAGGATTTTGGCCTGCAATCCAGCTCCCTGGAATCTCTCGAAGTGGGGGATGCCGTCGAGAGTGCCGCCATGATCCGATCTGTCCTTGAGGGCCGGCCAGGACCGGCCCGGGATATCGTGGTCCTGAATGCCGCGGCGGCTATCTGGCTTGCCACACCGGGCAGCTCGCAGGAAACCGCTGCCCGCCAGGCGAACGATGCCATTGAGAACGGGGCAGCGATGGAGCTGCTGGGCCAGCTTGCCCGCTTGAGCACCGGTACCTAAGGCAGCAGGCGAATTGATGAACCGAAAGACCTTTCGTCTTGTCTTCCTGGTTTCATGTGCCCATGCCATGGCGCATGTCTTTGAGCTTTCGCTGCCATCGGTCGAGCACGATATCGCCCTGGACTACTCGACCGACATGACAACCGGCAAGGTTCTTACCGGCTGGCTTAGTTTCTGCTGGCGACTCCCCTGGGGAGTCGGTGCGCTGCTGGTTGGCGTACTGGTCGATCGCTATGGATCAGCCCGCATGCTCGTCATTTACCTGCTCGGCTGTGCGCTCACCTGCCTGCTGGTGAGCCTGCAGCTGGACTTGCCCGTGATGTTCGCCGCAATGTTCCTGATGGGTTCCTTTGCCAGTATCTACCATCCCGCGGGCCTGACACTCATTTCCCATTCTACGACCCCCGACAACCGGCCCCGTGCACTTGGAATGCACGGCGTGATCGGCTCAGTGGGGATCGCCACGGCCCCCCTGCTGGCGGGTATCCTGCTGTACCGGGATCTTACCTGGCGGAACTATTATGCTCTCCTTGCCCTTCCCGGGACCCTGCTGGGCCTCTGGTTCCTGCTCCGCCGGCGGCGTATCAGCAAGGACGTCCAGGAATTAAGGAAAGCCGGGGAAGAAAAGGAAAGGCTCTCGGGCAGGAGTGACCCGGAGCAGGCAGCCTGGCTCCCTTTCCTGGTTCTCACAATCCTGGCTGCCCTGCAGGGGATGATCTACGCCGGGGTCCTTACCTATCTCCGCCGCTACCTGGGAATGGGAGAGCAGGACGAGGACATCGATCCTCTGAACTATGCAAGCTTCATGATGGCCCTGATCCTGCTCTGTGGCTGCATCGGCCAGTACCTGGCCGGCAGGTTTGCCCGCAGCCGGATGCTGGAACTGCAACTCACGCTGGTCTGCCTGGCGAATGCTCCGTTCCTGGTCTGGATGAGCATGGCCAGTGACACCACCACCCGTTACATCGCCGCAATCGCCTTTTCGATCGTTCACTTCATGAACCAGCCGATCTATAACAGCTTGATTGCCAAGTACACTCCCAGTCGTCGCCGCAGCGTCTGCTATGGATTCAGCTTCATGATGGGATTTGGTATCGGGGGTCTCGGGGCCCCGCTGGCCGGTTACCTTCCCGGAGAATTCCTGACCTATCTCGTTTTCAGTGGCATCGCGGTTGTGGCAGCTGGCATGGGAGCCATCCTCTGCTGGCTGGATCGATCCGCGGTTCAGGCACACAGAGCCTGATCATCTATGAAATGGAAATAAACCATGACCGGTATTATTGGAACTGGCCTGCTTGGACAGGCCCTCGTCAGTCGCCTGCTGGCGGCGGGCCACCAGGTTATCGGCTTTGATACGGACCCGGAGCGATGCAGGCAGTTGAATGAGAAAGGGGCGCAGGTCGCCAGGCAAATCACGGACGTGGCGAGCGAGTCCGTCATCCTGCTCTGCCTGCCGGATTCAACTACCGTGGCCGGCGTGCTTTCCTTGATCACTCCCTCGATGTCGGCCGGGAGCTTGATCATCGATACCACGACTGGCGACCCTGGTGACAGTCGCCGGGCGGCCCGCCAGCTCGCGGAAGAGGGGATCGAGTATATCGATGCCACCGTTGCAGGATCCAGCGTGCAGGTGGAAACAGGGGAGGGTGTCTTCATGGTCGGCGGCAACCGGGCCGCGATCGATCGATGCCAGCACCTGCTTGATGCACTCTCCCCTCACTCCTTTCTGCTGGGGCCAAGCGGTGCTGGCGCTACAATGAAACTGATTGTGAACCTTGCTCTCGGGCTCCATCGTGCTGTCCTGGCCGAGGCACTGGCCCTGGCTGAAAAGGCCAGTGTGGATCCGTTTCTGGCACTGGAAGTCTTGCGCAACACCCCTGCTTACTCTGCCCAGATGGACTCCAAGGGCGAGAAGATGATTGCCCGGGATTATCACACCCAGGCCCGGCTCTCACAGCACCTCAAGGATGTCGAGCTTATTCTCCAGCTGGGGGAAAAATCTCACTGCCCTCTTCCCCTCTCACTCCAGCACCAGAATCTCCTGCAGCAGGCAATCGACCTGGGCCTGGCAGGCCAGGATAATAGTGCCATTATCGAGGTCTGGCGAGGAAACCCTGGTGCGCCTTGAGCCACGTTGCCGCTCTCCGGAGAGGCTGATAAATTAAGTTCTCCTGCCTGCCGCGTTCAGACGAGGCAGTTCCATGCCTTTCTCCGAGATAACCCATGAGTGATGGATCCGTGCCAGCCGTGGGAATCGACCTTGGTACTACCAATTCTGCTATTGCATGGATCGATGACCTGGGACGCCCCGTGACGCTCAATAACGCGGAAGGCGACAAGCTCACACCAAGCGTGCTGCTGGTGGAGGGTGAGAATATTGTTGTCGGCAAAGAGGCCGTCAAGGCAAAGGGGACCGACTTCGACCTGGTAGCAGAATGTGCCAAGCGGGAACTGGGGGACCTGGTCTTCAGCAAGACCCTTGGAGATCGCCAGTATCCCCCCGAGGTCCTGCAGGGCGGGATTCTGCAGAAGCTGCGGATGGATGCGGTTCAGCAAATTGGTGATTTTTCCCAGGTCGTCGTCACGGTTCCCGCTTACTTTGATGAGGTCCGCCGCAAATCAACCCAGGATGCCGGCTATGTGGCCGGCCTCGACGTCCTTGATATCATCAACGAGCCGACAGCTGCAGCCATCGCGTACGGAGTCCAGCTTGGGCAGCGCGATCCGGAACAGGCCAGGCAACCCCAGACAGTCCTGGTCTACGATCTTGGCGGCGGGACCTTTGATGTCACGATCATGGAAATCAACGGTAACGAGTACACCGCCCTGGCAACCGACGGGGATGTCCTGCTGGGAGGCCGTGACTGGGATCAGAGGCTGGTGGATTTTGCCACGGAGGCTTTTCTCCGGGAGTTTGGCCAGGACCCTCGAGAGGACGCCAATACGGCAGGTCGACTCTGGCGTGAATGTGAGGATGCCAAGCACACGCTCTCACAGAGAACCTCGACGAGCATTGCCTGCGATTACATGGGCAATGCACTGCGAGTGGAAATCACCAGGGACAAATTTGAAGGGATGACCCGGGACCTGCTCGACAGAACCGCTTTCACCACCCGGCAGACACTCAAGGAAGCAGGCATGGAGTGGGGGGACGTCGACCGGGTTCTGCTGGTGGGTGGCTCCTCGCGGATGCCGGCGGTGACCGCCATGCTCCAGGCACTGACTGGCAAGAACCTGGACACCTCCATCTCCCCGGACGAGGCGGTGGCCCATGGGGCGGCCATGCATGCGGCTGCACTGCTGGACGAGAAAGAGGGGCGAGACCCACGGATCAAGGTGAGTAACGTCAACTCCCACAGCCTTGGTGTCGCCGGCACGGATCCCAACACGGGCATGTCAAGAACGGCCGTGCTGATTCCACGTAACACCCGCCTTCCAGTGACCGCCAAGCGGGTTTTCAAAACGCAACGGGACGGGCAGAAATCAGTCCAGGTAAACATCGTCGAGGGAGAAAGTCGAACTCCGGAAGATTGCACCCAGATCGGGTCTTGTGCCGTAACAGGGTTGCCGGCCAACCTGCCGGTTCATTCTCCCATCGAGATCCGTTTTCGATACCGCCCCAATGGCAGGCTCACGGTTGGTGTCTCCGTGGAGGGAACAGACGTTAACCTGCAACACGAGATCACCCGGGAAAACACTCTCAACCAGACACAACTGGATGCCTGGCGAGACTATATCCTCGGGAGCCCCTCGGATCCGGGATCCAACCCGGATCCCATTTGAATCCCGGTTCACCTGGATCCCATGCCATGACACGATCCCCATCCCCGCCAGACGATGATGTAAGAATGCGCGGTTTTACCCATCGATCGACAGTGGAGGACGCACGTGCCTGGGTTGACCAGCATTCTTCCTGCCTGCCGGATATGGAACTGTCGCTCTCGGAAGCGGCGGGCCGAGTGCTTGGGCAGGAGATCATCTCCGAGGTCAACGTTCCCGCCTTTGCCCGCTCCATGATGGATGGCTACGCCGTTCGCGCTGAGGATACGGCAGGGGCCAGCCCTTACAATCCACTTGCTCTTGAAATACATGGCGAAATCCTTCCGGGACAGGCACCGATGACCCCGGTCCACACCGGGACAACGGTGCGGATCATGACCGGCGCGCCTCTGCCAGAGGGCGCCGACGCAGTCGTCCCTGCCGAGATGGTCCAGGACACGGAACGAGAAGACCAGATCCAGGTACTGGCCGATGTTTCTCCCGGAAAACACGTGGGCCAGCCGGGCGAGGATATTGCAGCGGGAGAGTGTGTGCTTCCCGCTCATCGCCGACTCCGGCCACAGGATATCGGGGTGCTCTCCTCGATTGGCATTGGAAGTCTCCCGGTTATCACCACCCCCCGCGTGCGGATCGTGGTCACCGGGGACGAGCTGCTTCCGGCCGGCACCCCACCCCGGGACTACCAGATAACGGATTCCAACAGCCCGATGCTCTCTGCAATGATCCAGCGGGATGGCGGGGACGCTCTCTTCGGGGGAATCATTGCGGACCAGCCGGACGCCATAGAGAAAGCTCTCAAGGATCCGGCTGATCTGATCCTGGTATCCGGGGGATCGAGTGTCGGGCTGGAAGACCATGCCCCACACATCCTGGCCGAGCTGGGCACGCTATCCATTCACGGAATTGCCATCCGCCCAAGCAGCCCCACAGGCATGGGGCTTATCGGTAATACGCCGGTCTTCCTGCTCCCTGGAAACCCTGTCTCCTGTCTCTGTGCTTACGATTTTTTTGCCGGCCGGGCCATCCGCCGGATGGCAGGGCTTTCCAGCGAATTTCCTTACCCTCGTTGCCGTATGCCTCTCTCTCGCAAGCTCGTCTCCGCGATCGGGCGAGTTGACTACGCACGCGTGGCGATCCACGAGGGACAGGTGGAGCCGCTCGCCATCAGTGGAGCGTCGATACTCAGCAGCACCACGCGGGCAAGTGGATTCGTTGTTATCGACCAGGACAGTGAGGGGATGCCCGCCGGGGCCGAGGTCGAGGTCTTTCTTTATGGCAGCTGAATTGGTACCAGCTCGTCACTTCACCTGGAGGCCCAGGGCGGCCAGCTGCTGCCGTATCCCTGCATCCTGAAGCAACCGGCTTATCAGCTCCACCGCCTCGCGCGAACGTCGACCTGCCGGGCAGACAAAGTCGTAATGTTCCTCCGCCAGCGGGATAAAGCCGAGCATGTTAGCGGTGGCAACCTGCTCGATAGCAATTCCCCAGTCCGCACTTCCTCGTACGATCGCAGCAGCAACCGCATTATGGCTGCGGGGTTGCACGGCATAACCATCCGGTCGTGTGCCGGCTAGCAACTGGTCAATCAGAACCCGCGTGCCACTTCCCTGGTTTCTATTGACCATTCGCAACTGCGGATCGGCGGCGATCACCTCCCTCGCCTGCTGAAGATCACATCCAGCCAGCCTGGCATCATCTGTCTGGAACAGGATCCCCTGCTGCCGCATATATCCTGGGATCAACTCCAGCGATTCATCCAGAAAAGGAGTGTTGTATGTCCCTGTCTCCTCATCCAGCAGGAGAATACCTGCCAGGTCACACTGGCCACGACGAGCCGCTTCCAGTCCTGCCTGCGATCCGACAGACATGAACTTGGTATCCATCCCCAGGCTGTTGATTTGTCCCAGCAGGACATCAAGCCCGATGCAGTGGCTCCCTATCACCACCAGATCGGCCGCCCGGATATCCTGGCCCAGCAACTGGACCACCACCTGCGTTCCGGCCTCAACAATTTCATGCTGTTCAGCAATGGTGATAAAACCATCTGCGCGGCTGAAGGTCGTGACACTACCGGACCCCTTCCCCATTGGAAAAGCGGCCTGGCTCGTTTCACCTGTTCCCTCCATGTCCTGGACAAGTCCAACGAGCAGGAATTCCCGGCGACCTATATCCGAATTCACCTTGATCGCCAGGCGGGCCGGCACCGTCGTGGTCGCCACCTCACCCCGGCCAGCCAGGGAGCGGATCACAGGGGCCACAAACTCGTGAAACGTGAAGATGGCCGAGGTCGGAAATCCAGGGAGAATAACAACTGCCTTGCCAGCGGTCGCTGCCAGGCAGATCGGCTTGCCTGGCTTCAGCGCCACGCCATGTGCCACGATTCCCGGATCTTCCAGTTCCTGTACAACCTCGTAACAGAGATCCCCGGCCCCCTTGCTGGTCCCCCCTGAAAGCACGACCAGGTCACAGTCGGCAATCGCCTGCTGAAGCCTCGCCCGGACGGAAGCGATATCGTCGGGAACAATCCCCAGCGAGACGGGCCGGCCCCCCAGTTCACGTACCGCGTCGGACAGGATGCGGGCATTGCTATCAAAAACCATGCCCGGTTTCATTGTTTCTCCGGGCGCAATGATTTCATCTCCTGTCGAGAGGATCCCCACCGACGGTTCCCGGAAAACAGGAACCGGATCCATGCCGAGTGCAGCCAGGACTCCTGTTTCCCGGCTACTCAACCGTGTCCCCTTGAACAGGACTGTTTCACCACGCCCGATATCCGTACCGGCAAAGCTGATTCCAAAACCCGCCGTGACCGCTCGTCGTACCAGCAGCTGATCCTGCTGCCGGTCCGTATGCTCCACCAGCACAACCGCATCTGCCCCCCGGGGTATCATTCCCCCTGTCGCAATGGTCATCGCGGTCCCGGGCAGAACCTCCAGGCGGGGGACGACCGCGGTGGCAATGACCTCGTCCAGGATCACCATTTTCCGGGGGGTCTCCTCCATCGCCCCGAACGTGTCCTCCGCGCGAACCGCGTAGCCGTCATAGTTCGAACGATCAAAAGAGGGGACATCGACGCCGGCTGAGATGTTCTTCGAAAGCACGCGGCCCAGTGAATTTCCCAGCGGTATCTGCTCCTGCCCCAGCGGATCCAGGAGCAGGGCAGACCGGAACCTCGATTCCGCGACATCCCGGTCGACAACATCCAGGAATTGTTTCTGGTCCACCATCAGTTGACGACCTTCAGCAGTAGTTCACCACGCCCTCCCTCGAGCATGTCCCCGTGGAAGAGGTCGAAATCCGCATCCCACGTACCGGCGGGCACAGGGAAGTCCAGCTCCTCCAGGTACTTGAGGATCAAGGTGATTGCTTCCGAACGGAACCGGCAGCCACGCTTGAAGCTAACCAGCACGGGCGGATGATGGTCTCCCATGAAACCGATCGTCCCTCGTTTCATCCCTGCCCCGTGCCGGATACCACTTTCTCCCCAGATAAGGATCGTGCCTGCCAGCATGTTAAAACCAACCAGGTCCCCCGTATTTCCTCCCACGACCAGCATTCCTCGCCGCATCGAATGCCCGATCTCGTTACCTGCATCACCATGGACGAGGATTGTCCCACCCGTCATGCCCCTGGCACTTCCCCGGTATGCAGATCCCACCAGGTGTCCCGCCCGACCCTTGACTTCGATCAAGCCACCTTTCATCTCGGCACCGACCCAGTCACTGGCATCTCCCTCGACTGTGATCTGGCCGCCCGACATCTCACTGCCAATATGGCGGCCGGCATTCGATGCGATATGGATCGTCCCCTGCTCCATCCCCGCACCGATCCAGTGCACCCCTGCCAGGTCTCCCTCCCATTCATGGTGGCCATCTGTCGGGTCACCACGAACAGAAAAAAACTCGGCCAGCGGAACCTTGACGTTGCCGTGAAACACCTCGAACTTTTCAATCCCGGGAAGCGGCTCGTCGAGCAGCCTGTCCGGACGGATACCCTCGACCTCGAGGGGCACCTCGGCACCACCTTTGAATTGAAGCTTGAGAACCATGATGCTTGGCTGGGAAAGACCTGGGGACGTGTATTATAGGTGATGGCCCGGGCGCACGAGCAGCACGACTGGATCTAGGGTACCTGGTTCAGATTGAGCTGCCTGGCTATCTCCACCGGCAGTTCAAGGCCGGCACTCTTGAGCAAGCGGAGATAGTCAGCGGGCTCATTCATGTTCTGGAAAGTGAGCAGTTCCGGGTCGTGCCCTTTCAGTTCCGTCACGGGGATCTTCCGGGTCATGGCTCGTTCAAAAAGGAAAGCAGGGCGTCGCTGGTCCTCTGCCAGCAGCTGCTCTGCCAGTGAATGCACCGAAACACGGTAAATGGCTGCCAGGGGGTGAGGACGACCCCCCTCCGTGGGAACCACGATCTCGTTATCTTCAAGCAGCTGCCATAACCGTTCGACCACACCGGCCTGAAGCAGCGGAGCGTCGCAGGCTGTCACATAGGCGGCGTCCACATCCCCCTGGAGTGCTTTCAGTCCGGCCATCAGTCCTTCGAGGGGACCACGGCCAGGGTGACGATCCTCGGTCACCAGCACCCCCGCGGGGAGGGAGGGGAGTTGCTGGCCTGGAGCCCTGACAACCACGATCTTCTCTACCAGCTCCAGCTCTCCAAGCAGTCTCACGACACGCTCGACAAGCAGCTCCTTGCCAAAGGGCAGGTCGGCCTTGGACAACCCCATGCGGCGGCTTTCTCCTCCGCACAGGACGACACTGCCAAGGGTCGGTGATTTCATGGGAGGCCTCCGGTTGTTACCGCTCATCATCCTGTTTTTCACGGCAGGGAACCTCCTGCAGGCCATGGACGAAATCATCGGCCACGGGATAATTACGGAAGCGAATCGAGTAATACTGCTCAAACCATTCGGCAATATCCGGCTCGATACCGGGATCATAATCAGGGGCAACGTGCAATGTCTTCCCGATAGAGGAATGGCGAATCTCGCCATCATCGACGATGACTTCGCCCGACTTGATGACGTAACGGGGAAACTCGAACATCGTCTCCTTGTTCTCGTGGGGGTTATAGATGGTGATGTCGGCATCGGCGCCCGGCCCCAGGTGGCCCTTGTGGTCCAGTCCCAGGATCCGGGCCGGGCCGGCCCGCGTAATCGTGCAGATCTCACCCAGCGTGTACTCGCGATCCAGGTCTGCCAGCTGGCTGACTCTCTGGATTCCCGGGTTCACCGTCTTGAGAACATCCTGCCGGTAACTACGGTCCATCAGCAATCGGATGATCTGTGGGTAGGCCATGAAAGACCCGCCGTTGGGATGGTCGGTACTCATCACCACGCGCCAGGGGTCATCCACCATCAAGTACCACTCCAGGCCAATCGCCCATTGCAGTGAATGCACCAGGCTCTTGTTGCGATACTTGATCGGCGCAATCCCACAGCCGGACTCGAGTTCCGTATCCGCACTAAACCACTTGCTGCCATACACGTTGTGCAGGAAATAACCGAGGGGTCCATCCCCGGTCATACTGGTCGTCTCACCAAACATGACCTGTCCAACATCCACCGTGATATTGGGATGGTCATTCACGTAGTCCACCAGCGATGCCACCTCTGAGCTGAGGCTCTCCTCTTCCCCGTTTCCCCCACCATAGCTATGGAACTGGATATGCGTGATATGTCCGCGGTGACCCTCCAGCGCCTCCATGGTCTGCCGTGTGGTTTCCCAGTTGCCAGGAAGACCCAGGTTGTTGGCATGGATATGTACCGGGTGGGGCAAGTTCATCTCGTTTGAGGCCCGGGCCACCTGGCTGATGATCTGGCGGGGGGTCACGCCATAATGATCCACCGGGTCGTCCACAGTTCCCACGTTCCCCGCCTGGTGGTGCTTCCAGACCTCGACCCCCCCTGGATTCACGAGCTTGGGTGCATAGCCCTTGGCCGCCCCAAGTAACCATGCCAGGAAGGCACTCAGCCGCTCTGGCTCCTCCTCCGCAATCGACTTCATCACGTAGTGATTGTTCCCAACAAGTACATAAAATCCCTTGTCGATACAGGGTGTATCCTCAAATTCCTCGTGAGCATGGCGTGCAGAGAGTGGAGGGACGGCAGCATCAAAGGCGCTCGTGTAGCCCATCCCGATATACTTGTAACCGGTGGCAAACGTGCTCGGCACGCTTCCCAGGGTGCCACTGTGCGTGCGGTTGGTACGCGGGACAACCGCATCCCCTCGTTTTTCCTCTGGCCGCATCTTGCGGGCCATGTTGACCTTCGGCCCTGCAATGTGACAATGCATGTCAACGCCGCCGGGCATGACAACCATCCCGGCCACATTCAGTCTGCGGGCCGGACGAACATCCGCGGCCGGCGGATTGACAATCGTACCATCCTGGATCCATATGTCCTTGACCTGTCCATCCACACCGTTGGCCGGGTCGTAAACATACCCACCTTCAATCTTGTAAAGCGATGATGTCATCAGCGTGAGCCGTCCTTACTTCCCATGATTTCTGGCCGGAGTTTCACAAGTCCATGAGCGATCAAGGCCGACCGCTGGCCCAGCTGGAGATGGCAGCATCCCAGATCAAGGCAGCTCGACAGTACACCGAAATACTGCTGGATGACATTGACCAGGAAAGCTGGTACGAGCAGCCGGCGGAAGGTATCAACCATGTTGCCTGGCAGGTGGGGCACGTGGCGATGGCACAGTACGGACTGGCGCTTTTCCGCCAGCGGGGCCGGAAGGAAGCCGACCGGGAGTTGATTCCCCGCGAGTTCTTGCGGATGTTCGCCAAGGACTCCAGTCCCTTGATCGATGTGGATCTGCGCCCGGAACCGGCGGAAATTCGTGAAATCTTTGACCGCATTCATGAGGAAGTTCTCAGGGAACTGGATACATATCCGATCGAGGAACTCGAGACACCGGTGGATTTTCCCTACGTCGGGTTTTCCAACAAGCTGGGATCCCTGCTGATGTCAGCGCATCACGAGATGCTGCATGCGGGACAAATCGGTATGCTGCGTCGCTTGCTGGGAAAACCGCCCATTGAGCGTTAGGCCATGGGAATACTCGAGTCATATCTCCAGGGGTTGAATATTCTTTCGTTCTCTTACCTGCTTCTCGATGGCGACCAGCAGGTCATAGTCGCTCGGATGGGGTGACCTGAAAGCCGGTCGCAGGGGAATCGGTACATCATCCATGCGGTAGACAGTTCCCGGCACGTTGATCCCGTAGGTCGCCACCGTGAAAGCGACCTCGGCAGACCGCGTGGTCGGTGTCTCCTTGGGGTCAAATGCAATGTAGGGAATGGTCGATAGATGCTGCCGTGCCGGCTCGCTAAAATTCGCCATCGGGTCACTGGCAATGATCATCGCAGCATCCGCCTCTCCACGGGCAAGGACATCTGCCGCCGTGTATTCACCAGGATTAAACCGGGGATACCCGCGGGCCAGGTTCACGCCAAATGGAAATCCTGTTCTCCAGGCAACCACGTTATCTGCCCCTGTGACGTTGCCGTGACCGCGGTTTGGCTTGCACGTGAAACGTGTGAACTGGTTCATGTCACGGGTCAGCGCAAGGATCGCCTCGCTGTTGGCATGCTTGCCACGGGTCATGGTGACACCCATGCCAAAGAAAATCACCCCGAAGCGGGCAGCCTTCATCCGGTCCACCAGGTCCTGCCAGAGCTCCAGGGGCTGGCCGGTATCTCGCTCCACCTGTTCCGGATCCAGCTCGATCCCCTGGGCAAGTGCACGCAGGGTCCAGGCCGCTTCAAAATCACTCCGTGGCTTAAGCTGCACGAAGATATCCGCTGCCTTGGCACTCTTGGTCTTTCGCACATCGATCACGACACAGGTGCGGTCCTTGCGGCCGTTGGGGACAAACATTCCCTTGGGCATCAGGCTGTACTTTGTGAAATGGCGGGGATGGCTTTCTGCGGGATTGGATCCCCAGAAGATGATCATGTCCCCGCGATTGCGGACCTCGCCAAGTGAGCAGGTCACTTCCCCGACCCCCTGGAATGCCATCCCGGAGGGGCCATGGCAGACGCTGGTCGTCGTGTCCACATTGCCACCGATCCAGTCAGCAATGCTGACCGCCACGCGCTGGGATTCGGAGGTGGTATCACTCAGTCCATAGATCAGTGGATAGCGGGATTCCGAGAGGATCTCCGCTGCCCTCTTGATCCCGAACTCGATCGGGGCGGGCTTTCCTTTCACCAGGCAACTTGGCCGATTCTCCACCTGGTGGTTCAGGAACCAGGCATTTCCCAGAACGCATGCGCGTTTTGCCTTGACGATCTGGTCCCCCTCGACCGTGAGATCGATATCATCACAGACACAGCCACAGAAAGTACATGTGGCGTCCTGGACAATCTTGAGTTCTCCGCCAGCGGCTGCGTTACTTGCAGTCTCCATGAGTCTTGCTAACCGGATATGCCTATTCGCCTCGTTCGCATGAAACCCGGGACAGTATAGGCCCTGGCTGGCACGATCATGAAAACGACGGGAGGTTCTCCTCTTTCCTCCAGCCCGTGATTACTCTGTTTCTAGTATTTCCAGTTCCACATCCAGCCCCTTGCTGGTCGGCATTCCCGAACCATGGGTATCTCCACCCATTAAACGGCTGGAGATGTCACCGTAGGGGATGAACAGCAGTCCAGCAGGCAATTCTCCTGCCTTGGCTGCCTTCACCTCCACATCCACCTGTCCATCCGCACTGGTCAAACGAACCATATCACCCGCCGCCAGTCCTAATCGCTCCATGTCTTCCGGTGACACCTGCAGCAGGGTGGTTTCCTGCCTGTAGGTCTCACCAAACTTTCCCTCATTAATCCCGACTCCCTGTTTGCTTGTCCGCCCGGGAATCAAGATAAAAATCTCGGCCATGACAATCTGTATTGGAGACAAGGATCCAGCGGTCGTGCGTGGCAACAAGGAGAAGCCCCTGGAAAGGACCCTCTCTAATGATTTCGGCACGTCGTGGGACAGTTATCCATACTCTTTATTGTCATCTGGCCCGTACCGCTTTTCCAGTGGGGGCGAGATCCCAGATCACCTGATTTATGGCCTCCTGGCAAGAGAATCCAGGCCATACTGTATTAACAGCTCATCGGGAAGAAAGCCGTCATCTTCCCACCCACGACCACGATTGTAAGACGTCACCATTTCCTCAAGCTGCTCTGCCGTCAGGCGTGCCTGGGGGTCGTCAGGGAGCGCGGTAGAAAGAAAACGGGCTGGAAGAGAATCTTCCTCCGGAGTCCATCCAGACTGGATGTTGAACAGCTTCCGCGCCGTGGAAACCCGTCGGGCCACCTGCTGGAGCTCCTCGCCATCCACGTCCCAGCCCGTGACATGAGAGAGCATCGCGGCAGCCTCCCCGTAAAAATCGTCCAGCGTTCCACGCAAGAACTTGCAGAGGATCAGGCAGTCCATGATCGTGGCCCGATCCTCGGTCGCCATCGCACCCTCGGCCGCCGCCGGATTTCCCTGCCGTCGATCTCCGTGTTCTGAAAAATCAATCTCGTAAGCACCGCTGCGGTTATGGTCTGCGCCGCGGGAACCCACAGCAAAACCCAGGGCCATTGTCTGCAGGGCCCGTGGCTCATAACCGGGAATCTCCAGTCCCTTGACCTGGGGTGCAAACTCGATACTCCCCTTCCCGATCACCATGGCCATGCTGCGACTACCACCGGCCAGTTGATCACCCAGTCCATTGCGGCCTCCAATCATCTCGATCGCATCCAGGACTGCCTGGCCATCACCAAAACGGAGCCAGGGAGCGTCAAGCAGTCCCCGCTCAACGCACTCCATGGCAAAGGCAATCGTGCCACCGGCACTGATCGTGTCGATTCCCAGTTGATCGCATCGCTGCATCGCCGTCAGCACAAACTGCTGATCCGTGACCCCGCAAAGCGGTCCCAGCGCAAAGAGCGATTCATACTCGACACGAACCCCCCCTGACTCTTCTCCCTCTCGGCGGATGCCATAGATATGCGTGCAGCCAATCGTGCATGCCGCGCAGCTGGCCTGGGTCTTCTCCCGTTCCGAGGTGAGTGCCTGGGGGGACAGTTCTTCCACTCCCTCCAGCTGCCCCTGCTGGAAATTCCTCACCGGCAGGGTATGAAGCCGGTTAAACAGCACCAGGTTGGCAGCGGTCCCCAGCTCACGGTACTTCGCCGTGGCTGGTCCCAGTGACCTGTCCGAGAGGTCGCGTGCCAGCTTCACAAGCTGTTCGGGATGCGCCCAGCGACTGCGCCTGTTTCCCCGCACCACGATCGCCTTGATGTTCTTGGCTCCCAGCACTGCCCCGCTCCCCCCCCGGCCGGCATGACGGCCATCATGGGAAAGCGTTGCAAAATGGACCAGGTTTTCTCCGGCAGGGCCAATCACCACTGCCTGGGATCCCTCCGGCTGACTCGCTCGGAGAAGAGAATCCGACTCCTCGACTGCCATTCCCCAGAGTTCTTTCGCTGGCTGCAGGTCCACCTGGTCCTCATCGATTACCAGGATCGAGGGCTCGGAAGCTCGTCCAGAGATAACAATCGCGTCATGACCCGTCCTCTTTCCTGCCAGGGCAAAGCCGCTGCTGGCAAGCGAATCATTAAGCCGTCCGGTCAATGGGCTACGGCTTACCACCGCAAACTTGGCAGAGGTCGTCAGCGGGCTGCCAACCAGGGGGCTAAAAACAAATGCGATCGGGGCTTCCGGGCTGAGTGGATCCAGGCAAGGCGCACCAAGCGAGAGCATTAACCAGGTTCCCAGGCCTGTGCCACCAAGAAAATGGCGAAGGACTTGATCGGGCAATTCGACCCGTTCTCCCGTGCCCGACGAGACATCCACCTTCAGATAGGCCCCGTGGTATCCAGCAGGTACTCCGGTTCTGATGGGATCGTTCATATTTCCTGGCGGCTCGAAACGAGTCTTCTGAAGTACGACCTAACCACCCACCTCCGCCGACAGGATCAGCACGCTGGTACCTTCGACGATCACCTCCGCCGGGTCCCTGACAAACCTGTCACCGTCCAGACTGGCAAGGCACCCTGGCCGCAGGGCTCCCTGCGCAATACACTCACCCTCCAGGCCAGGAAACCGCCGGGCAAGCTCTTCCAGGAGCGTTCCCAGTGTGACGGGAGCTGTCAGCAAGAGTCTCGTGTCGCGTTGGCCCGCCCGCTGTCGCGGGATGCCAAAAAACTCGACACTGATTTCCATAGCCTCGATTTCCCGAACTGGCCGGCCGGGCCAACTACTTTTTTGCCTTTGGCACGACCCAGATGTTCCTGTATCGGACCGGGCAGCCGTGATTCTGCAGGTAAACCGGACCTGCCTCGGGACCTGGTTGGCTGGGGGCTGCCGTCGTGTTGCGCTCGCCCGGTAATTCCACGTCCTTGTGAATCACCACGCCATTGTGCTTTACCGTGACTCGTGGGTTTTTCAGTAGCTTTCCCGCGTCATCAAAGCGAGCCGCCGTATACTCGATATCATATGTCTGCCAGCTCAGTGGCGGCAGGCACATGTTCAGGTCGGGATCCTTCACCGAGTAAATGCCACCACACTCGTTCTGCTTGCCGGCGAGACCGAAGGAATCGAGCATCTGCACTTCGTATCGACCCTGGACGTAAATACCACTGTTGCCACGGCCCTGGCCCCGATCCTGGGGCTGGTACGGAATCCGGAACTCAATGTGGAGCTGGTGGTCCTGGAATTTTTTCTTGCTGGTGGTGCCCTGGATCAGCAGGCCATCATCCGTCATCTTGCCATTTTCCCAGCCATCGGCACTGGAACCGTCAAACAACACGGTCGCTCCCTCGGGCGGCTTCTGGCCAAGTGTCTTGCTCTTGCGAACCACTCGCTTGAGCTGATGAACTTTCTGGCCATCCAGGTCGAATGTCTCCAGGGTGCCATCCTTCTTGATGATGGCCGACCCATTCTCTGGTGCGATCATCTTGACTTCGCCATTCTCCAGCTTGCCGGTCGCCCGGACCAGGGTTTCGCGATCACCGTCCCAGCCATCGCCGGGAAGACCACCGCTGTAGCCCACTGCCTGGAACTGCCCCTCTCCCAGCGCGATCACCTGGATACCCAGCTTGTCCCCATCCTCGCCGGCAGACCCAGTGTATTCCCCCTGGAAAGCAAAATCGGTATCGACCTTGGCAGGATCTGCAATCTTCGGACCCTTCGCCGAGGTGACGATCGTGGTGGCAAGCAATAGCAACATCACGGTAAAGAGGGAGCAAATCCTGCGCATGATAAAATCTCTCCGGAAAAAAACTCATTTCTCGAACACCTCTCTATTGTGGAACCGCCCCCGGTCCTTTTCAAGCAACCAGGCAATGGTTCTGTCGATTCCCTGGTCCATGTCCAATAGCACTCGATCCGCTAGAATGCCACGGAGGCCAAAGCCAATGATCCGTTTCATCCTTCCAGCCCTGCTCGTCCTGATGCTGTCGGCCCAGCCCGGCTGTCAGCCGATAACGCGCAAACAGGGCACACAACCCAAGCCCTCAAACACGCAGACCGGCCAGCGCAGCACGACACGGTCCAGCAAGCCACGAAAGCGGCTTCGGCTCTCCCCGGAACCTCCTGCCAAGTCGATCTATCTTCCGCCGCAGGCAGAGGGAACGAACACGATTATTCTCCCCGAGGTCAAGAGGGTCCTGGAGACTGTCGAGGAGTTGAGCAAGGACACCCCCACCATGGTCGCCTGGCTGATCGACCAGTCGGCGAGCAACGAGGCACTGCGAAGGAACGTCACGACACAACTCCGTTACTTCTACCTGCAACCGGCAGACGACTCTCGCTCGCCGCTGCTGACCGGAATCCTTGAATTTGGGGCGGAGTCCCGCTGGCTCACCGAGGAGCCGACCACGGACAGCCAGGTCGTGATCGATGCCATTGACAAGCTTGAACAAGACAGCAGCGGCCAGGAAATGGCTTTCACTGCGATCTCCCGTGTCCTGGAGGATTGCATGTCCTACCGGGTCGAAAAGGACATGCAGGTGATCATCGTGGTGATCACTGACGAGGCCGGCGACGATGTGGAAAAGATGGATGCGGCTGTCAGCACCACGGCCCGTTATGCAATCCCGGTCTACGTGATTGGCCCGGCTGCGCCCTTTGGTCGCCAGGCACTGCTGGCCGATAAGGTCGAGTCCAGCGAGCCCGCTGGCCGGCGAGTCATCCACCAGGGTCCCGAATCACGACATTCCGAGCGGATCCAGATCCCCTTCGCCAATGCAACCTATGGCATGGAGCGTACGCACAGTGGTTTCGGCCCCTTCCACTGGGAGTACCTCTGTCGTACTTCGGGTGGTGATTACCTGGCGGTCACCATGCCAGGCTATTCCGCATCGATGATGCGTGGTTCCTTCCAGGGAGGGACTTACGTGTTTGGCAAGTACGAGTCCAGCGTGATCCGCAGGTACGCTCCGGACTACGTGAGCGAGGTCGCCTACCAGCAATTGCTTGACCAGAATACTGCCCGCCGTGCACTCCATGAAGCGGCCAAGCTGGAACCGGCGGGGTTACTCGAGCGGCCGGTGACCCAGTTCATCTACCGGGACGAGGCGCAGATGACACGGGATGTCTCCCGTGCCCAGCTTGCAGCAGCACGCCTGGAACCAGAGCTCCAGAAGGTCCATGATGTTCTCAAGAACGGGGAAGCGGGCCGCACGGAATTAACTCGCCCCCGATGGCAGGCTGGGTATGACCTGGCGATGGGCCGGGCTCTCGCCGCCCGTGCCCGGGTGGAGGGTTACAACGCCATGCTCGCAGCACTCAAGCGGGGCCGCACATTCGAAAGCCCCACCAGCAGCCGGTGGGTCCTGGTCCCGGACGACAACATCGAGGCTGGAAGCAGTTACCAGCGACTCGTCGACAAAGCACGAACCTACCTGGAGCGGGTCACCACGGAACACGCTGGAACTCCCTGGGCCCGGATTGCAGAAAAAGAACTGGAAACCAAGCTTGGCTGGAAGTGGACGGAACAATGACAGATGAAAAAGAACTCACGGAAACGGGATGGATTACCCGGGATATGTTTAACGAACTTCAACTGGAAGTCATGTCCCTGAAGGCAGAAGTTTCTCGCCTGCGCGGCCTGCTTGATTCCACCGGCAGTGAAAGTGAGGAGACCGGCGACGAATGACCTTTGCCCACCTGACCCTGGCGACACGTGACGTGATTGCCACACGAATATTCCTGGAAAACTGCTTTGGCTGGCAACCTGTCTTTCAACCGGGGAATATCGAGATAGAAGCGGCCTGGCTCAAGATCACAGAGAACCAGCAGGTTCACCTGCTCCACGTGAAGGACTTTAAACCATCCCCCTTCGAGGCGGAGTTCGGCCGACACGTGGCCCTGTTTCACCCAGCCGGCGATTTCCAGGCGCTCCGCGAGCGGCTCCAGGAGAATGGTGCCACGCTGATTGAGGCGGAACGAGAGACACCGTTTAACCGATTTTTTTTTCGTGATCCGAATGGTTATATCTTCGAGGTCATCGACCAGGACGGCTATTGCGATGAGTCGGGATAATTCTCGCCGGCCATGATAGCCGTGACGATCGCCCGCATGGCAGGTTGTACAGAGCGGGCCATCTCCACAACCGCTTCTGCCGATGCTCCCTCCTGGTGCTCGGGGCCGGACACGTTGGTGACCGCAGAGAGCCCAAGCACCTTCATTCCCAGTTGCGATGCCACCGTCACTTCCGGCACGGTCGACATGCCGACAACATCTCCACCGATGCAGCGAACCATCCGGTACTCCGCACGGGTCTCGTAGTTCGGCCCGGTCATCGCCACATAGGTTCCCGTGGTGGCACGAAATCCACCTGCCGAGGCCGTCGCCATGGCCCTCTCAATCCAGGGCCGATGATAGGGACTCGTTCGCCAGCGACCCGGTCGATCCGCCCATTCCATATCATCTGCAGCCCCCTGCCCACGAGTCCCAGCCTGCAGGAACATCAAGTTGATGTGACTCTCCATCACAAGCAGGTCCCCGGGAAGAAGCTCTGGATTGACTCCCCCGCTGGCATTGGAGACGATCAAACCCCCGGCTCCAAGCTGGTGTAATAGCCGTACCCCCCGGGTAATCTGGCTGGCATCATGCCCCTCGTATCGATGCAGTCGCCCATCCAGTGCCACCACCGGACTGTCACCAAGCCGACCACAGACCAGTCGCCCGCGATGTCCTGTCGCGGTTGCCGGGGCAAAACCAGGAATCTCGCCAAAGTCAAAATCCTCCTCGACCTCGATATCCTCGACCAGCCCCCCCAGACCGGTTCCCAGGATAACTCCCACCTGCGGCGACACGGTCCAGCGACGACGCACCAGGGACACCGCGTCGTCTATTAACTTCCCATCCACCACCTGGACCACACCTCCACGTAAGACCAGGAACGTCAGCCACTCACTTCCGCGGCCAGGACCCCCAGCACCAGGGATCGAAGCCGGGGTTCCGCCTCGTTGGCGACGGCAATAATCTCGTTGACATCAGCGGGAGTGAGTTCATCCGGCAGGCACATATCGGTAATGATAGAAAAGCCTACACTTCGCATGCTCGAGTGAACCGCCACAAGGACCTCCGGAACCGTGGACATGCCGACCACATCGGCACCGATCGTGCGCAGGAAGCGATACTCGGCACGTGTCTCCAGGTTGGGCCCGGCGACGGCGACATAGACGCCCTTGTGGGCAGTAATTCCCTCCTGCCGGGCCACTTCCAGGGCTCTTTCCACCAACGCCCTGTCGTAAGGCTCACACATGTCGGGAAAGCGAGGGCCAAGACGGTCATCATTGACCCCGATCAGGGGATTATCTCCCATCAGGTTGATCTGGTCATCGATCACCATGATATCCCCGCACTGGTAATCCGGATTCAACCCCCCACAGGCGTTGGAGACCACCAGCAGGTCCGCTCCCAGGGCCTTCATCACACGTACAGGCAGGGTAATCTGCTTGAGCGGATACCCCTCGTACATGTGCATGCGGCCTTCCATCGCCACGACCGGGAGTCCCTGCAGGGTCCCGCAGAGCAGCCGTCCCGCATGGCTGATTGCCGTGGACTGTGGAAAGTGAGGGATCTCGCCGTAATCAAACGACTCCTGCACCTCTATTTCCTCGACCAGGCTCCCCAGCCCGGTTCCCAGGATAATCCCGGCATGGGGTGTACCATCCCACCTGGAACGAATCACCGCGACGGCTTCTTCGATCTGGCCAAAAAGTTCAAGCATCTGACCCTACTCCCACTGGGACACAAGTGACCGACGTGGTTAACGTAACGGCACGCTTCCAAGCCAGCAAGGGACCTGGCTGGCTCTCAGGAAATTGACTTGCACCAGCCGGCCATGACCTCGATCGCCTGCTCCAGGTGGCGCTGTTGTGTGAATCCTGATGCCTTGCGGGGTTTGAAGCTATGGTCTCCATCCTCGAGCCATTCCAGCTGGAAGTGTTGAGGGAGCTGGTATCGCTCCACTTCCTGGCGGTTTCCCAGGGCATCCCGCTCTCCCTGGATCACCAGTACCGGCTTCTTGATCCGCTGCAGATGTTCCACTCGCAGGCGGTCCGGTTTCCCGGGAGGATGAAAAGGATACCCCAGGCAGACCAGCCCCACGGTATCTGCCAGGTCCTCGTAAATCATGCTGGCGACCCTCCCGCCCATCGACTTTCCGCCAATGACCAGCCTGGTCGAACCCTGGCTGACCACCTGCTCGACCAGCTCCTGCCAGCTCTCGATCAGCCGCGGCATCCTGTCCGGTGGGCGGCGACGGCCCTCGCGACGGGCGCGCTGCATGTAGGGAAAATCAAACAGCCCTACCCTGCAGCCCTGGTCGGCCAGCCCCGCGGCCATGGCCTGCATGAACGAGCTCTCCTGGCCTGCTCCTGCACCATGGGCCAGCAGGACCACGGTCCCGGAATCCGGGCCGTGAAAATGAAGCGAGGGGTCGCTCATTCTTTCTTGAAGCCGGGCGCGGCGACGAAGGTGACAACTTCGCTGCCATCCTCGGTATTCCAGATCTTCACTTCGCCATTAAAACCACCACCGGCAAGCCGCTTACTGCCGTCGTGATAGGAGGCTGCCAGTGCCCAGTCGCTGTGGCCACCATAATTTCGGATTTCTTTCTGATCCTCGGCCTGGTACTGGCGAACGGTCTTGTCCGCCGAGGCGGCAAAGAAGAAACCGGCACCACTGGAAATCTTGTATACCTCACCACCCAGCGCTACCTCGGCACCCTTCTTTCCATCCGCTATTTTCCAGCGATGAATCTTGTTATCCGCCCCGCTGGAGAAAACATCCTCCCCCTTGGGATGAAAGAAAACGCCCTTGGCAGGTTGCCCGTGCCCAGCATAGGTCACCACCAGTTCCCCGTTGCTTGCATCAAAGACCTTGGAGGTCTTGTCCCGGCTTGCCGAGGCCAGCTGCGTTCCATCCGGTTTCCAGGCAACCGCCATGACCCAGTCCGAATGACTGGTGATTGTCAGCTGCAATGTACCGCCGGCAATCTCGTAGATCCGGATCACTCCATCCGCAGCGGCAACGGCAATCCGATCTCCCTGGGGACTGAATGCAACATCCAGCACAACATCCGAGGAGGTCCCCAGGACCATCTTCAGTTCCCCGCTGGATGGATCAAAGATCCTCGCCTCTCCAAGCTGGCCGGGAGCACCACATCCGACCGCCAACAGGCTGCCATCCGGACTGTACTGGATCGCATAGGTTCTCTGCCCCACGTTCTTGATCCGCTTCAGCAGGGCCCCATCGGCCGGATTCCAGACGGTCAGTTCATGGTAGCCACCAACCACCAGCTGCTGGCCATCCTGGCTAAAGCTGAGAGCCGTCACGGGTAAAGTGCTGGGGTAGGCTTCCGGCGGTTCCGGGTGGGTCGGCGGGGGAACGATACTGGCCAGCGATGCCTTGGGATCCTCGGCATCAAATGTGGCTCCCTGCTCGATCCACTGCTTGATCAGATCGACATGTTCCGGTGGGAGTGGATCCCCTTCCAGCGGCATTCGTTCATCTTCATCCTCTGACACAATCCGGCGGAAAAACTCACTCTCCTCGAGATTGCCGGCAACCAGCCCGGCGGCCCCCGAGTCTCCCTCCTGGGAAAGGCGTTCGAAGCTGTCGACACGATACCCACCCTCCGCCTTCTTGGGACCGTGGCAGGCAAGGCAGTTACTAATCAGCAACGGGGCAACCTGTCCACGAAAACTGATCTTGTCCTGTCCCACCGCGGCAAGCGGCACGAGCAGGAGCAGGCAGAGAGAAAATGCCATGTGCCTGGTTGTCTTCATCGTTTTGTCCTACCTCTCGTGTTCGGGATGGCCGTGTGTATTTTTCTCCAGGACGAACAGAATGCTAGTGCTGGAAAAGAAACTCGTTGGTATTGATAATCGCCCAGCAGACATCCTCCAGGGCGGCCACGCGGTCCTCCTTGGACTTGATATGAGCCAGGCTCGCTTCCAGTTCCTTGTCTGTTGGCTTGCGACAGACAGCCGCCATATAAAGTACGGTCACGATCTCTTCATCCGTCTTGTTCTCCGCAATCAACTTGCGGAAGCGATTATTCTCATCCCGCAACTTGCCATAGACCAGTGGACCGTTAAAGAACTGGATTGCCATACCAAGGTTCGACTCATTGGTTCGTTCACATGCACAGACGGTCTGGCGTTCCGGTTGGCCAAAGATCTTGAGAAAATCATTCTTGACCAGGTCGGGGGCCGGAAGCTGCGTCGCCTGGGTTCCCGGGGGAAGCGACCCGAACGTTTCGGGAAGACCTGTCACGTGACAGATCGCATCCAGCAGCTGTTCGGCCGACAGCATCCGCGGCTGGTAATGGGAGAAGCAGCGGGCATCCGTTTCGTTAAAATCATTCGGCCGGAAGCTCGACTGGTAGGTGCGGCTATTGAGCATCGTCCGCAACATGTGCTTCCTATCAAACCCGCTCTCGGCAAAGTCCACGGCGAGGGCATCGAGGAGCTCGGCATTACTGGGTGGATTTGTATCGCGGAAATCATCCGCGGGTTCGACGATACCCTGGCCAAAGAGATGGCTCCAGATTCGATTGACCTCGATCTTCCCAAAGAAAGGGTTCTCTTTCTGCGTCAGCCAGTCAGCAAATGTTCTGCGGCGATCAAATTCATCCGCCTCTTCCAGGTCCCCCTGTCCGGGTAACCATGGTTTCATCTGCTTGCCTGTCCGCGGCTGGGTCACCTCACCGGACGAGTTCACCCAGACAAACAGCTCGTCCGCTCTCCGCGTCTTCTTTCGCTGGATGCGATTGAAAAAGGCACCCATCCCGTAGTAGTTATCCTGGGTCCATCGTTCGAACGGGTGATTGTGGCACTTGGCACACTGCAACCGTGCACCAAGGAAAATCTGCGAGATGGTCTCCACGCTGTCATTCATGTCTCCCGCGGTGCGGAAGAAATTGGCTGGCGGGTTACTCAGTGTGCTGCCCGTTGCCGTCAGTAACTGCCTGGCAAATTCATCGTAGGGCATGTTATCCCGGAAAGCCCGTTCCACCCAGCGATGGTACTTGTAGACTCCATCCCCTCCGACCTGGCTGCTGGTAAGTCGCAGCAGGTCACCCCACTTGAGCGCCCAGAACTTGGCGAACTCCGGCCGTTCCAGCAGGTGATCAATCACACGTGACCGCTTGTCACCCGCTGTGTCAGCGGCGAACTGCTCTACCTCGGCCACCGTCGGCAGGATACCAATGGTGTCCAGGTAAACACGCCTGAGGAACTCGTCATCATTACAAATGTCCGAGGGCAGGTATTTCAGCTGCTCAAGCTTCTTGTCGACCAGCTCATCGACGTAATTATTCTGCTGGCCCTCATGCCAGGCATATCCATCCACGTCCCTGACAAAGGTAAGGAAGGTGGACTCGATGAATTCCAGGTATCGCACAACCACGGCAATCTCGCCCCGGTCATGGCCAACAACCAGCCCATCGACTTCGACCGAGGCAACTTCCTCGTTGGAGCTTGAATAAACAGCCAGTGGTGTGACATCACGCACCGAGCCATCTTCAAAATGTGCCAGCACATTCAGTTGCTGGGTATGTGCCGGTCGCTTCAGAACACGGCCCGAGGGTGGATAAACTTCCAGCTTCACACACTTGGGACGATCCGCATCATCAAGCCGGCAGCCCTCGCCAATCCAGTTACTGAGGACGGCATAAGACGGGTCGGTGGACTTGAGATGCCGGCCACCACCGTGAGGAACTTTCATCATCGGCTTGAGCAACAGCAGGCTCTGGGAAGGATCCAGCACGTTGGTACGGCGGCCGTAATCTTCACGGATCAAGGTGACCTCATCGAGCGTGGGGTCAAATGCCCGCAGGGACATGCGAAATCCCCCCTTGCCACTGGGAGATCCATGACAGGCCCCGGCGTTACAACCCTGCTTGCAGAGCGCCGCAAGTGTTTCATATTGAAAGGAGACAGGTTCCGGCTGATCCTGTCCCGAAACCGTGAGGTTCACCTCCGATCGTTTGCCACCCGCCCGAACTGTAATCGTCACCTCTCCATTGCCTCGTGTCTGTACCTGGCTACCAACCACCTCGGCAACCTGTGGGTCACTACTTGCGAACTTGGCGATCCGGGTCACATCCTGAAGTGAACCGTCACGATGGTGAGCCGTGACGACCAGCTGCAGTCGCTGGCGAACCCCGGTCAATTCGTACTCCGAGGGATAGACCTCGACTCGTTCCACCTTGCTCAGCTTGACTGGCTCAAGTTCATCCGCGGCAATCAGGTTTCCGCTGGCGACCACCAGGGCAAGGGATGTGAGAAGAGCACGCATCATAGTTGTCCTTTAATTGCTTCCTGAATCAGGAATAGAATTTTCTCAGGGTTGTTTTACTTCCAGTTTCACAGCCGGGCTGACTCCGGTCACTTCCTTGCCGGCGTAGGTTGTCTTGGCCTGGACCGTTAATTCCTCGAATACGGCTACCACCGCATCCGCCGCAGCAGCCAGTTCCGCTTCCACTTCTGACTTGTCCTTGGCAATCGTGATCGTTTCATCCCCACTGACACCGGCTGGAAGCTTGGTCCAGTTGAGTGTCACGTCCTGGGCTTCCGAGCCTGCAGCCCGTACGACCTGGATCTTGACTTTTTGTTTCTCTCCCACGGCCAGGGCCCCCGCGGGGATAACCGTAATCGAAATCGGATCGACAACCTTGACCGGCACATCACGGAAAATCGTCTGGCCCTTGCCGTTGAACTCACCAAAACACGCGATACGGAAACGGAGATCCCCGGCGACCGCATCGGCCGGACCATTCAGGGTCACCGTATAGGTATCCTTGTCTGCCTTGATGCTGGCAGAAAAACCCTCCGGCAACTCCTGGAAAAAGACATTCATCCCCGCCTTGAAATCCTTGTGCTTTCTCTCCAGCGTCAGGGGCCAGGTCGCTTGCCCCACCTGCCTGGCAAAGGTGATATTCTCGGAAGGAGCCTTGAAATCATAAAAGGGTTCCACTGGCGCCGATGTGGCCATGGCCAGTAAACCGTCGTACCAGGCCGGTGGATAAAGCATCGACGGCAACGTGGTACGGAGCCAGGCCTCGCTCCTCATCACCACTCGCTGTTCCACGCCGTCCACTGTTGCGGTACCGACAACTCGCAGCATCCGCAGATCGCCCTCTTCCATTCCCTCCGGAATGACCACGATCGGACGGGCCTCCTTGGCTTTCTCGGCAATCACACCATTCCAGATCTGGACTCCTTCCAGCGCCGGCTCCAGCGAGATCGTAATGGGCCCCTCATACCCAACACGACCAACCGTGATGGGAAAAGCGAAAGCACCGTTTCCCTTGCCCACGACAAACTTGTTGACCGTCGCCTTATCATTCTTCAGCGTCAGATTGAACGAGTTGCCGAGGGTAACCGCAATTCGGTAAACAAAATCAGGGCCGCCACGGCGAAGCAGGTCGTCGACCAGCAGGGAGTACTTCCCATCATCCGGAATCGTATAACGCAGCGACAGTTCGGCAGCATCGCTGACGCTGGTGGTGGCTACCTGGCCCCCTTCACCATTGAGCACCCGTAGCTGCAGATAGGCAGCGGATCCCAGGCTGCGGGAAAGGATACGAAAGTTAAGGACCTGCCCCTTGGTCGCATTAAAAGAAAAATGGTCCCTGTCACCCTGTTCGAGCAACCCGCCGCTGACCGCACCTGGAAAGGTCACTTCGGTTCCCTGCTCCCGATCATCATTCGGTTCGGCTTCTACCTGTTCAGCGAGTGAGTCAATGGCGATCACAGCCATCCCGGATGAGGAACCACCAGGAAATCGGGCGCCCACGGCCAGGCGTTCACTGGGCAGATCGGAAGGGACTGTCAGCTCCAGCGATTCTACTTCACCCTGGTCCTGGCCAAGAAACCCGAGCTTGACTGTTGTTCCGCGCTGGGCACCAAGTGGAAAGGGGGCGGTGACAATCGGAAAGTCGCCGACTCGCAGGTAGTATCGCAACCCTCCCTGGAACTTGTTGTCCGCCACTTCCACGATATAGCGGCCTTCCTGCTCAAGGGTCCGCGAGAATCGACAATCCGCGCCGATTCCCTCGTTGTCATCCGCCATCACCAGTTCATTTCCCTGGCCGTCCAGCAGGCGGACAACCGGATCCATGGTGGAGCCGAGGCGACTGGCCAGGACTTCCACAGCCACTCGCTGCCCCTTGACTGCTTCAAAGGCGTAATAATCGCGATGCGAACCATCAATCGTGCCTGTCATACCCGTGGGAAGCGTGACAAGCTGGGCCTTTTCTGTGGAATGGTTATCCCCGTTATCGAGCAGGGGGGGCAGATCATCGATGACAAAAAAGTGGACTGCCGAGGATCCTGCCTTGTTTCCTAGTGCAATGCCCGCGACGCCAACCGAGATTCCGTCCGCCGGGGTGATCCTGCAACGAACGGCATCTACTTTTTTTGCTTCCTCTTCATTGGCCGGGGCGATCAACTCCACCTCGGCAGGAAAGCTGGCCCAGACTTGCAACGGGCGTTCCAGTTTTCCACCGTGAATGGTGACCTCGGTTGTTTTTCCCGGCGGGAGGACGGCCGGCGTGAGGGAGCTTATCGAGGGCTGGGCACCAGCCATGACAGACCAGCAACTCACAACCAGAAAGCTCACAGCGAAAACAGAATAACGATTCATAGCAGGAGTTTCTTTATTGGCGGGAGGAACCATGGGGATCTCATTGTGAACGATGGGGAAGCAAGCGTCAACGAAATGAACTGCTGTTCGTCGGACAACCTTGATCTAGGGCCCCGGGGAAGATCCCGCCGAACGTGGCGCGGCCACGATGGGAAGCAGCACTCCAATTCCCATCACCAGTAACCCGAAAGCAAATACGTAAAGGGAAACTCCCATTTTCCCCATGTCGCCTTCTTTTTTCTTCTGCTGAAGAACGTAATCGGGCCTCACCTGATCACCGATTCCCTGGATCCGCAACATCTTCCAGGCCTCGTATGCACCTTCCGGCGTGAGCGCATCGATCACCTGACCACCCAGGTCCATTTCTTGGCGATGAATATCATCCACGTTAATTCGGGCAGCGGCAAAATAAAAGAAACCAGCCGTCCCGGCGGAGATCACGGCAACCAGAAAGCCTGCGGCAAACAGGTACCGTTGTAACTGGCTGGCTGGAGATGACTGCACGTGGAGTCCATAGATCTCCTGGGATTCCTCGACAGCCATCGAGCCGGCATCCGTCGGCAGGCGGCGGATTTCCCGCATCGAGGGAATCGTCATTTCTGCTCCACAGTCACACCGAACCGTCTCCCCCGCCTGGGCAATTTCCACCGGGATTGGCTGCTCGCAACTGGTGCAGGTTAGCAGGTATGTCATTCTCGAGGCCCTCTCCCCCCAAGCTGGATTTCCGGGACTCATTCTGGTGCGGCGGAACCACGGTTGGCCCACCAGGGAAGACTAATTCCACCATCAACAAGCAGCGTGGCGCCGGTCATGTACTCGTGCTGCGGATCACTCAGAAACAGAATAGCCTCGGCAATCTCATCCGGGTTTCCAAGCCTTCCCAGGGGAATCTTGGGTCCCGCCTTCTCGAGTGTCTCCTCGCTGGCAAACTTCCGTTCCCCCGGTGTGTCGATCCAGCCGGGCTGAATCATGTTAATTCTCACACGGTGTTCCGCTACTTCGATCGCCGCGGTGCGAGCCATGTGCTCCAACGCCGCCTTGGACATGTTATACGCCATCGCCCGGGGGGCCGGAATAAAGGCATGTGGGGAGCTGACCAGGGTGATCACACCACCCTCCCCCTGCGTGATCATCTGCTGGGTCGCAGCACGCATAAGGTAAAAAGCACCCCACATGGTGACATCGACAGTGCGTCGGAAACCCTCCATATCTGCCTTGTAGTACAACTCTCGGTCACTGTAAGCAGCATTGCTGACCGCAATATCCAGGCGGCCAAATTCACTGACTGCTGACTCCACCAGGTGTTCAACAGCCTCCTGGTCAGAGACATCCGCCTGGACCTTGATAGCCGCTGTACCCGATTCGCAGATCAGGTCGACAACCTGTTGTGCCTCCTCCTCGTGGGAGCGGTAATTGACAACCACCTTGGCCCCTGCCCGGCCCATCGCAATCGCCGTGCTGCGGCCAATTCCCAGGCTCGCCCCTGTAATGACCGCCACAGTTCCTTTTAGCCGTTCGCTCGCCATGGTTCTTTCCACCGGGAGGATGCTGGAAGCCTGCAGTCAGCAGGAGGCCACGAATCGTATGCTACCGCCCGGCCCGGCTTGTCACAAGCGACCAGGATGATCGTCCATGGCCGCCCGGTCATCCTGTCGGAAAACGCCATGAGAATCCACGATTTCAGGGGATTTAGAGACTAGACCGGCACATTGCCGGAGCTACAATTAATAGAACTCGCACGTTGATGCCTGGTGCGATTTGCCGTGAATTGCGGGAGCCAGGCGTTGCGTCATGGATGAGGTGGGCTATTGGGATCGACTGGAGCGGATAGGCGGTCGTGACGACACGACTTTCCCGATCCGGAAAAAATCCCGGTGCGGTAAATTAGCCGTTCTGTAACAACTGGACCGCCAAAAGGTCAGTTCGGACAGTCGCTAAATTCTGCCAATTAACCATTCCTGCGAGACGCGAACAAAGTGGGTGCTACAATAACAACGTGTTCGCTGCATGCCACCGGTGAAATACCGCCGCCTGCAGAAAAACAGAACCTCTTACGCTAGCCCGCCCGCAAAAAACGGATCGCCATAAAATCCACAATGCCAACAGGGTGCCCTGTTCCCACCCAAAACAACCCACACACCCCAAGCAAAGAGTAAAAAAGCCCACCCAGCACTGGCAAACATGGCCTCGTGCCCGCTGTTTTTTCGCCGGTCGATCCCAGCTGCCCCCAGGAAACCCACCCTGGCTGACTGGGAAATCGTGTTCATTATTCATAGATTTTTTCCATTGCAGGAGAGTTCAGCCTTGTACAACACACTTCTGAACGAATTCGAAGAAGACGGCAGTTCCAATGAGGAATCGGGTTTCCAGAAAGCCACTCCTGAAGGCGAAACGACCGAGGAGGGTGCGTCCGCTGGCGAAGGTACGGCGACAGAGCCTGAAGCCAGTGCCGCTGTGGAAGCAGCAAGCCCCAAGCCTCGCGCCAAATCGGCCAAGAAAGCACCTGTCGTTATTGACGCCAACGAGTCCTGGTCCGACGACCCGGTACGGATGTACTTGACCCAGATGGGGGAAATCCCCCTGCTCACACGGGCAGAAGAAATTCGCCTGGCCAAGAAAATCGAAGACACCCGTCGTCTTTTCCGGGCCCGGCTTCTGGAATGTGATTACGTTATCCAGGCAGCTTACAAGACCCTCAAGCGTGTCCGCGACGGGGAGTTGCCGTTTGACAGGACCGTCCAGGTCTCGGTTACGGATCGACTGGAAAAAGAACAAATCCTGGGACGCCTGCCTTACAACCTGGGGACCGTCTCCACACTATTAAAGCGCAACCGTCATGACTACCGGACGGCGATCTGTAAATCCAAGAACCCGGAACAGCGCAAGAAGGCATGGAAGTCGCTTGCCCACCGACGACGTCGGGCTGTCCGGCTGATCGAAGAACTTGGCCTGCGGACCCACCGTATCGAACCGATGATCCGAACGCTGGAGGATTTCAGCAGCCGCATCGACGAACTCCAGCGAGAGATCAAGAAGAGTCGTTCCGAACGCCAGCCTGCCGAGCATCGCAACGCGCTGGTTGACGAGTACCGGAGTATTTTGATCGCGACACATGAAACGCCCACCAGCCTGCGGAACCGGGTGACCCAGCTAGCCATCGTGTACTCCGATTACCAGCAGGCAAAACGCGAGCTTTCCGAGGGCAACCTCCGGCTGGTCGTATCGATTGCCAAGAAATACCGTAACCGGGGCCTGAGTTTCCTGGATCTGATCCAGGAAGGCAACGCCGGCCTGATGCGGGCCGTGGACAAGTTCGAGTACCGCCGTGGCTTCAAATTCTGTACTTATGCCACCTGGTGGATTCGGCAGGCAATCACCCGTGCCGTGGCGGACCAGAGCCGGACCATCCGGATTCCGGTGCACATGGTGGAGACCATGTCGCGGGTACGCACGGTCTCCCGTCAGTTACTGCAGGAACTTGGCCGTGAACCTACGCTGGAGGAAACCGCTCGCCGTGCCCAGACGACCGTCGATGAAGCTCGCCGGGTGCTGGCCATGAGCCGCTACCCGATCAGCCTGGATCGTCCAGTTGGAAACAGTGAAGACAGCCAGTTCGGTGACCTGTTGCCGGACGGCGGAGCGGAAAATCCTGCCACCGGTGCCTCCCAGGAGATGCTGCGAGGTCGCATTAACGCTGTCCTCAAGACACTCAGCTACCGGGAACGCGAGATCATCAAGTTGCGATATGGCCTGGGAGATGGGTACAGCTACACGCTGGAGGAGGTCGGTCATATTTTCAAGGTGACGCGGGAGCGCATCCGGCAGATTGAAGCCAAGGCGGTGCGCAAGCTGCAGCAACCAAGTCGCAGCCAGGAGCTGGTTGGATTCCTGGACTGATAAACCGGAGTCCCACAGCTGGATCCCTCGACAAACAAGGCCTCAGGCTGCACCGGACAGGCAGCACGCGTTATGATGGTCAGCACATGGCCCGGGACGTGTTCCCAGCCTATCGATTATCCATAACAAGCCCCCTTCCACGGTATGGACGTTGAACACCTGGTTCAGTTGCTCGACCACCCTGGCCAGTCCGAGGACTGGCTTCACTCTCTCGGTGTCCGAAACTACCGGGCCGCCCATGCCGCACTAGCACGGATCGCCCAGTCCGGAATGACCCTTGATCTGGCGGCCCAGATGTGTGGCCAGCTCCAGCAGATCCTGCCGGCACATGGCAATGCAGACATGGCCATTGCCAACCTGGAACGGTTTGTCTCGGCCAGCCGTAATCCACTCGCCCTGGGAACTTTCTGGCAGAGGGATCACCAGGCACTTCAAACTCTGCTGGATATTTTTTCCACCAGCCAGCACTTCTCCGATCTCCTCCTGGAATACCCAGAGAGTCTCGACCTGCTGCGGATGACGGACGGCCAGCCGACCTCCCGGCAGCAGCTGGTTAACGAATTCAACAGCGAGGTCTCCGCCCTCAGCGATGATGCAAATGCACTGGCTTCGCTGACTCATCTGATCCAGCGTGAGAGGCTGCGGATCGTTTACGGGGATATCGTCCATCACCAGCCGATTGAAATTGTCGCCGAGCAGATCTCAAGCCTGGCAGAGGCCATCTGTGAAGCGGTCCTCCTGGTGGCGATGCGAAATATGCAAGCACGGCATGGCGTTCCCCGGATAGACGGAAAACAGGCTCGTTTTGTCATACTCGGCCTGGGGCCACTTGGTGGAAAGGAACTGAGTTATTCCGGGGATATCGACCTGATGTTCCTGTGTGAAGTGCGTGGTCGGACCGATGGTGAGCAGCCGCAGGACAACGTCAAGTTTTTCCAGCGGCTGACACGAAAATTCATCCAGATGTTCCAACAGGCACTTCCCACGGGTTGTGGATTCCGCCCCCGGCTACGAATGCAGGCCGGCTCCGACAAGGAGATTGTTGCTCTCGATATGGACAGCGCACTGCGGTACTACGACGAGTCTGGACGAACCTGGGAACGCCAGGCAATGGTCAAGGCACGTCCGGTCGCGGGCGACCAGGGGCTGGGGTTTGAATTCGTGCAGGCAACGCACCACTGGGTCTACCGCCGTTACCTGACACCGACCGATATCGGCGGCATCAAGGCCCTCAAGCGCCGCCTGGCCCGGCGTCTCCACCAGGGGGATGCCACCCAGCTCCAGGTCCGGTCCGGCAAGGGGGGAATCAACAGCGTGGAACAGGTGATCCAGTTCCTGCAGCTCCTCAACGGGGGCGATCTTCATCAGCTTCGAACCACGAACACCCTGGAAGCAATCCGGAACCTGCAGCAGGCAGAATGTCTTACCGAGAAGGAGTCACAATCCCTCAGGGATAGCTACCTTTCGCTACGACACATTGAACATTACCTGCAGATCCTCTTCGATCCGGAAATGGAAACGATTCCCTCGGACGATCAGCGGCTTGCGCGTCTGGCCCAGAAGCTTGGCTATGCTGAAAACGAATCTCCCCAGGAGCTGCGACGGCGATTCCAAAAGCGACAGCAGGCAAGTGGGGAGATTCTCGTACGCCTCCTGGAAGATGCCTTCCAGGATCAGGAAGGGTCCCCGGAAGCAGACCTGCTCTATGACCCCTGGCCTGCAGAAGAACTCATCGAATCCGTACTGCGCCGGCACCGCTTCCAGAACGTCCCTGTTGCTCATGCCAACCTGGTCGGACTCGCCAGGGAGCCCACCCGGTTCCTCTCCACGAGGCGAAGTCGATATTACCTGGCAGCCATTGCTCCGCGTTTACTCGAAGCGATCTCCCGGACACCGGATGCGGACGCGACCCTCTCCACGCTCAGCAGCGTGAGCAACGCGATCGGCGCCAAGGGGGTTCTCTGGGAACTCTTTAGTTTTAACGCTCCATCCATGGAACTCTATGTACGCCTTTGCTCAGCGAGTCCCTACCTCGCGTCCATCCTGACCAGTTTTCCCGGCATGATCGACGAGTTGCTCGACTCGCTCCTGCTGGAGCAACTGCCTACCCAGAGAACACTGCAACGGACGCTCTCGGACCTTTGCCGGGGGGCGACTGTGATCGAGCCAATCGTCCATGGATTCAAGTCCGCCCAGCACCTGGCAGTCGGTGTCCGCGACATCCTTGGAAAGGATAATATTCGTGCCACGCACCGGGTGCTGGCGGATATCACCGAGGTTTGCCTGAGCCAGATTGCTGACTCCCAGTACGAGCTACTGCTTGAACGTTACGGCGAGCCCACCGGCCCGGACGGAGAACGGGCATCGCTGGTCATGCTGGCACTGGGCAAGCTCGGTGCCCGGGAACCAAACTACCATAGTGATGTCGATGTGGTCTTTCTGTTCGACAGGCAGGGAAACACTCGCCATGATCGCCGAAGTGGCGAAACGACAACCAATGCCCATTTTTTTAACGAGCTGGCACGACGCATCATCCAGGCCTGTTCCCAGCTCGGGCCACTGGGTCGGTTACTGGAACTCGACGGAAACCTGCGTGCAACATCCCCCCATTCCCCGCTCGCTGTTTCCCTGGAGGACATGGAGCAGTTCTTTGCTTCTGCCGATGCACCCCTTTCCCAGCGACGACTTTTCTGCAAAGCCCGCGCTATTTATGGAACGGAAAAAGCCTGCCTGCGATGTGAGGATATTGCCCGGCAGGCCGTCCGGTTGACTCCCTGGGTGGCCGATTCCGCAGCCGACATATTCCAGCAGCGGATGGAACTGGAACAGACTGCCTCAGTCCATAACATCAAGCGCGGGCCGGGCGGGACCGTGGATGTGGAAGTCATCACGGAGATGCTGCAGCTCAAGTTCGCTGACCGCTCCCCCTCGATCCTGGTCCAGGGGACGCTCGATGCATTGCAGATCCTCCGTGACGAGGGATACCTTGACGAGGAGGACTGCCGGGTTCTTTCCCAGTCCTACGACCTGCTTCGTAGTATCGAGTCCGGACTGAGGCTGATGAACACCACGGCGCGGCATGATCTTCCGGAGGAGAACAAGGGGCTGGCCCAGCTTGCCTTTTTGCTCGGTTATGATGACCCTCGCCAGATGGTGGAACAATCCCGGCATTACCGGGAGGAAAACCGGCGTCGCTTCCGTACCATCTTCGAACACCATTCCGCTGCCAAGCCGGTTGGTTAGCACCCGGCAGGTGCCAGGGGACAAGAAATGTCCGATTCATTTGACTGTATTGTTGTCGGAGGTGGCGGGGCGGGACTCGCCGCTGCCTATTCCGCTGCTTGCCAGGGGGCAACCGTGGCCCTGCTGGAGCGGCGTCCACAACCGGGTGGTACGACGGGGATTGCTGTCGGCTCATTTACCGCAGCGGGAACGCGCTGGCAACGACGTGCGGATATTGATGACAATCCGGTAGACCACGACGAGGATGTCTCCCTCTTTGCCGATCCGGAGCTCGAGGCTCGTAACAACCAGCCCCTGCGGCGATTTTTTCTGGAACATGCGGCGGATACCCTGCACTGGCTCCAGGAAGAACTTCGCCTGAACTACGTCGGCCCCAGCCCCGAACCACCAAATCGCTGCCCGCGAATGCACAATGTTGTCCCGGGGGCCAAGGCCTACGTGGTACGGTTTCAACTGGCATTGCGCCGCCGGGGGGCAACGGTCATCACCGGCGCAGCGGTCACTCGCTTGCTTCAGGAAAACGGCAGGATCCACGGTGTGGAATTCAGCCAGGATGGAAAACAGCATCAGCTACGAGCCCGCCGGGGTGTTCTCCTGGCTACAGGAGACTATGCCAACAACCCGGAAATGATCGCCCGGTACAAGGGGGAAGAATATCGCGAGATCGAGGGAATCAATCCCCATGCGCTGGGGCTCGGTCATCAGCTTGCCGAGCAGGTGGGTGCCAGCCTGGTCAACATGGATATCACGTATGGACCGGAATTACGACTGGTACCCCGCTCACGCAGACCGTTCCAGCAATGGCTCCCGGCAAGTGGTGTTGCCTCACGCTGCATGGGATGGCTTGCCGAGCGGATGCCGGGCTGGATGATCAACCGTTTCATCAAGCGCCTCCTGGTCACCTGGCAACATCCCGAGGATGCTCTTTTCCAGGATGGTGCTATTCTCGTGAACACCCGGGGAGAGCGGTTTGTCAACGAGCTCTCCTGGCCGGAAAGAGAAATGGCCGTGGCCCGCCAGCCGGACAAGGTCGCCTACCTGCTGCTCGATGGCCGGCTTTGTGAGCTGTATTCTCGCTGGCCCAAGTTCATTTCCACCGCACCTGATATCGCCTATGCCTACGTCAGGGATTACCTTCGCCTGCGACCGGATGTTACCCTCCGCAGCACACAGCTTGAATCACTCTGCCAGCGGCGAGGGATTGATCCCCACGTGCTGAAGTCCACCCTCGAGGAGTTTAACGGGCATGTCCGGGATGGCACCATCGACTCCCTTGGCAGGCCAGCGGCAGATGTCGCCCTGGAGACACGTCCCTGGGTTCTGCTCGGACCGGTCAAGGCCTATTTCACAACAACCGAGGGGGGAGCAGCAATTAACCAGCGATTCCAGGTGCTGGACCAGCAGGGCCAGCCCATCCCGGGACTTTTTGCTGCCGGACAGACAGGACTGGGGGGCATGGTGCTCTGGAGCCACGGCCTGCATATCGCGTGGGCCATGACAAGCGGACGCCTTGCCGGGATCGAGATGACTGCTGAAAGCTAGAGACCCAGGTATTCTTCCAGGGCTTCCCGCATCACGTTGGCATCGGGATCCACTCCTGTCCAGATTCGGTACCCGATGACGGCCTGGTTGACAAGCATCCCCAGTCCGTCCAGCACACGACAGCCACGTTCCGCCGCATCCCGCAGCAACCTTGTTTTCGGGGGATTAAAAACCACGTCTGCTACCACCATCGAGGCTTCAAGCGTTTCCACATCCAGCGGTACTCGAGCCTCGGCATCTCCCAGTCCGATCGAGGTGGCATTGATAATAATTTCGGTCCCTGATTCGATCGCGTAGTCCCGCTCGGCACTGCTCTCCAGACGAGAGGGAATCCCCACCCGGCCGCTGATCAGGTCCACCAGTTCCTGGCCGCGTGATGCAGTACGGTTGACCACCACGATCTCCGCGACCCCCTCCAGTCCAAGTTCCACGGAAATGGCCCTGGCAGCCCCCCCTGCCCCGAGGATCACGACACGGGCGCCCTGCGGATCCACCAGTTCCTTGAGCGAGGCGACAAATCCCTTTCCATCCGTATTCTCTCCGATCAGCTGTCCGTCTTTCGCATTGACACAATTGACTGCACCCATCAGTTCTGCAGCAGTACTCAGTCCATCCAGGTGTTCGATCACCCTGACCTTGTGTGGGATAGTAAAATTCCCACCTCGAAAACCCATCGCACGCATGCCGGCCACGGCTGGTTCCAACCCTTCCTCGGGAACCTCAAAAGTCACGTAACGCCAGTCCAGGCCGGCGGCAGCAAAAGCCCGTTCAAACATAAATTCGGTCGGGTTTCCAGCGACAGGCTGGCCCATACAACTGACAATCTTGTGGATCGGCTTACCTGTCATGGTCTACTGGTTTCCTCTCGTGAACCGTCATGATGGAAAAAAGGGGGGCGGAAGACGTACCGGTGCATGGACGTTCCTGACCCACGGCCGTTTTCTCACCCTCCCGGCAATGTTACTCTATCACCCATGACAGTTCAGCAACCCGTGGGCCTGTTTATTACCGGCACCGATACCGAGGTCGGCAAGACCGTGGTCACAGCTCAGATCGCTATGGCACTCCATGCCGCCGGGAAAAAAGTGGGCGTTTACAAACCAGTCGCCAGCGGATGTCGCCGGCAGGGGGACCAGCTGGTCGCCGACGATGCACTGGCAATCTGGGAAGCGGCCGGGAAGCCCCGCTCGCTCGACGATGTCTGTCCCCAGCGTTTCGAGGCACCCCTTGCCCCTCCCCTGGCCGCGGAACAACAGGGAGACAGCGTCGACCCGGACCTTCTGCGCCGTGGGATTCTCCGCTGGCAGGAATCTAGTGATATTGTGCTTGTCGAGGGAAGCGGTGGACTCCTCTCCCCCGTTGGCGAGGAGGATTTTGCTGCCGACCTGGCGCTGGAATTCGGTTACCCCCTGCTGATCGTGGTGCCAAACCAGCTGGGAGCTATCAACCAGGCGCTGCAGACACTCGTTACCGCAACGACCTTTCGAGAGGGGCTGGTCGTGGCCGGGTTGATCCTCAACCAGCGTGACAAGGGCGGGGAGGATCCGAGCCGGGCATCGAATTCCGGCCTGCTCCAGCAATATGCCATCCCCCCGCTGCTGGCAGAACTTCCATTCCAGGGAACCCTCCCTTCTTCCATCGACTGGATGGCTCTTGCAGCGCGGCCCATAGAGCATGCTCCGGCAGGAGATGTACTCCCATGAGCCATGGTGAACGTGACAGGGCGCGGGAGCAGAATCGTCAGGCCTGGAACAGGCTGGTGGAAAAGAAAAATCGTTTCACCCGGCCCGCCAAGGACGAGGACCTGGTCGACCCGCTGGGGACCGTGGACGCCATCGGCTGGCTGGGCGGTGACATTCGTGGCCTCAAGCTTCTCTGCCTGGCAGCGGGTGGCGGCAAGCATGGAGCCATTTACGCCCAGGCGGGCGCCCTCGTCACGGTGGTCGACCTGAGCCCTGCCATGCTGGAACTGGACCGGCAGGTCGCCGCCGAGCGGGGCCTCGACATGCGGACCGTGGAAACCTCGATGGATGACCTGGGGATGTTCGACGAGGGAGATTTCGACCTGGTGATTCAGCCGGTCAGCACCTGCTACCTCCCCAGCATCGTGCCGGTCTACCAGGCGGTCGCCAGGGTTCTTCGGCCAGGAGGGCTCTACGTGAGCCAGCACAAGCAACCGACCAGCCTGCAGTCCGGCATGGAACCCTCCGCCTCGGGATACGAGATCCGTGAACCTTATTACCGCCAGGGTCCGCTTCCCCAGGTCAGCAACAGCTTGCTGCGGGAGGAAGGGACCCTTGAATACCTGCACCGCTGGGAGGAAATTCTCGGTGACCTGTGTCGCTGCGGGTTTGCCATCGAAGATCTTACCGAACCGGTTCATGGGAAACGTGACGCGGAACATGGGAGCTTTGGCCACCGTGCCATGTATATTGCTCCTTATGTCCGCATCAAGGCCCGGCGCCTGAGTGCCGACAACCGGCAGGTGAGCCCCCGCGTCATCCTTCCTGGATCCTGACTAACCCGTTTCATAAAATTGGCCTGATGAATCTCAAGATACTTCAACCAATCGGCTGGGTCCTGCTGCTGCACTCTGTCGCCGCATTAGGTCTGTGCTCCGCGGAGCGAAGAAAAGTCATGGTCACCAGTACCATCGATGGCAGTCAGCAACCCTGTTACGTCATCCTCCCCGGTAGTTACCTGGAGGAACCGGCACCGGCACCACTACTGGTATCGCTCCACACCTGGAGTGGGGACGTGGAGCAAAGGAACATGGCATTGGAAGCGGAAGCGGAGGAGCGTGGCTGGATCTACCTTTTCCCCCATTTCCGCGGCGCCAACAGGCACCCTGATGCCTGCGGATCCCCCCTTTCCCAGCAGGATATTCTGGATGCAGTGGACTGGGCCTGCCGCGTGGAAAAAGTGGACCAGCGTCGCATCTACCTGACCGGTGTTTCCGGGGGGGGACACATGACAATGCTCATGGTAGGGCGTCATCCGGACCGCTGGGCAGCGGCAAGTGCATGGGTCGGGATCAGTGACCTGGCTGCCTGGTATCACAGGCACAAGGAGGGAAATTACGGGCAGATGATGCGTGCCTGCTGCGGCGGCGCCGCCGGCCAAAGCCGGACAATTGACCGACAGTACCGGCAGCGGTCACCACTCACCTGGCTCAAGAAATCCCTGCCCGTACCACTCGACATTGCCGCAGGGGTCCATGACGGGCACACGGGAAGCGTGCCGGTTCGTCATTCGCTTGAAGCCTTCAATGTGATTGCCCGTACTGCCGGGGCAAGGGAAATCAGTGAGGAGGAAATGCAACAGATCGGTCGTGTCGAAGGCAGGCTCCTTGAACCCACCACCTCGGACCAGGCCAGGGACCCCTCACTGGGTCGAGATATCTACCTGAGGCGCCACGCCGGCCGGTCGCGTGTTACGATTTTCGAGGGTGGACACGAGGGAGTGGCGCACGCCGCAGTCGCCTGGCTGAACCAGTTTCAGAAACCAGCGGGCCGGCGTCCCTGAAAACAAGAAAAGAGCAAGGCAGGTTATCGATGTCTCCAAACCACCGAGTCCTGGTGATTGGCACCGGTTCGATTGGCGAGCGGCATACCCGCTGCTTCCTTGCCACGAATCGGGCAACCGTCCAGATCTGTGAACTGGACCGGGATGTCCGACTTCGAGTCGCAGAGACCTACGGGGTGGAATCCTTTGTGGCGCTCGAGCAGGCACTTGAGAATCCACCGGATGTTGCGGTCATCTGCACCCCCGCACCGCTGCATGTCCCGATGGCCCGGAAACTGGTCCTGGCGGGAACCGATGTGCTGGTAGAAAAACCTCTGGGGACATCCCTGGACGGGGTCGACCAGCTCTGCTGGGAGATGGAACACTCGGAGCGGATTGTTGCGGTTGCCTACGTGGGAAGGCAGAACCCGATGCTGCTGGAGATGAAACAGGCTATCGATTCCCGCCGGTTCGGCAAGCCCCTGCAATTGATCATGCAGGGAGGCCAGCATTTTCCAACCTATCGACCGGCCTTCCGGGAAACCTACTACCGTGACCGGGAGACCGGTGGAGGTGCGATCCAGGACGCCCTCACACATTCCATCAACACCGCCCAGTGGCTGGTCGGACCGGTCCAGCGTGTTGCTGCAGACTGTGACCGCCTGGTCCTTGACGGGGTCAACGTGGAAGACACGGTCCACGTGATTGCCCGGCACGGACCGGTCATGGCCAGCTACACGCTGAACCAGCACCAGGCGGCCAATGAAACCCGCCTGCAAGTCGTCTGCGAGAGAGGTGTCGTCCGCCTGGAAGCTGACAAGCAGTGTTGGAAAAGCATGGTAACGCCCGGCAACGACTGGACGTTGGAAAACCAGGTCTCCCTGGAGCGAGACGACCTGTTTGTCCGCCAGGCCAACATGTTCCTTGACGCCGTCGAAAAAGGGACGCCCGTCTCCTGTACACTCGCCGAGGGCATGGAGACCCTGCAAGCCAACCTGGCAATCCTGGCAGCCGCGGATACGGGAACCTGGCAGGAGGTCGACGAGATGATAGACAAGAAATCCCCCCAACAAGGACCATCATGATGACAACGGAACGCCACATAAAAGAACTTTTTGACCTGACTGGCAAGGTCGTGCTGATCACCGGTGCCGGCGGTTACCTGGGATCCGCCATGTGCCGGGCTTTCGTCGAAGCGGGAGCCACCGTGGTCGCCAGCAGTCGGCAGGCTGAACGCGCCCGGGAGATAGCGGCCAGCCTGGAAGAGATCGGCGGACAGCACTTCGGGGTCCAGCTGGATCACATGGACTCCGACTCCATTGACAAGGGATTTGACGAGGCGGTCTCCCTGGCGGGGCACGTCGATATCCTCATCAATAATGGAAACGAGGGCGTCGGGGAGGACCTGACAACAGTCAACGAGGAGCAATTCAACCGGCAACTTCAAAATGCCACCGGGTTTTTCCTCCTTGCCAGGCGACTTCGAGATCACCTGAATGGAAGATCAGCCGGCGGCAGCATCATCCTGATCGGCTCGATGTACGGGGTGGTCGGCTCGTACCCGGATGCCTACGAGGGAATCTGTACTGCCAGCCCGGTCGGATACCATGCGCTCAAGGGAGGTATCGTTCACATGACACGCCACCTGGCAGCTTACTGGGCATGCGATAACATACGCGTCAATTGCCTCAGCCCGGGACCTTTTCCCAACCCGGAGAGTGCTCCGCAGGCGATGGTCGACCGGCTTTGCGAAAAACTGCCGATGAAGCGAATGGGTATCAACCATGAACTGAAGGGGGCAATCGTTTTCCTTGCAAGCGATGCCAGCAGTTACATGACTGGGCAAAACATGATCATCGATGGTGGCTGGACCGCCTGGTAAAGAACCCATGGAGGGGTTTGATGAACATTCCGGCAGGTTATCGATTGGAATCGGCGCGGCCACTCACCAGCCTGGTATTCATCACACCGATGCTCGTGGCCTATGAAGCGGGAATCTTCCTGTTTGGCACCCAGGCTCTTCGCAACGGAGCCGACAAGTGGCTGCGAGATTTGCTGGACCTTCTCGGTCTGGAGCAGTACTTCCTGCTTCCTGTCCTGGCCGCTGCAGCCTTGCTGGCCTGGCACTACACCAGCCGGGCACAATGGACGCTCAACAGCCGTATCGTGCTTGGAATGTGGATTGAATCCCTGGGCCTGGGTGTCGTCTTGCTCCTGGCTGCACGCTTGCTGGCACTTCTTTTCTTCTGGACAAAAGCTCCCTTCCAGGCCTCGCTCTCGGTGGGACACCTGCCCACGATCTGCGGTTACTTCGGAGCCGGGATTTACGAGGAGCTTCTTTTCCGACTGATGCTGCTACCGGCGATCATCGGACTGCTCACCTGGTGGGGGTGCCGCAAGCGAACTGCCGCGGGCTGGGCTGTGGTCTGCAGCAGCCTTCTCTTTTCGCTTGCCCACTACAATATCTTCTCTGGTGTTGGCGATGATTTTCATCTCTACAGCTTTATTTTCCGAACGCTCGCCGGGATCTTCTTCGCCATCCTTTTCCTCCGGAGGGGGTTTGGTATTGCCGCCGGAACACATGCGATGTACGACATCTGTGCGCTCATGTGGTCCGCCCTGGCTGGCAAATGATCTTTGTTTCATTCACGGGCCACGTTTATAATGTGTTCCACCAGGGATCCCGGTCATTGCAACCGGACCGGATTTGACTTTGCCTGCAGGGGAAAATATCACCGTGTTATCTGTCAGGCCCAAGGTGGCAGAACTGGTCTTTCAGCTCTACGGACGTGTCCTGCACCCCGAGTTGTTCCAGGTCTTCAAGACCCAGGAGGTCGAGCGCGGGGACTACACGGCAAAAGTTCAAATTACCAGTGCCGGCCACGTGGTGACCTGGCGGTACCAGGGAATCACGCTCTCGGAAGTGGCGACCTCCGCCCAGCACCCACTCCCCCAGCGCCGCCGATTGCTCTCCCATCCACTCAAGGGCGACCGCAGTGACGAGCTGGAATGCCGTGGAGGAGTGAGTTACGAGACAACATTCCAGCTCGAGCAGGTGCCGGCCGACGTCTTCTGGACTTTCCAGCAGGAACTAACAGCGGATGGGCAGAAAAAGGGCATGCTTTACACGTTCAATTCGAGTGGCCGAATGGCCATGGGAGCACTGAGTTACATCCACGTGGAGACCCGTGCTCGAAGCATGCTGCTGCAGGCCTTTCACACGTTCCCGGATGACCAGGCGATCGTCAAAAGCCAGTCGTTATTCAAGCTGCCATGACCCGCATCGATAGCGGCCTTTCACTCCACCAGCAGGCCCGTTCGGGCTGAATCAAACAGCGGACGGTCATCATTGACGAAATCCCCTCTTCCTCCAACAATGCACTGTCCCAGTCGTGACAAAGGATTGTCCGATGCCACTTCACAAAGAAAAACCCATGAATTCCATTGAGCAGAATGACCCCCTGGTATGGGCCGCGATCCAGGCAGAGGTCGAGCGCCAGCAAGACGGGCTCGAGATGATTGCCAGCGAGAACTATACCAGCCCTGCGATCATGGAAGCGGCCGGCAGCGTGCTCACAAACAAGTATGCCGAGGGTTACCCCGGGCGGCGGTATTATGGCGGTTGTGAACACGTCGATGTCGTCGAGGACCTGGCGCGGGATCGAGCCCGGCAGCTCTTCGGTGCCGACTTTGCAAACGTCCAGCCCCATTCCGGTTCCCAGGCCAACATGGCCGTCTACCTCTCCGTCCTCGAGCCGGGGGACACGGTACTCGGGCTGGACCTGGCCCACGGTGGCCACCTGACTCATGGCATGAAACTGAATATTTCTGGTCAACTCTATAATTTTGTCAGCTACGGGGTGACGCCGGATACTCACCGGATTGACTTCGAGCAGGTTGCCAGCCTGGCCCGGGAACACAAGCCAAAGCTGATTGTGGCCGGGGCAAGTGCCTATCCACGGGAAATTCCCCACGACCGATTTGCTGAAATTGCCGAAGACGTTGGAGCCCGTCTTTTTGTTGACATGGCTCATTATGCCGGACTGGTTGCGGCCGGGCTGCACCATAACCCGGTCCCGGTTGCCGACTTCGTTACCACCACGACACACAAGACACTGCGTGGTCCACGCTCAGGGCTCGTCCTTTGCCGGGAAGAATATGCCAAGGATATCAACCGGTCTGTTTTTCCCGGGCTGCAGGGCGGACCCCTGATGCATATTGTCGCGGCCAAGGCAATCTGCTTTGGTGAAGCCCTCAAGGATGAGTTCCGTGATTATGCCCGGTCGGTCCTGGATAATGCCCAGGCCCTGGCGGAAACGCTCGCCGAGGGCAATCTCAAGCTGGTCAGCGGAGGAACAGACAACCACCTGCTGCTGGTCGATGTCACACCGCTCGATATCGGCGGAAAACTAGCAGAAGAAGCCCTTGGACGATGTGCTATTACCGTCAACAAGAACATGATCCCGTTCGACGAGCGCAAGCCCATGGATCCGTCCGGGATCCGGGTGGGCACGCCGGCGCTGACCACGCGGGGCATGGGAACTGACCAGATGCACCAGATCGGCAAATGGATGCTCGAGGCACTCCAGTCCCCCGATGACCAAACGGTGCACGACACCATCGCCCGTTCCGTATCCAGCATGTGCGAGGATTTTCCTGTTCCGGCAGATACTGCCAGGTCGCTCCAGACAGGGTGAGAACCATCATGGCTGAGAAAAATCGAATCCTGATCGCCGATGACAATCCGGCTAACTGCGAGTTACTACAGGCCTACCTGGCAGACGTGGATTGTGAGATCGAACTGGCCGTTGACGGGCAGGAAACACTCGACAAGGTGGCGTCCTGCCGGCCCGACCTGATCCTGCTCGACGTGATGATGCCGCGCCTGAATGGCTTTGAAGTCTGCAAGCAACTCAAGGAGGATCCCGACAACAGCAGGATCATGATCCTGATGGTAACGGCGCTGAATGAAATAGGGGATATTGAACGAGCCGTGGCTGCCGGCACCGACGATTTCCTTTCCAAGCCGGTCAACCAGGTGGAACTGATCAAACGAGTGGAGAACATGCTCAAGCTCAAGGATGTGACCGACGAGGTTGAGCGACTGCGACAGTATATCGAGCAGATGGAAGAATAGCCTCGCGCTTGCTGGCCGCCAAAAGAGTGAGGTATTCTGTAAACACGAATCGTGTACCACGGAAGCCATCCATGACACCCACGAGAACCCCCGGCTCTTTTCTTGCCAGCTGCTCCGTGTGGTTGTTCCTGCTTGTTCTCGCCCAGGCCGGTTTTGCCCAGCAGAAATCGGCTGACAAGGACCAGTCACTTGAGCAGCGAATCGCCACCCTGATCGAGCAACTGGGAGATGATGATTTCAACCGGCGAGAATTTGCCCAGCGCCAGCTCAGGCTGATGGGGCTGCAAGCGTACGACGCGGTCCACAGGGCCCAGCAGCATGATGACATCGAGATTGCCAAGCGAGCCCATTACCTGGTTCGCAGCATGCGGATCCAGTGGAGCCATGTCGATGACCCGGCGCCTGTTCGCCGCATCCTTGTCGGCTATGACAAGAGGAGCCCGGAAGAACGACGCAACCGAATGGAACAGCTGGTCAAGCTCGAGCAGGGCCAGCTGATTCTCTGCCGCATGGTGCGCTACGAAACAACTGCACCCCTTTCCAAGTACGCGGCCCTGTTGATCATGCGGCAGGGATCGGCAACGGACGATTCCCAGGCCGCCATGCTGGCAGCGTCCTTGCGGGATGCGGTTCACCATAGTGCCCGGGTTGCTGCCAGCTGGATAAGGGCTCACGCGAAAACAATGGAAGACCCTGAATCGGCGCTTGCCGGATGGCAGCAGATCTGTCACCAGGAAGAAACGACGTTGACCCAGTTTCCCCAGCAGACAACTCGTGAGATTACCCGCGACCTGCTGCGACATCACGCCCGGCTGCTCCATGATATTGACCGGCAAGAAGAATCCATGGCCGTCTTGCGCCGCACCATTAACTTGCTGGACGGGACGCGAGGCCAGTTGCTGGAGATGGTGGCCTGGCTAGGCGAAAACAAGTTCTGGTCACTCATCCAGGATGTTGCAGATCGTTTTCCTGGCGAGTTCTCCAAGTATGCGGACCTCGCCTACTTCCTGGCCGAGTCCTACCTGGAAGAGGGGAATAAAGAACAGGCGGACCAGGCGGCAGCCCGCGCCCGGGCCATTGATCCGGACAACACCCGGGTTCATACGCTGATGGCCCTTCAACTCCAGCGGCGAAACCTGATTCCCTGGGCCATCGAGGAATATCGACTGGTTCTGGAGAAAGCCGACCTGAAATCCCAGGACAGCCTTTACGCCAGGTTCCTCCTGAGCGAAGTACTGCATGACCTGGGCAATGAAGTGGAAGCAGCGGCAGTGCTTGATGGAGCCGTGGAAGCTGTCAGTGATGAACGAATAGAGCGACAGGTCGAACAGATTTTTGGCCGCACGCGGGCCGGCATCAGGTCGCGGCAATTGTACTTCCTGGCCCAGGCCAAGCTCCAGGAGCAGATGTTCGACGAACAAAAAAACCTGCTGGATAAGGCAATCGAATCGGATCCCAACGACGGGGATGTTTTGATTGCCATGTACCGTTTCAAGAATGCGAACGACGCTTACAAGAAGCGAACACGGGAGTTCATCGAGGCAACGGTTGAGCACCACCGGGTGGAAATCGAGCTCTATGACAACACGTTCCACAACAGTGGCGATCCAACCGAACAGGAAACGGCACGAAGGAAGCTGGCCGGGGCAAACAACCAGCTCGCCTGGCTGGTCTGCAACACGGTGGGTGATTACAAGGAGGCCGTGCGATGTAGCCTTCGCTCACTGGAACTACGGCCCGGGTCTTCCAGCTATCTCGATACACTCGGGCATTGCTATTACGCCGTGGGAGATTACGAAAAAGCAGTGGCCACGCAACAGCAGGCAGTCGATGGTGACCCCAGTTCCCAGCAGATGGTGCGGATGCTCAAGGTCTTCAAGGATGCGCTGAAAGCCTCGCGCAAGGAAAAGTAAACCGGATAGCCTCGATCCCCGGCTAGGGCGCGACGAGAGTGATTCTCACGGAAAGCTGGCCCTTATTGTCCGCCAGTTGCGACGGCGCGTCGTTGACTCTCAGGTAGAGTATCCCCCCCTCCGGACAGTCAAGCGTTCCTGATGCGCCCACCGCGTGCGGCCGGGCCAGGCGTGTCTGTCCCTGCTCTCCCGGTTGGGCGACAGCCGCAAGCAGCCTGCCGAGCGGCTGGCCACGGTGATAGACCACCGTCACCCCCTCTGCTTCACTGATCCAGGGAACCGGGTCCGTGCCAAGCTGAAACTGGCCACTGGCAGCCAGTTGCAAGCGGCTTCCAGCAGGGATCTGGAAACCGGTGGACTGCCATCCCCGGTCTGCCTGCAGTACATGCGTGCCCCCACCTTCTGGAAACATGACTATCGGCCTGTCCTCGATTGCTTCACGGGGAATATCGTACCCGTACTGGATATTGAACAGGAAAAGCTGCCACTCTTGCTGAATCCGTGGCCATTCGTCCTGCAGGGACCGGAGGAAATGCTCTGAAAAACCCCCGGAGGAATCGCGGCTATGGCGAATCATCTTGCGAAAAGCGGGCTGGTACTCCGGGTGAAAATCAAAGAAGGAAGAGGCGGCCCAGCACCATCCATACGGTTGAATCTTCAAATGAGCATCAGCGGGGTATCCCATAATGGCCCGCAGCGGCATCCCGCGGCCCGCTGCCAGGTCATCCTTGACAATCTTGATCCGCCCCCAGTAGGGGGTCTCGCTCTTGGCCTGGGGAAAATGCCGTAAAGCAAGCGTGTTCCCATCCCAGCGATGGGTCCCCAGCAATTCTGCCATCCCTTCCATGTACCAGGGAGGCCCGCCTCCCTGCAGGAAGTGCACCATGAAGGCATGGGTCCCCTCGTGCAGCAGCAGGTGCCGGCGATAATAGTCGCTTGGCTGGTCAAGCAACCAAACACGGTACTCTGCACTGTACCCATGGGAAAAAGGCGGCAGGCTCTCCGGCAGCAGTCCCGCCTGGATAAAACGCTGCTTGTCCTTGATCACGCTCCCAACGACTTTCCAGTCGACGGTCTTTTCTTTTTCCACACCAAAGTACTCGCCCCACTGGGCGATCGCGAGATCAAAAACCCGCGGCAATTCGTCGATTGCCGGGTCCGCCGGGATATCGGTATAGATCGTGATCTGCTCTCCTTCCAGGACCCGAAGCCCTGCTGCCTTGACGCGTTCCAGGTCGACCGTGGGTGAACCGTCATGATCCGGCCCGGCAATCTGGACCGGTAACGGATTCCGTTCTCCTGGAGACTCCTCGACGACTGGAGGGACGTGGCCGGCTTCTTCATGCGCGGCCGGGCGAGATGGCGACACCGGTTCAGGGTTCTTTCGAGGGAGCCCCGGGGCTGAAGAGCCACCGGGACGCTGGTCCGTGCCGGCAGTTTCTTGTGGGGAGGAGTTGGACGCCGGGCCACAGCCTGGAGCCAGCCAGTAGATGGCCAGCATGATGGCAATCCACGGCATCCGGCGTGACATGCTTATACTCCCCGACGGTATCGTTTTGGCGGCCTTTTCATCAGCGAGGCCGGAGGAGCCTTCTTGTCTTTCCGATCTTCCAGCGGTTCCCGGGCGACGGTCTCAAAACCATCCATTTCGCCTCTTTCAAGCAGCTGGTTAACCCGTATTTCTATCTGCGTTAACAACTTGCCTTCCTCTGTTGAAACAAAGGTATAGGCGACACCCTCGCGCCCCATCCGCCCAGTCCGCCCGATCCGGTGAACATAATCATCACAGTACTGTGGCGTATCAAAATTGATGATATGGGAGACACCTGTCACGTCGATTCCCCGGCCAATGACATCGGTAGCAACAAGGATCTTGACCTGGGATTCCCGGAATTTTTTCATCACGCGTGTGCGGCGCGATTGTGGCATATCCCCGTGGATACCCTCCACGGCAGGGAGTTTTTTAGACAACCGCTGCTGGAGACGATCTGTCCGTCGCCGGGTTCTGCAGAAAACGATCGTCTGGTCCGGCTCTTCCCGGTCCAGGAGCCGTTCAAGCAACTCGAATTTCCGATCTTCTTCCACGGTGAAGTAATACTGGTCAATTGTATCGACCGTGATGTCCTCGGGTGAAAAGTCGAGCATCTCGGGCTCATACATGTATTTCTTGGCGAGTCGCTGGATCTCCACAGGAACCGTGGCACTCATCAACAGTGTCTGTCGATTTTCACAGGTGCACCTGCCCAGGATTCGTTCAATATCGGGTCGGAATCCGATATCCAGCATGCGATCCGCCTCGTCCAGTACCACACACCAGGTCTCACGCAGGTCAAGAGTCCCTCGCTGAATATGGTCCAGGCCCCGGCCTGGCGTTCCCACCACGATCTGGACACCCTGCTTGAGCCGGGTGATCTGGCGGTGGATCGGGTCACCTCCATAAACCGCCACCGTGTTGATCTGCTGGCCAAAAGAGAGTCGCTCAACCTCGTTGGTGACCTGCAGTGCCAGCTCACGAGTCGGCACCAGGACCAGTGCCTGGGGCTTGCGGATCTCATCCGGCGACGCAAGTTGCTCGATGATCGGGATGGCGAAGGCAGCGGTTTTTCCTGTCCCGGTGCGCGCCTGTCCCATGACGTCATATCCATCCAGGGCCAGGGGAATAACCCCCTCCTGGACGGGTGAGGGGAACTCGTAGCCGACATGCTCAAGAGCCTTGAGCATCGATCCGGACAAGTCCATATCCTTGAAACGTAGTTCTTCTTCCTGTTCAGTAGACAATTGAGTTACCGTTTGCTTTCTGGGCGCGATCGGGCCGGGGAGTGCGGCAAGGTGGGGGCCGATAGGCTTCTCGACAGAGGACATGAACTCCCGGAGTCATGCATCATCCCGTCGGGGATCGTCGCCAATTCAATACAACGTGACCTTTTTCTTCATTTTTCTTATCCATGGAGTTTCCCCGTAAGTGCCGGGTCACGTCAAGGTGGGATCCCTCCCTCCCGGCCCAATCTGCTTTACGTTACGCTCAAGAGATCATGAAAGAAGTGCTCCAGCTTGTCGTTGAGTCCATGGATGCCATGGCAGATGATGCACTCCGCACCCAGGCCCGGCAACTCCTGGCCAACTGGTTGCCGGAGATCACCGAGACGGAACTGGATGAAATCCTGGAGGGCTGCAACCGGCAGGCGGCCGATACTTCCGTTCCAGCACGAAGCCAGTTGCGATCCCTGCTTGGGGAACTTGCCGCCTGGCTCAGACCCCCGCTTGGTGGTGCCTTCAGTCCCGGCCAGCTGGACCTGCTCAAGTCACTTTATCTTCAACTCGACACGGACTGGCAGACGTCGCAGCATGTCCTGCTGCTTTTCTCGCTGCAGGCGGATGACGTGGCACTGAGAATCCTGGTCGAGTTGCTGGTGGATTCCCCGCCGCCAGAGAGCACGGCTGTTGCCATGGCACTGGCCCCCCTGTTTGCATCTCCCCCTGCCAGCCTGGACCTTCTCTTTCCACGTCTGCTCGAGGCACTTGCCCACCCCCCTATCGCTGCCGCCATCCTGGACATGGCAAACTACCTGACTCGAAAAGGGCTGGTTGACTCTCACCCGGCCGGGAGCCGGGTCAGCCAGCTGGAGACACTCCTGCATGGACTCAATCGCCATCTCGAGGATCTCCAGGAACCGGAGAAGGCACCGGAGGAGTCCCTTCAGCAATTGCAATCCAGGATTGCTGACAGTATCGCCCTGGCGATCTCGCTCTGCGATGCCATGGCGCTGATCGGGAGTGACACGTCCGCCGCCGTCCTTCGCATCACCTGCCAGCGACCCCACAGGCGACTCCGCACCGAGGCGGCGGCCGCCCTGGCCCGGCTCGGTGATCAAGAGGGATGCTCGACCCTGCTTGGCATGGCCGCCGAACCGGTCGTCCGGCTGAGGGTCATCCAGTACGCCGAGGAGCTGGGTATCGATGACCAGCTGGAGCCCGCCCTGGTAATGCCGGCCGCCAGGAGAGAAAGCGAAATGGCCCTCTGGCTCAGCCGGCCGGAAAACATCGGGATACCACCCTCCAGCATGCACCTGGTGGACCAGCGAACCCAGTACTGGCCGGGTTTTGAGGAACCGGTCGACTGCTTCCTTTTCCAGTTCTGCTACCAGTTCGCCAACGGGGAATATCGCAACACCGGGATCGCTGCCCCCCTGACGGCAGCAGTCCATGCGAACCTGGAGAAAATGACCTTCGACGATATTTATGCGCTCTTTGCCGGTGGAGATGTGGAGCACGAGGAGATCCACCGCTGGGAGGTCGCCGACATGGGGAAACAGCATCAGGCCGAGAGAAATCGGCTGCAGCAGTTCATGGAGGAAAATGAATTTGAGGATATCCAGCCCGAGCTGTTCATGCAGTTTTTCGGCGACGGCGTTCTGGTCGCCCAGGCGAGCCAGGATCAGCAGGAAGGTCTTGTTGTGTCAGATTTCATGGATTGCCTCTGGTTTCCGGAAAAAGACCCCGCGAGACCACTTGCTGCCGTGGATGCACTCAATATCTATGCTGGAAAAAAACTCCTGGAGACATTTAACGCCTAGCATCCAAATGGGTTTCCTTCGATACTGTTAGGTAGTCATGTGACAAGAGTTGTCTATTCGATTTTTCTGGATGAGGAGCTGACAAAGTGAAACGCTTTAGCTGGATTTTTCTACTCACCGCAGCCTTGCTCAGTGGCTGTTCCAAGCCCGGCAATACCGACGGGAGCAATCAGACCGGGGCATCATTGAATGGTCCTGCCAAGACGGCCAACGCCGTCGAATTTGAACAAGCGATCAGCGACGGCAAGCCGGTACTGGTCGACTTTTTTGCCACCTGGTGACCTCCCTGCAAAACACTCGCACCGCGGATCGATGAAATCGCGGGGGAGTACGATGGCCGGGCGGTCATCATGAAAATCGACGTGGACGAGCACGGGGATCTGGCGCAGAAGTACGGCGTTTCCGTGATTCCCACGGTCGTCCTCTTCAAGGACGGCAGTGTGCAGGGTGAACCCATCGTCGGAGCCATGGACAAGCAGGAATACACCAGCCGCCTGGATGCCCTGCTCCAGTAGCATCCTCTCCCGTTCCTGTGGCCGATTTACTTGTCAGCCAATCCGGATTCGATCAGCTTAATGATCGCCGGATCATCAGGCTTGGTGCGCGGTCCAAAACGGCCCACCACGTTTCCTGTGCGGTCGATCACGAACTTCTCGAAATTCCAGGTCACCTTGCCGGCACCCTTGGGCTTGGCGTCCAGGCCGGTCAGGTGCTTGTAGAACGGCGCCGCGTTCTCCCCGTTGACCTCGATCTTGGCGAACATGTCAAAAGTGACATTGTACGTGTCCGTACAGAAAGTCCGGATCTCCTTGGCCGAGCCCGGTTCCTGGTTGTTGAACTGGTTACAGGGAAAAGCCGCCACGGCGAGGCCCTGCTTGGAGTACTTGTCGTGTAATGCCTGCAACTGCAGGTACTGGACGGTGAGGCCTCACCTGCTGGCGACATTCACGACCAGGATCATCTTCCCCTGGTACTTGGAGAGGGCCACTTCCTTCCCCTCCAGGGATTTCATCTTGAAATCCAGGGCCTGAGAAACTTTTTCCTCCCCGCCCACCAGCGGTGTAACCATGGCGGCGAGTAAACAGCCAAGAGCAGCAAACCTCATCGAACTTACCTCGTGAAAATCCTGGGAAAGGGGTCCCTGGAGAGCCAGCCGGCTTCCAGCCACGTGTTGATGATTATGACCGAGTGGTGCCGGATATTCAACGCAATCGCGGTCAACCAGACAGGCATTTATCCGGAGAGTTTTTGCTTTCGGGTGCCAGATCGTATTAAATGCATGGATCTTAACTCCAGCAGCTCTTGAACACGAGGTTTTCCTGATGACCCCACCAGTGAAGCGGAATCGTCGACAGTTTCTCTCGCGGTTGTCCACCGGCGTTGCCGCTGGCTTCTTTATCAATCCCACGCGGACCGTCTTCTCCGATTCGCCAAACGAGCGGCTGAACATCGCAGCGGTCGGATGTACCAACCGTGCCGGGGCCAACATTCGTGGTGTCGAAACCCAGAACATTGTCGCCATCTCGGACATTGACTCCAACCTGCTGGCCCAGGGGGCAGAGCGGTATCCGGCAGCACGTACATACCGGGACTATCGCGAGATGCTGGACAAGGAAGCAGAACATATCGATGCCGTGGTGGTCGGTACTCCCGACCACAGCCATGCCCCGGCAGCGGCCATGGCCCTGCGACTCAAGAAACACGTCTACTGCGAGAAACCCCTGACGCATACCGTGCTGGAAGCTCGCACGCTGGCGGAGCTTGCCAGCAAGAACAAGCTGGTCACGCAACTGGGAACACAGATCCATGCCGGGGACAATTACCGCCGCGTGGTGGAACTGGTCCAGGGAAATGCAATTGGTCCCATTCGCGAGGCGCATGTCTGGTCCAGCGCGGTCTACACGGGAGGAACTTTCAAGTCCGCTCCCCAGCCCGCAAACGTGGACTGGGACCTCTGGCTGGGCCCCGCACCCAAGCGTACCTACAGCGAGGGGATCCACCCATTTCACTGGCGAAAGTTCTGGGATTACGGCACGGGCTCACTCGGTGACTTCGGCTGTCATTACATGGACCTGACCCACTGGGCCCTGAAGCTCCGAAACCCGGTTCGCGTGGCGGCCCAGGGGCCGGAGTATGAACCGGTCAGCACACCGGCCTGGCTGATCGTGAAGTATGATTTCCCGGCGCGGGGCAAGCTCCCCCCGGTCAAGCTCACCTGGTATGACAGTGGTCGGCGACCCGAGATCCTCAAGACGCTCAAGGACAAGAATGGCAACACGCTCGACTGGGGAAGTGGACAGCTGTTCATCGGCAGCGAGGGGATGATCCTTTCGGACTACTCCAGGCACCTGCTCCTTCCCGAGGACAAGTTCGCGGACTTCACCAGGCCCGAGCAGTCCATTCCGGCATCCATCGGTCATCATGCGGAATGGCTGCAGGCAATCAAGGAGGGTGGTACAACCACCTGTAATTTCGACTACTCCGGATCACTCACCGAAACCGTCCTGCTGGGAACCGTCGCCTTCCGAGGCGGGGAAGCGATCGAGTGGGATTCCCGCAAGCTGAAAGTTACCAATTCCGAGCGGGCCCAGCAGTTCGTGCACAAGGAATACCGCAAGGGCTGGACTCTCTAGCCCGGATCAGGCCAGGATATCGGTGATCACCCGCGCGGGCTTGACCCCGGTAAGACGTTCACGGAGCCCGTTACGGAGGTAATACAGCTCCTCGTGGTGCAGACCCAGCTGGTGCAGGATGGTGGCGTGAAAATCGGGGACCCCGACCCGTTTTTCCGCGGCCGCAAAACCGAGGGGGTCTGTTTCCCCATAGCTGCTGCCTCCCTGGATACCCCCACCGGCCATCCAGGAGACCATGGAATTCTTGTTATGGTCTCGACCTGCCTTCTCGTCTTACTTGTCGCCGGGTAACTGGGCAATCGGCAGGCTTCCAAACTCCCCCCCCCAGACCACCAGCGTTTCATCGAGTAATCCACGCTGCGCCAGATCGCTGAGCAACCCGGCGATCGGTTTGTCCGTGCGGTCACAAGCCGACTTCAGCCCGCTCTTCAGGCCCGTGTGGTTATCCCAGATCTGGGCATCAATAAACAGCTGGACAAACCGTACTCCCCGCTCGACAAGTCGCCGTGCATAGAGACAGCGCCGACCATAGGAATCGGTCGGTTCCTTGCCGATCCCGTACATGTCGAGGGTTCCCTGGTCCTCGTCTTTCAGGTCCAGTGCATCGGTTGCTTCCAGTTGCATGCGTGCGGCCAGTTCATAGCTGGCGATGCGGGCATCCAGGTTTGGCTGTCCACTCCGCTGCTTGCGGTGAATGCGGTCCAGCCCACCAAGCAGCTGTCGCTCCACCTCGGTGACCCGGTCCGGCTCATCGAACTCACGGGCCAGGTTCAGCACCGGGGATCCTGTACTTCGAAAGCGTGTCCCCTGGTAGAGCGGGGGCAGGAAACCGGACTGCCAGTTCTGGGTGCGGTTGATAGGAAGTCCCTTGGGGTCGTCCAGTACCACGTAAGCCGGCAGGTTCTGATTTTCACTTCCCAGGCCATAGGTCACCCAGGCACCCATCGAGGGCAGGCCAGGAACCATTCCACCACCGTGAATAATAAAGAGTGCCGGTTCGTGGGTCAGGTTGACCGTGTACATCGATTTGAGAATAGCGATCCGATCCACGCAGGTGGCCAGGTGAGGCATGACATCCGAAACCCAGGTTCCCGATTCCCCGTGCCGGGAAAACTTGAAGGGGCATCGCATCAACGCGCCCGCCGCCCCCGGGTTTTCTACCTCCCCGGCGATCTTCTCGAAATAAGACTCGCCATGCCGCTTGTCGAGTTCCGGCTTGGGATCAAACAGGTCCATCTGGCTGGGTCCGCCATTCATGAACAGGTGGATCACCGATTTGGCTTTTGGTTCAAAGTGTGGCTGGCGGGGCTTGAGGTCAAAGCGGCGGCGAACCGAGTCGCCCGGCGCCGGCTCGGCGGCGATTGCGGCAGGAGAATTGAACAGGTCGCGACCAAGCAGCCATGTCAGGGCCGCGGCGTGAAGCCCCTTCCCCGCGCTCTGGAACCATGCTCGGCGGTCGGGAGACCGGGGGAGACCGGTTACCACGTCCAGGCCTGTCAGGTGTGTTCGAGTCATCTTTCCTTCAATCAATATAAATAAACGCGGCCAGGTTCATCACCGCATGGCAGTAATTCTCCAGTGCTCGCTGCTGGGCTTCTTCTTTCTTGTCCGGTTGCTCCTTGACCCACTGTGCCACAAGTTCCTTCATGTATTGGGCCGAGAGATCCTGCTCCTCGGTGGTAGGAGGTCGTCCAAGTGCCAGCATGAATGCATGCTGCAACTGGGCCTCGCGGTCCAGCCCCGCTTCCTGCTGTACCCGTTCGGCAAAGGAGACTGCCAGGTCATGAACCATCTTGTTATTGAGCAGGTGCAGGGCCTGGGGAGCAACATTTGAATTGCTTCGCTGGACACAGTTCGGGTTCATCTGTGGGCGATCAAAATTCCCCAGGATGGTCACCGGCTGGGTCCGCCGCTGGATCACGTAGATGCTTCGTCGCCAGGTTCCCTTGCTGGGCGTGGAGACCACCAGCCCATCCTCGCGGGCCTCCACCGGATCGGCCGGACCGTAGGGCTCCAGCCGCAGGCGGCCGGCAACTGCCAGCAGCGAGTCACGTAGCACCTCGGCATCCATCCGCCGCAGCGGCATGCGGGAAAGCCAGGTGTTGTCGGGATCCCTTGCCAGTTGCTCCTCTGTCACGCCGCTCGTCTGCCGGTAGACGGCGGACAACATGATCAATCGGTGCAGGTGCTTGATGCTCCACCCCGACTCCACCAGCTCCACCGACAGCCAGTCGAGCAGTTCCGGATGCGTGGGTTCTGCACCAGCATGCCCCAGGTTATCGAGCGTGGCGACAATACCGTTTTCAAAATGCTGCTGCCAGATCCTGTTCACGATCACTCGTGCTGTGAGGGGGTGGTCAGCCTGCGTGAGCCAGCGTGCCAGCGCCAGTCGTCGACCTGTTCCCAGTGAGCCTTCCCGTGCTTTCTGGATTTCCAGTGAGGCACCAGGAACATCGAGCACCGAGGGGACTCCCGGATCCACCTGCCTTCCCGGGGTCAGGTAGTTGCCGCGCCGCAGGATATACGTAGGAGAGGGCTCCCCTCGATCCCAGAGAGCTCGAATCAGTGGTTCCGGCTTCGCCTCTTCACGGGCATCCTTGATCGACTGCTGGACCTGGTCATGGAGTTTCTTGAACTCGGCATTATTCTTCAGCAGGTCCTCCCGGCTCACTTTCAGCTGTCCAGCAAATTTCCCGGCAAGGTACTTGAGCACCTCCGACTGCTCGGCAGGTGGTGTGACCAGTGAGCGTGCCACGTCTTCTTGAATCGAGGCCGGTAGTTCACTTATCCGCCGCTGCCTCTCCACGGCAGCCAGTTCCTGTTCCATCTCCGTTATTTTCTGCTCCAGGTGCTTCACCTCCTGCTCAATCCGCTCCTGGTCCGCTTCCCATGCCTTCCGTTCCACCGTCGAGATCGATGCCATGTAACGATCCAGCTGCCCGGGCTCGCCCGACTGCCGGGTTGGCTTGAGCCAGTCATTTTCATCGATTGCTCCCTTGAAGAGGGCGGCCAGCCGATAGTAGTCACGCTGAGGGATCGGGTCGAACTTGTGGCTGTGACAGCGTGCACATTTTACCGTCAGCCCCATCACGGAAGAGCTGACAACCTCGAGCATGTCATCGATGATATCGAGGCGATCGGGAACAAAGTTCGTGATACCGAAGTAGGTTGCATCCGGGACGAGCCGGAGGAACCCGGTGGCCACCAGGTTGTCATGAACCTCGGGACTGATCTTTTCCGGATCCGTGTAATCCGCCAGCTCATCTCCTGCCAGCTGTTCCATCAGGAAGCGGGAGTAAGGCTTGTCGGCATTCCAGGAACGGATCACGTAGTCCCTGTAACGGTAAGCAAATGGCCGAATCGAGTCGCTATGCTGGATACCCTCGCTGTCCGCATAGCCGGCCACGTCCAGCCAGAGTCCTCCCCAGCGTTCCCCGTAACGGGGGGAAGCAAGCAGGCGATCAAGCAGGCGTTCGTAGGCTCCCGGCTCCCTGTCCGAAAGAAACTGGCTGACCTGGTCCGGGGTGGGTGGAATGCCAAGCAGGTCCAGGAAAGCCCGCCTTGCCAGGGTCTGGCGACTGGCGGGTGGGGAAAGGTCGAGTTGCTGCTGCTGGAGCGCCGAAACAATGAAGTGGTCGATGGGAGTCTGTAGCTGCTGAAGACTCCTGGCCCTGGGAACACGGGCTCGCCGGGGCGGCTGAAATGCCCAGAATTCTCTATCCTCGTCACTCACCAGGGGGTCCACACCCGGATCTTGCTGGACAGGGGAATCCTCAACCGCACCCTGCTGGATCCATCTGGTCACCAGCTCGATCTCGGTTTTCTCCATCGGCTTGATACTAAACTCGACCAGTTTTCGCTTCGGTGGCATCTCCCCGTCGTGGATGCGTTTCAGCAGCAGACTCTCTTCCGGCTTGCCGGGAACAATCGCCGGCCCGGACTTTCCTCCCCGGATCATCGACTCACGTGTCCGCAGGTCCAGGTCTCCCTGCCGCACACGGGTCCCATGGCAAACCGTGCAGCGAAGTTGCAGCACCGGCAGGACAGACCACTGGGATACCCTCTCGGACGTCGTCCCAACTGCCAGGCCGGCACCGGACTCAATCCAACGCCGCAGGAGCTTGATCTCCTGGTCCGTAAGGGGCTTCTTCCCTTCCGGTGGCATCTCGCCCGCGATCACCATTTCCAGAAGCAGGCTCTCGTCAGGTTTTCCAGCCACCAGCAATGGCCCGGTTTCCCCACCTTTTTCGATACCGGCAAGGCTGGTTAGATCCAGTTCTGCTTTCTGCTGTTTACCACCGTGGCACTGCCCGCATCGTGAAACCAGCAGGGGGCCAACCTGTTCGACAAAGAGTTGCCGGCCCTCACCTGCCGGCTCACTTTCCTCCGACCGAAGGAGGCCAGGGAAAAACAAAACCAACAGGACAAGGGGTAAAACCGCTCGCCTTATCTTGTGCAAGGCCGCAATCATGGCAGTTGGGGGAGAAAAAAGGGTTGAATCTGGTGGGGGGATACCCGGCTGTTACCTTAGTCAATATACAGGAACTCGTTCATGTTAAACATAATCAGGCAGAGCTGCGACGCTGCGACTGCCTTATCAGCCGTCCAGCCTGCCGGCCCTGGAATAGGGATTGCCAGCTGATCATGACCCCGCTGCTGGTGCTTTACCAGTGCCGACTGGGCATCGAGAAATTCCTGGCTGGCTTGCTGTTCCACGGGGCTCGGTGGACGGCCAAGAGTTCGACGGAAAAGCTCCACGATAAACTGCTTTTCATCATGTCCTTCGGCAAGCACGCTCCCTGCCAGCCGACGGGCGGTGGTGAGCGAAAACTCCGAATTCAGCAGCAGCAATCCCTGGGGTGCTGTCGTCGAGTGGCTTCGACGCGAACAGCTCCTGTTGGCATCGGGGCGATCAAAGACCTCGAGGATCGGGAACCGCAGGTTGCGGCGAGCAAACAGGTAGATGCTGCGGCGATCATATCCTGCTCGTTCCGGGGTGACTTCCCACTGGCCCTTCCTCAGCGTGTTGACGATTTCTGCCGGAAGTGGCGGTCTCACACCGGGACCGCCACGGTCGGTGTTCAATATCCCGGCACTGGCAAGCATCAGATCACGAAGCGTTTCACCCTCGAGCCGGAGCCTGGGGAAACGAGCCAGCCAGCGGTTTGCAGGATCCTCCTTGAGCGACTCCCGCCACTCTCTTTCACCCACGCTGCCCGCCTCCAGCCAGCTTGCCTGCCGGTAGGTGGCACTGGTGACGATGAGATAATGAAGTCTCTTGAGGCTCCAGTTGCTCTGGACCAGCTCGGTCGCCAGGTAATCAAGCAATTCCGGGTGCGTCGGCGACCCACCCATCACGCCAAAATCACTGGGTGTGTCCACCAGGCCACGACCAAAATGATGCTGCCAGACACGATTGACAATCACCCGGCTGGTAAGCAGGTGGTCGGGACGGGTGAGCCAGGCAGCAAGCTGGCTGCGACGGCCACTACTTTCCGCACCGGGATCGCCAGGCTGGATCTGCTCTCCAACCGGATTGGCAATGCGGGGAAAGGCGGGAACGACAGCCGGGCCCTGTCGACGAAAATCGCCTCGCAGCATCAGGTAGCTTGGTGGGGGGCTGCCATTTTTCTCCTGCAGCGTCCCCACCGACTTGTTCTTGACCAGGTGGACCGCGGGCTCAAAGACGGATCGCAGCCGGTAAAAATCAGCCTGGCTGAGTGGATCGTACTTGTGGTCATGGCACTGGGCACATTCCATCTGCAGCCCCATCAAGGCAGCAGCAACAGTCGAGGTCATCTCGTTGAGCAACTGGTGACGTCGCTCCTGCTGCGAGTTGATGTCCGGCATGTCGGGTCCCGACAGGCAAAACATGGTGGCAATCCTGGCACCAGGGTTCCCCGGCTCCAGCTCATCACCCGCAAGCTGCAGGGTGACAAACCGGTCATAGGGCATGTCCTGGTTGATCGACTGGATCACCCAGTCCCGGTATTGCCAGGCATCGGTACGGACGTTGTCGTGTTCAAACCCATCGGTGTCAGCAAAGCGGGAAAGGTCAAGCCATGGCTGTGCCAGTCGTTCTCCATGGTGGATCGAGGCAAGCAGTCGCTGGACCAGGGATTCGTAGGCATCCGGCCTGGGATCAGAAACAAACTCCTCCACATCCCCGGGTGAGGGTGGCAGGCCAGTCAGGTCCAGGCTCAGGCGACGGATCAGGGTCTGCCTGTCCGCAGCAGGTGTGGGATGCAGGCTCTTCGAGAGGAGGGCGGAACGGATAAACAGGTCAATGGATCCCCGGCACTCCTGCTGAACCTGAATGGGGAGAGCAGGAAGACGGGGAGGCTGGAGCGGCTGAAATGACCAGTGCTGCCTGTCTTCCTCACGGATCTCCAACTCTTCGAAAGAAGCTGCGGGCTCAGCAGGAATGGCATCACGGCCAAACAACACCAGCCCGGCACAGGCAAGCGTTGCCAGCATGCAGACCCAGCAGCCGATCCGCACGGCTCGCGGCTGTCGATGTCCTGGGAAATGAAACATGATCTTGTTCCAGGGTACCTAGCTAATTATGGCGTCCACCACCTGTGCTTCATCCGGGCCGGTGAGTCGCTGGTCCAGCCCGTTCTGAAAAAAGCTTAACTCATGGTGGTCCACGCCGAGCAGGTGAAGCAGCGTGGCATGGAAGTCGCGAACGTGGACTTTTCCCTCGGCAGCCCGCAAGCCAATCGGGTCGCTCGCTCCCACCGCTCGTCCTCCCCGTATCCCGGCACCTGCCATCCAGATGCTATAACCCCAGGGATTGTGATCCCGACCGGTTCCCTGCTCACTCATTGGCATCCGGCCAAATTCCCCGCCCCAGATCACCAGCGTGTCGTCAAGTAATCCCCGGCGATGAAGATCTTCCAGCAGGCCTGCCACCGGCCGATCCGTTTTCTGGCAGTAGCTCCCATGGTTCTGGGCAACATTCTTGTGGGCATCCCAGCCACCAATATCCCCGGAGTAGAGCTGTACGAAGCGGACACCCCGTTCCACCATGCGTCGTGCCAGCAGGCAGCGTTGGCCAAAATCCCTTGTTGGCTCCCGGTCCGCACCATAGAGCCTTAGGGTTTCCTCGGTCTCCTCGCCCAGGTCCACCAGCCGGGGTGCGGCGGATTGCATTCGGAATGCCAGCTCGTAGGCATGAATACGTGCCGAGAGTTCATCGTCATCGGCACGACGGCGAAGGTGTTCCTGGTTAAAGCGGCCGAGAAGCCGGTTAATCGATTGTTGCTCGGCGCGGCTGATCTGCTGCTGTGGAGCCAGGTCCAGTATCGGGACCTTCCCGGCTCGCATCATGACACCCTGGTACGTGGCCGGGAGAAATCCGCTCCCCCAGGCTGGAGGGCCCCCCTTGATGCCCCCGCGCGGGTCCGGCAGGACGACAAAGGCCGGCATGTTCTGGTTTTCCGTCCCCAGGCCATAGGCCACCCAGCTCCCCACACTTGGCCGGCCCATCAGGATACTGCCGGTGTTCATCTGGTAAACCGACTGGGGATGGTTGACACTGTCGCCATGCATCCCCCGGACCACACAGAGCTTGTCGGCATGCCCTGCAAGGTGCGGCAGGAAATCACTGATTTCCAGGCCTGATTCACCCCGGGGTCGAAATGGCCTGACCGGCGCCATGAGCGGATTCTTTGCCACATCACGGCGAGTCATGACCTTGCCGAAACTCTCCGGAACAGGCTGGCCAGCATATCGTACCAGGTCCGGCTTGGGGTCAAGGAGGTCGACGTGGCTTGGCCCACCGTGCATGAACAGCCAGATAACCCGCCTGGCCCGGGGTGGAAAACTCGTGGGCTGGGCCGCCAGTGGGCCACCGTCGACTGGCGCCGCTTTTGCCTGCTCGGCCAGCACGGATGCCAGGGCAATCATCCCCGCGCCCCCGCCGGCCTGCCGGAGAAACTGTCGTCGGCCTGGAAGGGGGTTTTCCATGGATGCATACACCTGTCCTGGAATCGCCAGTGGAGAATCTCCTCGATTGTAACACAGATCCCGGCAGGGCCTTCAGGGGGACCTGCTAGTCCTCCTGGCGATCTCGCATTTCACGACTGTAACGCTCCAGGATGCGGCGTTCCTTGCCTGTCAGGGACTCCTCCCCGTGCTTCTGGATCTTGTCCAGGATCGCATCGCCCTGGTCAACCAGTTTTTGCATCCGCTTTTCGGAACGTGAGGGAGGGAGGAGGTCGGGGTCATGCACCTTGAGCCTGGCTCCTCGACGCCGGTGGGGGATAAAACGGGCTAGCTGGATGCCAGTCTGGTAGTAGATCAAGGCAAAGCCGGCCCCGGCCAGGTGAACCGAGTGTGCCACGTTATCATCGGCAAAAATGCCCATTAACTGGTCCATCGCCACGATCATGATGCCCACGACCCAGGCGCGCATGGGGATCACACCAAAAAGCAGCAGCACCTGTTTTGGGTAGTTGAGGCAGAAGAGAATGGCAATCGCGTAGACACCCCCGGACGCCCCCACCAGGGGAGGAATCTGATCGTCATAAAATCCATAGCCGCTCCAAAGCAGGCCCCCCAGCACGATCGCGGTAAGGTAAAAAACCAGCAACTCCTTTTGGCCGTACTGGGTTTCCAGGCTGCGGCCAAATACAAACAGCGCAAACATGTTGAAGAGGATGTGAAATATCCCCTTCCGCGTACTTATCGATTTACCCTCTTGGATGACTCGCACAGGGGCATGCACGAAGCCATAGGTGATAACCTGGTAGAATTTCCAGGGATGGGAAAACATTTCCGGCGGATCCAGGTGGATCTGTTCGTACACCAACAGGTGAGAAGATCCCTCAGCACCATCCTTGCCGTCTGTGCCGGGCAACCCATCCGGGTCCACCCGATTCGCCTCCACGGCCGACCGGTCACCCGTAGACCGCATCACTGGCGGAAAGAACCAGCAGACAAAAAAGACCAGCACATTGATCGCAATCAGCTTGCCAATCAGTGTGGCGGGCGGGCGCAGCTGGATGCCCTGCGAGGATCCTTCATCCCGATAATACTCGCGGTCGTGAATGCCCATCGTTGAGTACTATCCGGGGTGGCTGCAGGAAGCCGAAACCAGCTAGTCGCTATCGCTGCCTACCGCTTCTGTGCGCTTGTTGATATCGGCTTCCAGCCTGGCCTGGATCTGGGCAAGCTGCTGGGTAAGCTGGCGGTTCACCTTGAAGAGCTCGGCAAGTTCAACTCGCAAGGCCTCACGTTCCTTGGTGAGCTGATCAACAAATGTCTCCGCCGTATCGCGGTCCTGCTGCTGGAACTTCTTTTCCATGGACAGCTTGTCCACTTCGCCCTGGCGAAAGGCGACCTGCTTGTTGGCTTCCTGAAGGGATTCTGAAAGTCGCACGTTTTCACGATCATAAAGCTTGTTCTGCTGTCCCACCCGGGTTGCCCGGTCAGCGAGATCATGAAACAGGAAAGCGTAGTCCGTCACGGGTCGAACATGGTGGGCGGTAAGCTGCCGGGCAATCGCTGTCCCATCGGCTCCCTCGGCAGTCAGCTTCTCCCCATCGGTAACCTCCGGCTTGCCATCAACCGTTTCACTACGAAGATGGAAAACGCCTATATCGCCCTTCTCAAACTGGACGGTTTCACCGCGGCGGAGATTTGGAATGACTGCCATGCCACTGGGATCAAAGAAACTCTCGGTCAGGCCACCCTTGGCGGCATCACTATCGACTGTCACTTCGTACTTTTGATTAAACAGGATCTTGATCCACTGTTCCTCAAACGGCGCTGTCTCGTTTTCCAGCAGTTGCCGGCCGTCACCCAGGTAAAGTTCCACATGGTCCTGCAGTCGCTGTTGCTGCAACTGGAGATCAGGACTGTGCTGGATTGCCATCTGGAAAGCTTCTGTGATCTTGGCCTGGTCCATCTTGCCGAAAAGCGGCGCCGGATCCTCTCCCAGCACCACCTCGCTATCAAAAATATCGGTTTCAGAAAACAGGCGATGGCCATCGACCGGGATCTTCTCGTATATGGCCCATGTCGAACCATCATTGATATGGGGTGCGGCGATGGAAGGAGGGGTGATGGGTGATGGCTCCAGGCTTATCACACCCCCGTTGACCGCGTTGACATGGAACTCTCCCAGGTACTTCACAGGTACTGCTATATCCAGGCCCTCTACCGTGATCAGCGCCTCCTTGAAAAGATAGAGCACCGCGTTATTTTCAATCTGCAGTGGCTCGTCACCGGCTGGTACAAATCCCGTATCGACCAGCACTGAACTGGCCTGCACTCCCTGGGGTTTCGCCTCCCGCCAGACACGCCCCCGATCCAAGAGCAGCCGGGTGAGCATGGAGTCCACGTCCTGGAGGTTATCTTTCTCCTCCTTGACCTTGTTCACCGCCCCCTTGACGGATTTCATGTATTCGGTCTCTGCAATGATCTTCCGGTCCAGCAGCACCTGGTGTTTGTCCTGCCAGCTGCTTTTTGTCTTCAGCACGCAGGCGACCAGGAAAATCCCCCAGCAGGAAATCCCGAAAACGAACAGGACCATGACCGCGTGAAACCACCGCCAGACCTTGAAAGAAAAACCAAGGCATACCAGGAAGAACACCGCTACCAAGATCAAGCCGATTAGCTTTACATCCATTGAGCTATTCCCCACAGCGTGGACGCTGTGCCTGATCCAGTGAGTCCTACAAAGATTGGATCGTCAGTATCGGCCAGAAAACTGTTTCTTCCCTGTCCAAAGCCGCAAAAAAAGGTGCTTCACGGCGAGCTGAACGATAATAAGTCGGCGATTCCCCGATGTCAAGTTTTATCGGCAACACAAACAGGGCATAAGTTGTTGCCATTTCATGATTTGCAGCATTCGCTGGGCCTCCTGGTATTACGATCGGATCATTCGTTCAAGTTTGCTGTTCAGGTGCCCGAAAAACTTGACATATCGTATTAAACCGTACCTTCCAGACAGTTTACCTAGCCTTTCCAGCTTACGCGGCTTGAATCGACTGGGCATTTTCAAGGCCATTTTTAGACACGCATGGCTCTGAAAAAGATGGCATTGGGAGGTAAAGAGGATCTTGATTGGATGAATAGAGAAAGTTGTTATTCGGACATTGGACATTTTGTCTGCCTGGCATTGGTGGCCGCCCTCTCCGTGTTGCTGCCAGGCTGTTCCCGCGCCTACTATCGCCACCAGGCAGATGAATCGGTCACCAAGCTCGTAGACGAAAAGAGCCAGGATAGCGAGCGGTGGGGAATTCAAAATTTTAATATTGCCGTTGATCCCAGGTCCCGGATGTTTGATCCGGCCGATCCGGATCGGCCACCGATGCCACCGGATGACCCTTACTCGGCCAAGCACATGGAGCGGCCGGCCGGCTATCCTGGCTACGAGAACTGGCTTGACAACGGTACCACCGATTCTTTTGAGAATCCCCTCTGGCGAGACTACCTGCCCCTGGATGATGACGGGGTTTTACACCTGTCAGCGGATCTGGCTGTGGAGCTTTCCCTGATCCACTCCACCGGTTACCAGAACCAGCTTGAAACACTCTACCTGTCGGCACTCGATGTCAGTTCCGAGCGCTTCCGTTTTGACACCCAGTTTTATGGCGGCTACAGCACTGCTTACCAGTCACGGGGAAACAGCGGATTCGGATCCAGCGATTTTGACCTGAGTACACGAGGAATCCAGGCCCGTCGAGCACTAACCAGCGGGGCCGAAATGGTCGTCGGCCTTGCCAATTCCCTGACCTGGCAGTTCAGTGGCCCGGATACATACAGTGCCAATACCCTGATTGATTTTACCCTGGTCCAGCCACTCCTTCGGGGCGCGGGACGGGACCGGGTGATGGAACGCCTGACGATCACGGAAAGATCCCTGCTTGCAAATATCCGCCAGTTTGAGCTCTACCGGAGGGGCCACTACATGGAAATTATCACCGGGAGCGGTGGCCAAAGCGGCTTGCAGCGACGAGGTGGATTCCAGGGTGCTTCCGGGCTGGGTGGTTTTGCCGGGGTCGGTGGAGGCGGTTTCGGAGGCCAGGGGCGGGGTCTGTTTGGGGGAGGTGGCGGTGTGACCGCTCCCGGAGGTGCCGGGGGTTTTATCGGAATGCTCCAGGCCCAGCAGAGCATGCGTAACCAGGAAGCAAATGTCACGGCCTTGCGAAGCAGCCTGGCCCAACTGGAGGCCTTTCGAGATGCAGGACGGATTGATTATTTCCAGGTCGAACAGCTCCGCCAGCAACTCTTTACCAGTGTCTCCGGACTTCTGAACACCCGCCGCAGCTACAAGGACGGGCTGGATAGTTACAAGCGGACTCTCGGGATGTCGCCAGAAATCGATGTCTCCATCGAAGGGGATTATCTCGACCAGTTCAATCTGATCGATCCACGCATCCTGCCTATCCAGCAGCAAATCGCCGATATCCAGATGGCGGTGGGAAATACAATCATTTCAATCCTGCCCGTTGTGGCCGACGGAGAACAGCCACCCCCGCTCGCCTGGTCCGACGAACTCGCTGCCCAGCTGACCGTATTGCGTGGACATGTTCTGGCGATGAACGAGCTGCGAAACCAGGTCCTGGAAAACAACGCAAACCATGCCCGTGAAGATATCGAGGCCTTCAAGCAGATCATTCCCGACCGCTTGGCGGATCATGATGCGCTTATCGAGGCGATCCTGGAAAAAGCCCAGCGAGAAAATATTCCCTTCGATACCAGTCTTATCAGTATCGAGACCCTGGGGGACCTGCCCGGTGATCTGACAATCACCCTGGACGACACGGTCCAGCGGATGGTCACCAACCAGGTTCCCAGCCAGGGTATTCTTGAGGGGATGGACCTGTTAATGGAAACCGGCGTGGAACTCAATGAGCAGCAACTGCTGACCCTGCTCAGGACAGCAGTCTTTGGTCCACTGCCGAACCTGCTCACCGAGCTGTCAGCGAATGTGCTGGAAGTTTCTCTGGTCCAGGCCGAGGCCCGCGCAGAAACCGTGATGCTTATCCCTATCGAGCTCACTGCCGACGGCGCCATGGCCCTCGCACGCCAGAACCGGCTCGACTGGATGAATAATCGCGCGGCCATGGTCGATTCCTGGCGGCTCGTCAACTACAACGCCAACCCGCTGGAAAGTAACCTGGACATTGTCTGGTCGGGCGACATCCGCACCACGGATGACAACCCTGTCCGCTTCCGGGACACGACAGGAAACCTGCGTGCCAGCCTGCGGTGGGACGCCCCCATCACACGGCTGCAGGAACGAAATACTTACCGGCAGGCGCTGATTGAATACCAGCAGGCGCGACGACGTTTTTACCAGAACGAGGATTCCATCTACGCCGGCCTGGTCTCTGCCCTGAGACAGGTGGAATTGAACAAGATCAACTTCGAGATGCGTCGGGCTGCCCTGCGGGTAGCGATCAAGCAGGTTCAGTCTGCCCGCCTACGTCTCCAGGAACCACCCCGACTGGGAGCGGGGGGTGCCGCAGCGGCTTTTGGTCCCACCACGGCGCAAAACCTGATCTCCGCACTGAGCTCCCTTCGAAATGCCCAGGACGATTTTCTCAGTGTCTGGGTGAGCTGGGAGGTGCAGCGGGGATTGCTCGATCTGAACCTGGGAACCATGCAGCTTGATGAAAACGGCATGTGGATTGATCCCGGCCCGATCGTCCCTGAAAATGGTTTCCAAATCTCACCTGAGAATAATGACAATTCACCCTGACAGGCTGTATTCTCTCTCCAGATCGATGGAAACTTCGGCGGCCCGTCGGTGTTAAAATGATGTGTCCATTCCCCACGAGTTACCCCCAAATGCTATTATCAGGGGGAGTCTTACTGGGACTTTTCCAGTAAAAGCCGGGGGCGTGCTTCCCACTCTGACAACACCCTCCTTTTTGGTCCTTCCTCGACGGAGTCACCTCGCATGAACTGCCAAGCAAGCAAGCAACGTTTTTCACGACGTGCCGGCCATCCTCGTGGAAATGCAATTGTTGTCACCCTGGTGGTCCTGGCGGTGGTCGCGCTGGCAATCTATTTCACTGTCAAGATCATAGGAGGGATGTTTTCCACCTCGAATGATCAGAACGTCCAGTGGCAATTTACCACCGTGGAACGCAAGCCATTTCAACACGTGGTGATTGAACAGGGTGATATTGAAAGTTCCAGCAACGTCGAAGTGGAATGCACCGTTCGGTCCAGAAACAGTAGTGGTGTCCAGATAATCTGGGTCATCGATGAAGGGGAGCGGGTCATTAACCCGACCCCGGCAACCGTCTCGGGAATTGTCACGACGGTAAGCGAGCGGGTGAATAATGAGTGCACGATTACCGTGGAGACCGAGGACGGAAATGCTGTGGACCACCGGGCTCTTTTTGCTGACACCACGCAAGTCCTGGTGGAAGTTGGTGAAGAGGTCAGCAGCGGGACGATCCTGGCTGCTGACAAGCTTGTGGAACTGGACGCCTCGGCCCTGGAAGACGAAGAAAACCGCCAGCAGATCGCCGTGAACCAGGCCAATTCCTCGCTTATTTCAGCCAATGCCTCGGTTGAAAAAGCCGTGATTGCCAGGCAGGAATACCTGGAAGGGACTTACCGGCAGGATGTGCAGCTGATGAACAGCGAGATCCTGGTCCAGGAAGAAAACGTTAACCGCGCCAAGGACAACTTCAAGTTCTCCACGCGACTTGCCGCACAGGGATTTCTCACCGAGCAGCAACTCAAGGCAGATGAGTTTGCCGTTCAAAAGTCCGAGATCGATCTAAACCTGGCCATGGGTCGCCTCAAGACCCTGGAAGAAATCACCAAGCAGAAGATGCTGGTAGGCTTCGACAGCGATATTGAAACAGCCAAGGCAAGCCAGGATACCGCACAGAAAAACCTGGTCGAGGAACAGGCAGAGCTAGAACTCATTCGCCAGCAGATCGTGAACTGCATGGTCTATGCCCCGGCGGGAGGGCAGGTCGTGCATGCAAACAAGCAGAGCAGCAGAAGCGGTTCAGAATTCATTGTGGAGCCGGGAGCCACGGTGCGTGAACGACAGACAATCATCTATCTCCCGGACACCGACAGGATGCAGGTCAAGGCGAAGGTCAACGAGGGCCGCGTGCCATACGTCCGGGTTGGACAACCGGTAAAGATCAAGGTTGGAGCCCTGGAAGGACAGGAGCTTGACGGGGTTGTTGAAAAGGTCAACCCCTACGCCGAACCGACGGGCTACTTCTCATCCGGTGTCAAGGAATATGCCACCTACATCCGCATCCTTGATCCGCCGACAACCATTCGTACCGGGATGTCCGCCGAGGTGAGTATTTTTGTCAAGTCCGAGAACAATGCCCTGCAGGTGCCAGTGCAGGTGCTGCATGAAGAGAGCACGGAACTTTATTGTCTTGTCTGGAGCAACGGAGAGGGGGAGGAGACCTTCATGGACGACAGTGGACGGGAATTTTCCGTGAACGTTCGCGAGCTGGCGTTTGATACCAGTAACGAGAAAACGCTCGTCGTCAGTGGGGGCCTGAAAGAAAAAGAGCGGGTTGTCCGGAACCCCAGGCTCCACGAGGACATTCTCAACCGCCTGGTCTACACGCACCGGGCCCAATGGCTGCTTGACCAGTTGGACAGTAACGGCGACCTGATGCTGACGCGCGAGGAACTGGAAGCCAACAAGTTTGAAACCCTCCTTGAGACAATTATTGATGCCGTCATGGTGACAGACAGTAGCGATGGTACCGGGGAAATGTCCCTGTCCAACATGGAGCTTGGTGACGGGCAGCTGGAGCTCAAGGAGCTTGCGGTTTTTGTCGAGGATGGCGAACTCTACGTCAACTTCAAGAAGCAATACCTGCTTTCCAAGGGGGCAGACAAGATTATTGGTACCCAGGATGCCGACAAGGACCAGTCTCTCGACCAGGATGAGTTTGACAAGCTGACTGCGTCGATCAGGGAAGCCGCCACGGGGGATGGCACGGCACTGAAAACCATGGCCGAGGACTACGGACAATACGACATCAAGGAAACGATGCTGCAGGTCCTGGGCGAGGCGTCTCTCGCCGATGTGGACCAAAACAGCAACAAGCTGGTTGGCTGGTACGAGATAAAACGATACATGCAGACTGCCACGCTCCAGAAAGCCTCCAGCAAAGCAGGCAGCCAGTCCAGTGGCGGTAATCGGCGGAATGCTGGAACCGGTGGAGGAGCAGGAAGGCGTCCTGGTGGAGGTGACCCGAGCCAGATTATTGGTTTCATCATGACTCGATATGACACGGACAAGGATGGGTCGCTTTCCTCTTCAGAAATCAAGGCAACATCTGATCCCAGCCGCCTGCAAGCAGCAGATGCCGACAAGGATGGCATGGTCACCAAGGCCGAACTGATAGAGATGATGAAAAAGGCAGCCCCGGCTGGTGGCGCATCAGGTCAGCCCGGTAGTGGAGGTGGTCAATGACGGCAGCAGTAATGGCTACCGACCTCGTCAAGGATTATGTTCTCAAGAGTGAAACGGTCCATGCCCTGCGAGGCATCAGTTTTGAGGTTCCAGCCGGTGACTACGTTGCCGTGATGGGACCCTCTGGATCTGGAAAAAGCACCCTGCTGAACCTGCTTGGCTGCCTCGATCGCCCTACCGACGGGACACTCATCCTGGGCGAAAGCAACGTGGCGGTCTTGAACGACAACCAGCTTTCTGACATCCGGGCACAGCGGGTCGGCTTTGTTTTCCAGTCTTACAACCTGATCCAGCAGCTCAACGTGGTTGAAAACATCCAGGTCCCACTCTACTACCAGGGAAATCTTGGTCGCGAGGAAAAAAAACGCTGCCGGGACCTGGCCGCCATGGTCGGCCTGGGAGATCGCCTCAAGCATCGTCCTTCCCAGCTTTCCGGTGGCCAGCAACAGCGAGTGGCCATTGCACGCAGCATGGTCAACAACCCCTACTACATCCTCGCGGATGAACCAACCGGGAACCTCGACTCGGTGACTTCCAACGAGATCCTTGATCTCTTTGACAAGCTCCACGACCAGGGTCGGACCATTATCCTGGTGACTCACGAGGATGATGTCTCAGAGCGAACGGGCCGTGTGATCCGTCTGATGGATGGTGAAATCGAGATGGACGAGAGGCTCAAACCGCTTCGTAATGGATCTTCGCCCACTTCCGCCATTGCGGATGCCGCAGATCTTGGCAACGAGATCGTGATGGGTGCTTCAAGCGCGAAGGACCTGGAAATCGGCCAGCAGGACGGTAACGACTGATGGGTACACTCTCCGGCCTCTGGCGCACGATGATGCTGGGCACCAAGAGCCTGCTGCTGCATCCCATGCGCTCGGGCCTGACCGTACTGGGTATCTTCATTGGTGTTGCCAGTGTGATCTGGTTGCTGGCAATCGGTGAAGGGATCAGCCTTGAGGCGCAGAAACAGATTGCCAGCCTCGGGGCACGGAATATCATTGTTCGCACGGTCAAGCCCCCGAGTGAAGTACTCGGGGATGCCCGCGTGGCATTGTACGGGCTCCGGCATGACGAGTATGACATGCTGGTCGATACCATCCCGCAAATTGCTCGCGCCGTACCCATCCGCGAGGTCAAGCGGATGATCCGCTTCGGACCGAACGAGGTCGATGGTCGCCTGGTCGGATCCACTCCGGACTATTTCCAGGCAACGAAGCTGGAAGTTGACCGTGGCCGGATTCTTAACGCCGCCGACGTGGAAAAGCGGAAAGACTTCTGTGTCCTCTCCAAGGAGGTCGCCCAGATCCTGTTTCCCTACCAGGATCCCATCGGGCGGCGAGTCCTGCTGCCGGAAAACAATGATTTTTACGAGGTGGTTGGGGTTCTCAAGCATCGCACCGCCACAGCGGCCATCGGTGGTTCCTTCTCAGCACAGGACTTTACCAAGGATATTTACATTCCCCTGACGACAATGAACCAGCGGCTCGGGCGAACTGTCTGGACGAGGCGAGGTGGAACCTTCGAGGGGGAAGAGGTCCAGCTCAACCAGATAACCCTGCGGGTCCATCGCACCGAGGACGTGATTCCTGCCTCCCAGCTGATCAAGGATGCCCTGCGTGTTCACGATGACAAAATGGATGTCGACACCGTCGTCCCGCTGGAATTGCTTGAGCAAGCCAAGACAACCCGCCTGATGTTCATGGTCTTCATGGGGCTGATTGCCGCAGTCTCACTGCTGGTGGGGGGTATCGGCATCATGAACATCATGCTGGCAACCGTCACGGAACGCACGCGTGAAATCGGTATCCGTCGTGCCCTTGGAGCACGTCGCTCGAAGATTATCAGCCAGTTCCTGGTGGAGACCATCACCCTCTCGATTATCGGTGGCATTGTCGGGGTACTGGCCGGCCTCACCTGCCCCTGGTTTATCACCCATGGACGAGACTTGCTGGGAACAGTCCTGAAAGAACAGATGGATGCCTTGCCAGCAAGTGTGATGAACATGGTGCCGACAATCGTGCCAATCTCGATCCCGATCGCTTTCGGAATCAGTGTCCTGGTGGGGGTCGTCTTCGGAATCTACCCGGCTATCCGGGCCGCTCGCATGGATCCCATCGAGGCTCTTCGCCACGAGTAATTTGTCACGGGCTATCGGTGAAGGAGGTCACAACCTCTCGCTCTTATGGATCCCTTATCCTGGATTGATGATCAGCTGCAGTCACTCGAGCACCAGCAGCTCCGCAGGCGCCTGGTGACCCGGACCGGCCCGCAAGATGCGCACCAGATTCTCCTGGATGACCAGGTGCTGGTGAATTTTTCCTCCAACGATTATCTCGGCTTTGCAGCCGAACTGGCAGAACTCTCAGCAGACCCCGAATGGCTGGCCGATGGATGGGGAAGTGGTGCCAGCCCGCTTGTCACCGGTCGGGCAGGACTTCATGAGCAGCTTGAATGCCAGCTTGCTCGATTTGAACGGACGGAGGCCGCGATCCTCTTCCCCTCCGGTTTTGCAGCCAACACGGGGACCATCCCCGCCCTCGTCGGGCCCGGGGACGTGATCATCAGTGACGCAAAAAATCACGCCAGTATTATTGACGGTTGTCGGCTATCGGGAGCCTCTCTGGCCATTTACCGGCACCTTGACCATCAACATGCCGGTGAATTGCTGGATCAGCAGGTCGAGGCACGGCGACGACTTATCGTCACGGACAGCCTTTTCAGCATGGACGGAGACCTGGCGCCACTCGAGCAGCTTGCCAACCTGGCCGAGCAGTACGATGCCATGCTGATGGTCGACGAGGCCCATGCGACCGGGATCCTGGGGCCCTCGGGCCGCGGGGCCTGCGAGCTGGCGGGAGTGACCGATCGCGTGCATATCAAGGTCGGCACCCTGAGCAAGGCACTCGGCTGTAGTGGCGGATTCGTGGCGGGCAGCGCCATTTTAATCCAGTGGCTGGCAAATGCAGCCCGTAGTTATGTCTTTTCCACGGCCCCTCCCGCACCCCTGGCAGCAGCCGCTCTCTGTGCGCTTCGCTGGATCGATGAGTTTCCCTCCCGCCGGCAGCAGGTACTGGAAAATGCCGGGCAGGTGCGGCACCAGCTCTCGCTGCAGGGGTGGGATGTGTCCAGCCAGCCAACCCAGATCATTGCCCTGCCGATAGGGAATCCCGGGCAGGCATTGCAACTGGCTCGAGAGATCGCCCGGCAGGGCCTGCTGGTACCAGCCATCCGGCCACCAAGCGTACCCAAGGGAGAATCCCTTCTTCGGATCAGCATCGGGCACCACCATCAGCCGGCCGACCTGGATCAGCTGGTCTCCGTTTTGCAGATATGCCGCAGCCTGCTTGTCTGAAGCCATAAAAAACGCGCCGTGGAATTCCCATTGACGACCCCTCCCGGTCGGGAAATTCCATATAATTCCCCTGTGGAACAGAATCCCGGGTTGGCTTCACGATCAACCGTATTCCGGGCATGGAACTGCCTGGTTCTTTCACTGAAAAGGACAATCAACATGACCTCTCGTCATTCCTGCCTGCTTGCACTGATCCTGACTGGCCTGCTCGGACTGAACGGTTGCATCAGCTCCGGGGATCCCGGCACCGCGACGACACCCGATCCCGAAGCCACGAGTCCCGACAACGGGCAGGATCCTGATGATATGTCCGCGACCGATACCGGGAGTGCCGGCGAGGACGTCGTCGATGACATACCCACAATCGAGATGATGAGCGAGATCGACGGGATCGAGATACCGCGGCTGGAGGGAAGTAACCAGCAGCTGACCATCAAGGGGGAGGTGCCGGTCGACCTGGGGAACACCGCTGCCACTGACAACTCCTCCGAGCCTGTCACCGGGGGCTCTATTATCATTCGCTTCAACTCGGAGCCGAAAACACTCAACCCGATCGTGGAAACCTCCGCGGTCCAGCAGTATATCTCGGAATACACCAGCCTGGCCCTGGCCAGGATGGATCCCGAAACGCTCGAGTACGCGCCCAGCCTTGCCGAGCGCTGGGTCGCCGAGGACTCGGTCAAGCTCTCCCCCAGCTACAGCGGGTACGAGCGACAGATATCAGACGGCGAGGCAACCCCGGCCTCCGAGCTGGAACTCGATTATGATCCCGGTAGTGGTGAGGAGATGGCCACCGTCACACTCACCTCGCACGATGGCGACGGGGCCGTGCTGGGAAATGTCTGGGTAGGACTCTATCCGGTCGGCGAGGAAATGGCAGGAGCACCCAGTGAGGGCTACCACTACTGGACCAGCAGTGACGGCACGATCGAGGTAGGAGGGATGGTGCCCGGTCGCTACCGTGCGGTGGCAGCCGCAGAGTTATTTGGCCAGACCACGGCCGGAAGTGACGGGTCCCTCTCGATCACCCCGCAGACACCTGGTAACCCGCTGGCCGACCAGCTCGGTGAGGAAGAAAACGCATCGCTGGTGCTGGAGGATGGCGAGTGGCTGGATGTCCAGCGGCAGACAATCTACACCTACTTCCTCCGCCAGGACGCCCGCTGGAGTGATGGCACGCCCTACACCACGCGCGACCTGGAGTTTGCCTACGCGGTGATCAATAACCCCTTCGTGGATGGTGAATCGCTCCGCGTCTACTACCAGGACCTGATCGAGTGCGATGCCCTGGATGACCACACGATCCGCATGAAGTATCGCAAGCAGTACTTCAAGTCCTTCGAATTTACCGCCGGCATGGCATCCTATGGCCCTCCGTTCCATGTTTTCAGCGAGTTTTTCAACGCAGACAACAAGGAACTCACGCTCGAGGACCTGACACCTGAAGAGGAAGCGGCAGCCGGGAAGATCAGTGCGAGTGGACAGCAGTTTGGCAAGTTCTACAACACCGACGATCGATACAACCTCGCCCCGCTGGGAACCGGACCTTACGTGGTCGACAAGTGGGTCCGGGCCGACCGCGTGGAGCTGCTGCGTAATCCCGCTCACTGGGATCCGAAGCACGGGGGCTACCTGGACAGGATCATTGTCAAGTTCATCCCTGATAATGTGACTGCCATGGCAGCGCTCCGGGCCGGGGAAATTGACTTTTACTTCTCCATGACCCCGGAACAGTTCTTCGAGGACCTGGATCCCGTGCCGGACTGGTTCACCGACCGCTATGTCAAGGCCCAGTGGTTCAGCCCAGGGTTCAGCTACGTCGGATGGAACATGCTGAGCCCCCTGTTTGAGGACCGGCGCGTGCGAGTCGCCCTCCGGCTGCTGTTTGACGTGGACGAGTTCATTGACAAGAAACTGCATGGAGCTGCCGTGGCGGTCTCCGGAAGCCAGTATTTCTTTGGCCCGGGTTATGACCATGATGTCAGTCCCATAGGCTATGACCCGGAAGTTGCCCGGGACCTGCTGGCCGATGCCGGATGGATTGACACCGACGGGGACGGCGTGCTGGACAAGAACGGTCAGAAATTCGAGTTTGAATACCTGATGCCAAGCGGCAACCCGGTCGTGCAAGACCAGGCAGCCATGATCCAGAAAGCCTTCAAGGACGCCGGGATCACGATGAATATCAGTAACCTGGAATGGGCCTCCTTTATCGACAAGGTGAAGGGCAAGGAGTTCGATGTCGTCCGGCTTGGCTGGTCACAGCCTCTCGAGAGCGATCCGTTCCAGATCTGGCACGGATCCCAGGCGGGCAAGGAAAAACGGAGCAGCAACCATGTTTCCTTCCGCGATGCGCAGGCAGATGCCCTGATTGAAAAACTCAGGCTGACGCTTGATGAGGACGAGCGGAAGAAAATCCATTCTGCTTTCCACCGGATTATCGACCGTGAGCAGCCCTACATGTTTCTCTACACCTCCAAGACTTTCGGTTCCTACCATAAGCGCTTCCGGGGTGTGAAATGGTATAACATCCGTCCCGGGTTTGACCTCACCGAGTGGTATATCCCGAAGGATCTGCAGGAGCAAAACTGATACCCCGCACGGTCGGGGAAGGACCCAGCCGCGGATTCCCCGGGTCAGCAGCTTTCCCCTGCTGATCCGGTGATCACGTGCTTTCTGAGTACAATCTCCCTGATGGCGATCAATCCCTATCTTCTTGCATTCCTGCTCATCGTCCTGCTGGGCATGACGGGCCTGGTCCTGCTGGCTATCAAGGGATCGGAGCTTAGCCGTTACATCATCAAGCGACTGTTGATCATGATCCCCACCATCGGTGGAATCCTGATCATCTCTTTCTGCATCATCAAGCTGGCTCCCGGGGATCCAGCCGCCCAGAAGTTCGGTGGCGTGGGACAGGCAACTGGCGGGATGGATGCCCAGAAAGGGACCGAGCAGGCGGAGAAACGTTTCCGTGAAAAGTACCACCTGGATGACCCGATCCATGTCCAGTTCGGCTACTTCCTCAAGCGGCTCTTCACCCTTGACCTGATCTACTTCCAGCAGGAGAAAGCAATCTGGCCGGACATGGTCGATGCGATGAAAGTCACGATCGGCATTAACCTGGTGGTCTTTTTCCTGATCTACATGATCGCTATCCCGATCGGGATTTTCAGTGCCGCCTATCCGAACACGCTCGCTGACCGCGGGATGACTTTCACACTTTTTGTCCTTTACAGCCTGCCCTCCTTTTTCACGGCCGAACTGCTGCGAATCTGGCTATGTAATCCCGACCAGGCGATTTCCTTCCCGATCATGGGCCTCCACAGCAATGACGCTCCCGAGCAGTTTTTCCCCTGGCTGCTGGACATGATATGGCACGTGGTGCTCCCGATCTGCTGCCTGACATACGCCGGGCTGGCCTATATCAGTCGCCAGATGCGAGCCGGGATGCTCGAGGTGATCCGGCAGGACTATATTCGAACCGCCAAGGCCAAGGGAGCCAGCAAGCGACGGATCATCCTTGTCCACGCGCTTCGCAACAGCCTGTTCCCGATCATCACCCTCTTCGCTTCGCTGCTCCCTTTCCTGATCGGCGGCAGCGTGATCATCGAGTACATCTTCAACATCCCCGGCATGGGACGTTTCGCATTCGAGGGGGTCATGCGGCGGGAATACGACGTCGTGATGGCCACCCTGACAATGTCCGCCATCCTGACCCTGACCGGTATCCTGATTTCCGACATTCTTTACGTCATCGTGAATCCCCAGGTCACATTTGAGGAAGGGAGCTAGGCAGCATCTTGGCAGAGACGGCCCCCCCAGCACCGCCCACCGCGCCGGACGAGGACAAGCAGCCCGCTGCGCTGCATATCCCGGAAAGCGAGAACCAGTGGAAACTGGTCTGGCGGGAGTTTCGCCGTCGCCGGCTGGCCGTGGCTGCCTATTACGTGATCGTGGTTCTTTTAACGATAAGCATCTTCGCTCCCTTCCTGGCCAATGACCGCCCGCTGGTCTACCGGGGTGTCAACCACCGGCAATACCGGGAAGCGAGCAGGAATATCAGTGCCGTGATCGGGGGGCAGATAAGGGCGGCGACAGCCGGCGGAAAGAGCGAGTTCCAGGATCCTGCCAGGATCGTGGCACAGCAGATCAAGCTGATGGGCACTCAATTAACCGCGGAGAAAGTAGTCCAGCTCCAGCAACTGGAAGGTCGTATCATCCAGCTGGTGGAGTCCCGAGACAACAATCCCCAGGTAACAGCCGACCTGCGGGCCGCTCGCACGGAATTCAGACAGAATTTTGATCTCCGCAAGGTCGAGCTAGTCACCGCCACGCACTGGCCTGTGCTGACCGTGCTGAACTGGATGGGGGTGATCCTGCTCTGTGCCAATACAATCTTCCTCCTGCGACCTGCCTGGAACTGGCTCCTGGGCCGGCTCCTTTCTAACGCCACTCGTCAAACCCAGAGGCTGACCCAGTTTGCAATCCTGGTCGGCATACCCCTGCTGGCCGGCCTGGCCTGGATGACCCTGGTGACACATCGTGTCGATGTGACCCCGTACAAGCAGGCCGTCTTCCAGGCTGGAGAAACAGTCTCCCGTGACGCCGCGGTCGTCTATGAATGGGCCATCTGGCCACTGGTTCCCTATGGGCTGGACGAGATTAACCTGGATGCCAAGTACGTCAAGCCGGGAAGCTCCTCCACGGGGGATATCCAGCGCCAGGCAACAGGTTCACTCCAGCCCTGGCAGCAGCCTCACTGGCTGGGAACCGACGGGATTGGACGGGATATCACCAGCCGGATGATCTGGGGTGGCCGGGTGAGCATGGCGGTGGGAATTGTCGCTGTCTCCATTTATGTCACCATCGGCATCATCATCGGTTCCCTGGCAGGGTATTTCCGTGGGATCGCTGACCTGTTTATCTCTCGCATTATTGAGGTTGTGATCTGCTTCCCCAGTTTCTTCCTGATCCTTACGATCGTGGCCTTCGTGGGGCCCAGCATTTTCAACATCATGCTGGTCATCGGACTGACCGCATGGACCGGCGTGGCGCGGCTGGTCCGTGGTGAATTCCTCCGCCTGGGCCAGCAGGAATTTGTGCTGGCCGGGCGGGCCCTGGGGTATTCCCCGCCCCGGATTATCTTCCGCCACGTGCTTCCCAATGCCCTCGCGCCGGTGCTGGTCTCGGCCACCTTCGGCATTGCCGGGGCCATCCTCACCGAGTCCGCCCTTTCCTTTCTTGGTTTTGGGGTCACCGTCCCCTGGCCCTCCTGGGGTAGCATCCTCTCCTCCGGCAGGGATGCTATTTCCCGGGCCCCCTGGCTGATCTACTTCCCCGGTATTGCCATTTTCCTGACCATCACCGCTTACAACCTCGTTGGCGAGGCGCTTCGAGACGCCTCGGATCCCCGCCTGCGCGGCCAACATACATCCCATTAACTGCCCAAGGAGGCCCGGCCGATGGCCGACGCCAAAACACTGATCGATGTAAAAGGCCTGAAGACCTACTTCCATACGGAGGACGGGGTGGTCAGGGCGGTGGATGACATCAGCATCCATATTGCCGAGGGCCATACGCTGGGCCTGGTGGGGGAAAGCGGTTCGGGTAAATCGGTCACCTCCCTGACCATCATGCAGTTGCTCCCGGAAATTACTGCCAGGATCGAGAGTGGCAGCATTTCCTTCCTGGGACAGGACCTGGTGAAACTCTCCCCCGCAGAGATGAGGAACATCCGTGGTTCGGAGATCAGCATGATCTTTCAGGAACCGGGAACCTCGCTCAACCCTGTCTACCGGGTCGGCAGCCAGGTCGCGGAAGCCATCATGCTGCACCAGGATGTCTCCCGCGAAGAGGCCGAGCGGCGGGCCATCGACCTTTTTGATGAAGTCGGTATCCCTGAACCGGAACGGCGGATCCATAGCTTCCCCCACGAGATGTCAGGCGGGCAGAAACAACGGGTGATGATTGCCATGGCACTCTCCTGCAATCCCAAGCTCCTGATTGCGGATGAACCGACCACTGCCCTGGATGTCACCATCCAGAAACAGATCCTCGACCTGATCCGGGAACTGCGGGACCAGCGTTCCATGTCGATCCTGTTCATTACCCATGACCTGGGAGTGATCGCCGAGATCGCCGATGACGTGGCAGTCATGTTCCAGGGCAAGATCGTCGAGTACAAGCCGATCCTGGAGATCTTTGAAAACCCCCAGCACCCCTACACCAAGGGACTGCTCGCCTGCCGACCCCGTCTCGGTTCGGTGGTCCGACGACTGCCCACAGTGGCTGATTTCATGGAGACCCGCCCGGCCGAAGATGGCTCGATCAAGATGATCGAGAAGGAAATCAGTGACCAGCAGATGGACGAACTGGTGGGCAAGGGGCGGGGCCGCCTGCTTCACCCGGCAGCAGAGCTGGAGCGACTGGGATACGCTTCGGACCCCGCAGACTATGGCGCCGACACCACGCTGGCTCCCGATGACCAGCAGCCGGTCCTGGAGGTCCGCGGCCTGAAAGTCCATTTCCCGATTCGCAAGGGTCTTTTTTCCAAGGTGCAGGATTACGTGCGGGCGGTCGACGGAATTGACTTCAATGTCTACCCGGGGCAGACGCTCGGACTGGTGGGAGAATCCGGATGTGGAAAGACAACCACCGGCCGGGCGATCCTGCGACTGGTCCATTCCACCGAGGGGGAGGTCTTCTACCAGGGAGAACCCATTTTTTTACTTGGTGGTGACCAGCTGAGAGACGTGCGGAGGCAGGTCCAGATCATCTTCCAGGATCCCTATGCCTCACTGAACCCCAGGATGACTGTCGAATCGATGCTGACCGAGGCCATGATGGTCCACCGAATAGGGGACTCGAGAAAGGAACGGCGGCAGCGGGCAGCCCAGCTGCTGGAGGAGGTTGGCCTGGAAGTGGAACACCTGGGCCGCTATCCCCACGAGTTCTCCGGCGGCCAGCGCCAGCGGATCTGTATTGCCCGGGCCCTGGCCGTGGAACCATCCTTTATCATCTGTGATGAATCGGTATCCGCACTGGATGTTTCTGTCCAGGCCCAGGTGCTGAACCTGCTCAAGGATCTGCAGGAATCGCGCGGCCTGACATACATTTTCATCAGCCATGACCTGAGCGTGGTCAAGTTCATGGCGGACATGATGGCGGTCATGAACGACGGCCTGTTCGTCGAGTTCGGACCCTCCGATGCGATCTATGAAAATCCACGGGAGGAATACACGCAGCGGCTCATCGGGGCAACGCCACAGGACTCGCTGGAGAGTATTCGCGACCGCGTCAGCGAGCGTGAAAAAACACGAATCCAGCGAACCGGTACCAGCGGCCATGGAGCCACAGGGCCACTGGAGTAAACCGTGTCAGCAGCTCCTGCTGGCTGATACCAGGCACCCTTCACGTCTCCGCTGGACATCACGATTGTTGCCTTTCCGCAACATCCGGGCCACATTTCACCTCCCTTGCCGCATGAAATCGCCGTTTTTTGCGCCTCTCCCTGCCTGGCGCGCCGTTTGCAACCATCCATCACCAGTTTCATGTCCTCTTTTATCCTTCCGTTGCACTGCTTTTATGAATGCCCTGGATCTTGCCCGCTTGAGCCACACGCTTGTCCACCAGGCCGGCTGCCTGGCCCTCCACCGGTCCCTGCCCAGCCGGGCCGCGCTTTCTGTGCACCTGGATGCCAGCCGGCAACGCATGGATTACTGGTCCGGCCGTTTCCAGACCATCGGCCGGGCACCTGCCTGGCGGTTAAGCCCTGCTGTGGTGCGGGAATTACAGGTCAGCGAAATCCTGGTACGGATCAACGCCGCGATCGCTCGAATCGCCCTGCCCGCCAGCTCACCCATGTTCGAACACCTCCAGTCCGGGCACGCCCTGCTGCGTCACCAGGTCGAACAGCTATTGATTGGAAACCGGCTCTGGCTGAAAAAGTTCGCTGTCGTCGCAGAGCGCTGTCGCCGCTGGACCGACCTGCTGCTGGGCCAGCTGCTGCCGCTGGAGGATGTCCGCGACCTTGGATTCGACCGGGACCGAGTGGAGGATTACGCCAGCCATGCAGCCCTTGGACCACTTGCCATCTCCCTGACAAGAGATTCCATGCTGCATGGACTCCAGGGTGACACTGGCCAGGAAACCGGTTGTGAATCGCTCAACCGCCAGATCGCATGCAGCACCGTCTCCTGCCTGCCCGCCAGGGTGGTTGTCACCGACGAGGAGCTTGAAAGTCTCTGGCGGCACCCTCTTCAGATCAGGATGACCGCGGCTGACAACTCCCCGCGCAGGGATCATCGCCAGAACTAGAAAGCAGGCCGGTTCACTGGCCACGGCCAACAAGAACCACCGGGGGGACTTTCATATTCCCCTCCAGGATGACCGAGTCCTCGGGATTCCGCCCCAGTTCCATCCGTCCCCGTTCGCTCAGGTAGAGCAGGTCATTGGTTGACGTCTGTGGATTCCGCAGGAAGCGGACGCTGCCATCCTCAAAAAGGACATTCTGACCAAACCCTGCATGATTCACACTTGCTCGCTGGCTCCCGGTGCTCCCCGCGACATCTGCTACCACGGGAAAATAGCCTCGCTGCAGATTCCGGTGCGGATGATAGTCGCCATCGCGCATGTGCCCCGGGTTATAACCGTAATCGCCATAGAGCTGTCGCGGGGATTCTGCTTCCGCCTGGCCGGCCGAATCTGCCAGCAGGTCCTCGGCCAGGGGTTCCACCGAGACCCAGTTGTTCGTGTTTTGAACGGCCGGGCAATAGACCATCTGCCGTCCATCCATGTAGCCACTGCTTACCAGGATCGGCGCATAGGACCCTGCCACCGACAGTTTCCCCTTGCCGGGAATAACCGGGAAATAACCATGGTTCAGGTCACTGTATTGCCTCATGGCGGAACCAATTTGCCGGAGATTGTCCTGGCAGGAACGGAGGTCTGCCATGTAGCGGCTGTTTAAGATGGCCGGAAAAAGGAGCATCGCCAGGACCAGGATCAGCCCCGTGGAAAAAAGCGTGTCGACCAGTGTCCAGTTTCGCCGCCCACTCGGGGCATCTCTGCCGGAGAATGCGTCCTGGGCCGCCAGGGTGACAAGCCCCTGGCTTTCCGCCACCGCCTGGCAGGTGCGATCGGAGAGACCGGCCGGGGGTTCCACATGCCGGCACGCTTCAAGCGGCTGGAGACGAAATGCAAGAACCTCCAGTTGCCTGCGCAGCTGCCGATCATCCTGTAACGCATCTTCTACTTCCTGCTGTTCCGCCATATCCAGGGCGCCAAGCAGATAGCCAACCAGGTCGTATTTCATTTTCTGTCTTCTTTCCGTGTCACACTTCCGGTTTGTCCCATGTTTCATACAGCTTGACGATGGCGGCATGCAGTCGGCTTTTGACTGTCCCCACGGGGATATCCAGGATCTCGGCCGCTTCCCGGTACTTCATCCCCTGGTAATAAACCAGGTGAACGACACTCCGCATCGATTCACTGAGTCCATCCAGTGCCTCCTGTACCCACTGCCCTCGTTCCAGCTGGCTCACATTTTCCAGCGGATCTCTCTCGTCCCCTTCCAGTAAATCAACCAGCGCTCCGATGTCGACATTGTCGGCGGAGACAGACCGGTCAAGGCTGAGTATCCGGTGCCGCTTGTTACGACGCTGGGCATCAATCGCCTGGTTCGTGGCAACGGTGTAAAGCCAGGGCCGGAACCGGCGGTTCTCGTCAAAGCGGTCGCATTTCAAATGCACCTGCAGGAACGTGGCCTGGAAAACATCTTCTGCCATCTCCGCATTGCCCAGGTAACGTCTCAGGTAACTGTAAAGCTCTCGCTCGTAACGTCGTACCAGCAGCGCGAACACCTCCCGGTCCCCGCTGGTCCGGTACTGGACCACGAGCTGTTCGTCTGTCTGTTGTGCCCCTGATTCGGGGTCCTTTCGGGGAACCTTAGCCATCATTGTCACCTTAACTTACGGGCCGGAAGGAAAAAAGTTCGATTCTCCCGTGTCATTAACTGGTAGTTTTTTGACGCCGGAAAACCGTCATAGATTCCCCAGATCTTGGATTTTTGAAGAAAAATTACCTGACTGGAGGGATCCCGCCGGATTCCAAATCAACATCACGCACCCCCGTGCTCCGGTTCGTGTTTTTAGCCATTGGTATAAAAAGTCGCCGGTCGTCCGGGATCCGAACCAAGCCCGGTTTACGCCGTACGATCAGCCGTTATGCTGCCGTTTGTGCGGCGGGCCTGACACGAACGGCCAGGACCTGCCACAAGCAGTTCACCCCCGTGGAGATCCCTACTGCCATGTCGCTTGAGCGCGTCCTTGAACCCGAGGTGATGGACAGCCACCAGGAGGCTGTCGATTACGATGCGATGGACCATTCCGAGGTCAACCGCATCTTCGTCGAGGACCTGCTGGCCGGCGGGGAGAGCGGGCCGGATGTTCTTGACCTGGGGACCGGGACAGCCCAGATCCCGGTCGCACTCTGCCAGCGCGCCGAGCACTGCCGCGTGATGGCAGTCGACCTGGCCGTCCAGATGCTTGACCTGGCAGTCTATAACGTGGAGGCAGCCGGCCTGATTGAGCAGATCCAGCTGGCCCACGTGGATGCCAAGCAGTTGCCATACGAGGACGGCATGTTTGACACCGTCATCTCAAACAGCATTGTCCATCATATCCCGGATCCCTACGATGTGCTGGTGGAGTCCGTGCGCGTCCTCAAGCCGGGTGGCCGGATTTTTTTCCGTGACCTGTTAAGGCCGGAAAGCGACGCCCGGGTAAGCGAGCTTGTAGAGGCTTACGCGGGCTCGGAAAATGAACACCAGCAGAAAATGTTCGACGATTCCCTCAGAGCGGCACTCAGCCTGGAAGAAATCCAGCAACTGGTGAAGCGCCTGGGCTTTGACCCGTCAGGGGTCACCGCCACCAGTGACCGGCACTGGACGTGGGACGCATTGAAAGCACCCGTGGACAACCAGTAGCCCGAGGAGACCAGCCACGATGCGGCAGTACCTGGACCTGATGCAGCGAATTCTCGACGAGGGAGCCGAGAAACAGGATCGCACCGGGACAGGAACAAAGAGTCTCTTTGGTCACCAGATGCGGTTCGACCTCTCCGCCGGCTTCCCCCTGCTGACAACAAAGAAACTCCATCTGCGTTCGATTATCCACGAGCTGCTCTGGTTCCTGGAAGGGAACACGAACATCGCATACCTGAACGAGAACAACGTGACGATCTGGGACGACTGGGCCAACGAGGAAGGGGACCTGGGTCCTGTCTATGGTGCCCAGTGGCGCAGCTGGCCAACCGCCGACGGGCACAGCGTGGATCAAATTGCCGAGGTCATCAAGCTGATCCGTGACCATCCCGATTCCCGGCGAATGATTGTCAGTGCCTGGAATGTGGGGCAAATCGAGCAGATGGCATTGCCTCCCTGTCACCTGCTCTTCCAGTTTTATGTTGCAGATGGTGCCCTCTCCTGCCAGCTTTACCAGCGCAGTGCCGATGTCTTCCTGGGAGTCCCCTTCAATATCGCGTCCTACTCGCTGCTGTTGATGATGGTCGCCCAGGTGACCGGCCTCGAGCCGGGCGAGTTTATCCATACCCTGGGCGATGCCCACCTTTACCTGAACCACCTCCAGCAGGCCCAGCTTCAGCTGGGCCGCGAGCCCGGCAGCCTGCCCTCGATGACGCTCAACCCGGAAAGAACCAGGCTGGAGGATTTCACCTTTGAGGATTTCACCCTCTCTGACTATGACCCGGATCCACACATTGCCGCTCCGATCGCGGTCTAGAAGAGCCGGCAGGGCACGTCCATGAAGCTCTCCCTTATCGTCGCCATTTCCAGGAACGGCGTGATTGGTTCCCAGGGCCAGCTTCCCTGGCACCTCTCGGCAGACCTTCAGCGTTTTAAGCGGATCACGATGGGGCACCATATTATCATGGGCCGGGCAACCTACGAGTCAATCGACCGCCTGCTTCCAGGACGAACCACTGTCATCCTCACCCACCAGCAGGACTACGTCGTCCCCGGGGCACTGGTGGCTGGAAGTATCACGGCGGCGTGTGAGCTTGCTGCAGCTGACGAGGAAGCATTTATCATCGGGGGGAGCTCGGTATACGAGTCCGCACTGGACATCGTGGAACGAATCTACCTGACACGGGTACTTGCCGATGTAACGGGAGACACGTTCTTTCCATCCCTGGATCTGTCCGGATGGCAGCTGGTGGAATCAGAAGACTGTACGGCAGACGACCGCAACGACCACGACCATCGCTTCGAGATTTACGATCGTGGAGCCGGCTGATTCGACCCTGTCATGCACGTTCAAAGGGGAAGGCGATCACCTCCTGGATGTCTGTCACCCCGCTGGCCAGCATGACCAGCCGGTCCACACCCAGTGCCACGCCACTGCAGTCCGCCATGCCACTTTGCATGGCCTCAAGCAACTGGCTCTCCACCGGCAACCCCGGCCGACCATCCTGGATACGCAGCTGGTTCGCCTCCTCGTTGCGCCGCCGCAGCTCGCCAGCGTCGAGTAACTCGTGATAGCCATTGGCCAGCTCCACACCGTTCACGTAGAGCTCGAAACGCTCTGCCACCGGCGGATCATCCTGCCGGATCACGGCGAGTGCTGCCTGGCTGGCCGGGTAGTCATAGAGGATCGTCGGCTGGTCGGACAACCAGGGTTCAATGAACTCTGCCAGGAGCAGGTGCAGCCAGCCATCCCGGTCCATCGTCCGCCAGTTATCTGGAGGCTGAAACTCCAGCGAGGCAATCAGCTTCAACAGTGCCGACGTGGATCCGCTGAGCGGGTCAAAGTCGAGGCACTGCTGGAAAGCCTGCTGGTAGGTGATTCGGCGGGCCGGCCCGGCATCCAGAATTTGCTGGCTCAATTCATCCAGCAGATCCATGGCCTGATCCATTGAGTCCCCACAGCGGTACCATTCCAGGATCGTGAACTCCGGGTTATGAAGACTCCCCTGTTCATCATCCCGGAAAGCCCTGGTCAGCTGGTAGATCGCCGTGGCACCACTTGCCAGCAGCCGTTTCATGGCAAACTCCGGGGAAGTCTGCAGCCACATTCGCTGGCCCGAGATGGTCACCGGAACCGGCTCGATATGCCGGTCCACCACGGTATCCCTGGATACCAGGGGTGTTTCCACCTCCATAAACCCTCGCTGGTCAAAGAACTCCCTGCTCCGGCGCACGAGTGCCGCTCTCTCGCGGAGCATTTCCAGGCCGGCTGACGACTGGAATGACGGGGCTGGCGATGAAGCGGCTTTTGCCACGCTCTCCCGCTCGCTTTCATCTGCCGTCAAGTGAAAGGAAAAGGAGAGGTTGCCGATCCGCAACTCGTCCCCCTCACTGAGGACCACCAGTTTTCGAACACGACGGTTGTTCAGGAAGGTGCCGTTGCGGCTATCGTGATCCTCCACGGTACAGCGATGGCCGTGCAGGTGAAGTGTTGCATGGTGACGGCTGACAGAATCGGCATCGAGCAGCAACTGGCAGTCCGGACCGCGACCAATTCGCAGCTGTCCTTCGACCAGCGAGTGGATCCGACCCGCATCCATCCCGTTGATCGTCATCAGGTAAGGCATGATGGCACGTGATTACTTGGTGCGTGCCCGTTCCACGTAGTCCCCGGTACGGGTATCGATCCGAATGACATTGCCAATTTCAATAAATGCCGGGCAAATAAATTCTGCCCCGGTCTCCACCTTGACCGGCTTGGTCACGTTGGTGGCCGTGTCCCCCTTTGCCCCGGGTTCACAGTACTCCACCGTCAGCTCGACGTGATTGGGAGGTGTCATGGTGATCGGGCTGCCGTTGTAGATAACCATCGAGCATTTCAAGCCCTCGATCAGGTAACGCCAGTTGTCATCCACCTGCTCGGCAGATAACTCGTACTGATCGTAAGTCTTCTCGTTCATGAAGACAAAGGTGTCCCCCTGGCGGTAGATATACTGAACATCCAGGTCCTCGACATCTGCCGATTCCAGTGATTCTCCACCCTTGTAAGTACGATCGAGGACGGTATTGCGAATCAGGTTCCGCAGCTTGCACTTGTAAAAGGCGTTCCCCTTGCCCGGCTTGACGAAATTCATCTCGAACATCAAGTACGGTTCGCCGTCAATCTGGACTTTTAATCCCTTGCGGAAGTCATTTGTCTTGTATGTCGCCACGGTAAATCAGCTTCCCTCGTGATAGACGAATCGTGCCGTAATCGCCACACTGGCTTGATCGACAGGTGCCAGGATCCGGTAAGTAGCCGTCTATACTTAGAATAAACAGGCCCGGAGCCGACCCCTGCAAATGTACCACCTGTTGTCCAGCCAAGAAAGCCACGCAAAAGCCATGCTGACCAGTTCACCGGCAAAACCCTGTACTCCACTATCCTCTCCCGCTTCCTGGCAGCTGCAGATGAAGCAGGCGATCCGGGATCCCCTGGAGCTGTGCCAGCTTCTTGACCTTCCTGGTTCCCTGGTTGCCCCGGCCCGGGAAGCGAGCCGCGATTTTCCGCTTTTCGCTCCCCGCCCTTTCGTCTCCCGGATACAACATGGCGACCCGGACGATCCCCTGCTACGCCAGCTTCTCCCGATCCATAGCGAGCTTTCCTCGACCCCGGGTTTTACTGCAGATCCTCTCTCCGAGCACCAGCAGCAGGCGATGCCGGGGCTTCTGCAGAAGTACCACGGCCGGGCGCTGCTGGTCACCACCGGTGCCTGCGCCATTCACTGCCGTTACTGCTTCCGCCGCCATTTTCCCTACCACGAGTCACCTGCAGCAGCCACGCTGTGGCAGCCGGCCATTGATCAGCTGGAGACCGATACGGATATCGAGGAAGTGATTCTCAGTGGTGGAGATCCCCTCACGCTGGTGGACAGCCAGCTCAAGCAGCTTGTCGATCGCCTCGAGGAGATACCACACCTGAAACTGCTTCGCATCCATACTCGCCTGCCGATCATGATCCCCGATCGGATCTGTGATTCCCTGTTCGACTGGCTCTCTGGAACCCGCCTGCAGCCGATCATGGTCATCCATGCCAACCACGCCAGGGAGCTGGATGGGGATGTGGCGGCCAGCCTGGATCGGCTTGCGGCAGCAGGTATTATGCTGATGAACCAGTCCGTGCTCCTGGCTGGTGTCAACGATGACGCCTCAACACTGGCCGCCCTCTCACGGCGATTGATCGAACTTCGCGTCCAGCCGTACTACCTGCACCAGCTGGACCGGGTCCATGGCGCGGCGCATTTCGAGGTTCCCGTAGCACGTGGCCGACAGATCGTCCGTCAGTTACAGGCCAGGCTTCCTGGCTATGCTGTCCCCCGTTATGTCCGGGAAGTCCCCGGGCAACCCGGAAAAACACCGATCGGTTTGAGTGAACCATGCCACATTACACCTGGATAACCGATATCCACCTGGACCAGATGCGGCCTGAAACAATGGCCGGACTCCTGCAGCTCCTGCACGAGGACGATCCTGACGGGGTCTTGATCGGTGGAGACATCAGCCAGGCGGACAGCCTGCTTGAGCACCTCTGCTGGCTTGATGAGCAGCTTCAGCGACCCATCCAGTTCGTGCTCGGCAATCACGATTTCTACCTCGGTTCTATCTCGTCAGTACGCCAGGAGGTGGAGGCCTTTTGTACCGGGCGAGAGCGACTGACCTACCTTTCCTGTTCTTCCTGGCTCCCACTAGGAGATGGCGTTGGGCTGGTCGGCCATGATGGCTGGGCAGACGGCCGTATCGGTAATTATGCCGGTTCGACCGTGGACATGAATGACTATCGCCTGATCGACGAGTTATCCGGCATGGGAACCATTGAACGTCTGCCTGTCCTCCAGCGGCTTGGGGACGAGGCGGCGGACCATGTGGGGAGCCAGCTGGCCGATGCTCTCCGGGAGTGCCGGCATGTCTACCTGCTGACCCACGTGCCACCGCTGCGAGCTGCCTGCTGGTACAACGAGGAGGCCGCCGACGACGAGTGGGCACCCCATTTCACCTGCAAGGCGATGGGGGAGATGATCCTGGAAACCATGAAAGTCCACCCGGATAAACAACTCACCGTTTTGTGCGGGCACACCCACAGTGCCGGCATCTGCCAGCCGCTTCCAAACCTGGAAATCCGCACCGGGGGCGCGGAGTATGACCGGGCCGAGATTGCCGGCAGGTTTCAGATCGGCTGAATCACCGGTCCACCTGGGCATGGATCGTACGCATGATGATTTCTTCCAGCTCCGGGGCCCAGTGAGCCGGCAGTCCGTAGTAGACCATGCTGCTGCCCCCCTCGTAGCCCCCCTCGGTGAGCACGCGCCGTGAGGGAATATAGGCCATCACATCGTTGCTGTAGCCGGCAACCCAGGTCTTTCTGCCACCCAGTTCCAGCTTTGTCCGTACGGCATAATCCACAACCACCTCACCGCCAAGAATCACCCATTGCACCGTTTCGCCAATTTTCCAGGTCGCCACAGGGTAAGGGTAGGTTTGCGAAAGTGGTCTGCCGCTGTTGACCTGTTCCAGCAGCATCTTGGCCCGGGCGACCTCATAACGGTTTGTGGAGCCTGTATTCTTCACCAGGTCCTGCTTGCTTGGCAGTGCGGCAAGCGGCAGGTCAACTTCATCGTAATGGGTCGCCAGTGTCCCGCCGATCGGGGCCATGGTCCCGTTGATGACCTCGTTGGCTGCCGCCGCCAGCCGTGCCCCATACTGCCTGGCAAGTTCTACCGTCCGCCGCGGTAGCGGGTTCTGGTCCGCTCCACAACCCGCCCAGAACATGGCATTCACTCCAGGCTGCAGTCTTTCCAGTTCCGCCTGTGCAAAACCGGGATAGTCGCCCGACCACTGGTAAAAACTAAGTACCGTGGCGTGGCAGGCATAACCAAACAGAACCGTTTTCAAGTCTCCTTCCGGGCTGCGAACAGCCAGTACCGGGACATCGTGATCCGATGGCCCTTTCAGCTCGCCCTTGAGTCGCCGGGCCGGCACCTCCGATTCCGGTCGGTTTTCTCGCCGGTTCACAGCAACCGTGCAATGACCACTCCCCCAGCTCAACAGGCTCGGCGTCATGGCCTGGATGGCTTCATCGACAACCCTGGTGACCTTGCCAATCAGTACAGCGGTATAGTCATCCAGGGCAGCCTGCTGATTCTCATCAACCTGCAGGTAATGCAAGGGTGCCAGGTTACGACCAACCGAGGGGCCGGTATGAGTATGCGAGGTGCAGATGGCAACCTGGCGACGCTGCAGACCATGCTTCTTGTTCAGGATTTCACAGATCGCCTCGGTGGTACCCCTGTCAATGCCGACCAGGTCAAGCGTGATAATCACCCCGCGGTTTCCGAGCGGATCTCGGATGGCAAGGGCCTTGGCCCAGAGATCCGTCAGCTTTCCTTCCGCCGGGTGATCACGGCTGCCATAACCTGACATCCAGATCAGCTTCTCCGGGGTGATCTGGATCCGTGATGAACCGGCCTGCCAGGATTCCTGCTGTGAAAACAGTGGGGTGGCAGAGACCAGCAGTACAAGAAAACCCATGCCGGCAATGATGGCTTGTCGTATTTTCATATCTTGTTCGCCCGCAGCTCCTTGAGGGGATAGTGCGTATCCCGCCACTGGATTCCACCGCGCCAGTAGGTCAGGAAGGTATTACGGATGAGTATATAGATGGTCAGCAGGATCGTCAGGGGAAAACAGAAGACCGAGAAAATTCGTACTCCGACGTGACGGGTCCAGATCATGTTCAATCCGAGCATCAGGACGACCACCGCCAGGTAAATCCAGCGGGATATTCCGGGGGCCACGGCGATGGCCACGAACGGCCAAAGAAAAATGCCAATCAACCCAAGCACGATGCCGGCCAGTACCGTCAAGCGGTATTCCACACCGGCGACAATATTCTTCTCCAGGCCGCGAACAAGTTCCCCCACCGATGCATACCACTGGACCGAGACGGCACCCATCGCATCGACCATCTCCAGGCGGTGGCCGGTTTTTTTTATCAGCTTTCCCAGTTGCACATCATCATCCGGGCGCATGCGAATTGGCTCATGCATCCCTGCGTCCCGGTAAGCCTCTGCTGATACCAGGTTAAATGCCCCCACCCCGACATAGGCCGGGCTCTCGGGATTCGGCGCCAGCCAGGGTTTGAAATAACTGACAAAGCCACTGGCAAACAGGGCCACAAAGGACTCCAGCACCAGGGACGGCATCGTGATCGAGGGAAGTGCCGCAAGCATGCCCAGCTTTTCTCTCTCTGCATGCGCAACGGCGCGCTGAAGCGAGGAGGGCTCGAAGACAACATCGGCATCGGTAAACAGGATGTATTGACCCCTCGCGATCATCGCACCCTCTTGAAGTGCGTGGTTCTTTCCAAGCCAGTTGTCCGGAAGCACCTCCAGGTGCTGAACCTGCAGTTCGGGATAATCTATCGAAATCCTGTCCAGGATACTCCCGGTGGCATCGGTCGAGCGGTCATTCACGACGATCACTTCAAGCAGCGGATAGTCCAGTGCCAGCAGGGAGAGGAGCGCCTGTTCGATATCCCGCTCCTCGTTCCGGGCGGCGACAACAATCGAGAGTGACGGCAGGGGCTGGTCGGTATCGGGAAGATCTTCCAGCGCACGGATACGACGCATCCCCAGTTCGAGCTGGAGGTGATAGAGAATGATTGCCAGCAGGTGGAGTGTTCCTGCACCAACGAGAACCTGCTCCAGCAATGTCATTTTTTCAGTCCCAGCACACGGCGAGCATTGTCCTGATAAATCTTGGCGGTCACCTCGGCCGGTAACGTCAGCTTCTCTTCAAAAAGTTCAAACTGGGGGATCTCCTGCTGCGGCGTCAGGTAATCCGTGCCAAACATGATCCGATCCTGTCGACGCACAAGAAACTTGTGACCAAACTCCAGATCCCGACTGATCGAGTTCGCCCCACTGCCTGCAGAGAGATCCCCGTAGATGTTGTCATATTTTTCCATCAGTCGATCAATGGCTCCCCCCGGAGCCGTCGGGCCCTTGGGATATCCACCCAGCCCGTTCGCCGGCACGTCACCGGAAATCGATGCCCACCAGCCAGGGCCATGGCCAATAAAGATACACCCGGGATGCTGCCGGATTGCATTCTCCAGTCCCGGAAGGCCCGGCTTGTCCGTGTTTCGCTGCGTGTCCAGGTGAAACAGGAGAGGCAGCTTGACCTCCTCACAGGCGGCATAAATCGCCATGTTGCGGGGATCATCCACCGCCACGCCCGGCTTGTGTTCTCCAAAACCACGGGCCCCTGCATCCTGGTATTTCCTCAGCATATCCGCCAGGCCCTTCACGCCCCCACGGTAGGACGTCCGCGGGTCAACGCTGCAGAAGGGGATCAGCCGGTCCCGGTGTTCTCTTGTTTCGTTCAGCACAAAGTCAGCGGTCAGCGGGTAACTGGAAGATTCCGGGGATACCAGCGGGAGCACCACGGCCTGCTCGATACCGGTGGAGTCCATCCAGCGAAGCATCACCTCGGCCGAGAGGTACTCGGTGCTGTTCCATGTCTGGCCCAGGTGCGTGTGCATGTCGATATAGCGGTTGGACTTCCTGGGTGCCGCGTTCAGGGCCCCCGTGGCGGCCAGCACTGAACCGCCGATCAGTCCAGCCTGCGTGCAGAATGTGCGACGGGTGATCCTCTTTTTCTGCTCGTTCATACTCCATCTCCCGGCCTGCTGGCCTCGTGTGAATTGACGGCAATGCCATTATCTTGCCTCCCCACGGAGGACAAGACAACGGGGCTGCTGCGCCAGAATCGCGATCATGGTAGGATGGAACCGTCACAAGGAGAGGAGCCCACGGGCGTAATAAGGATCCGGGAGATGGCCATCGTCGCCAACAAACTCATCGAGGGCGATTGCCTGGAAGGCATGAAGCAGCTGGCCGACGGATCTGTCGACCTGGTTTTTGCCGATCCACCATTCAATATTGGCTACCACTACGATGTCTACCAGGACAACCTGGAGGACAACGAGTACCTGGACTGGTCACGACAGTGGATGGAAGAAGTCATCCGGGTTCTCAAGGACGACGGTTCTTTCTGGCTTGCAATCGGCGATGAATATGCTGCCGAGATGAAAGTTCTGATGCAGCGGACACTGGGGATGACCTGCCGGAGCTGGGTTATCTGGTATTACACGTTTGGCGTGAACTGCCAGAAAAAATTCAACCGCTCCCATGCCCATCTCTTCCAGATGGTCAAGGATCCCGACAACTTCACTTTTAACGCCGATGCCATTCGAGTCCCCTCCGCCCGGCAGCTGGTGTATGGGGACAAGCGTGCCAATCCTCGCGGCCGGCTGCCGGACGACACCTGGATCCTCCGGCCCCAGGATCTTCCGGAAGGATTCCAGCCGGACGACGATACCTGGTATTTCCCCAGGGTGGCAGGAACTTTCAAGGAACGATCCGGGTTTCACGGGTGCCAGATGCCCGAACAACTGCTGGGCAGGATCATCCGCATCAGCAGTAACGAAGAGGAACTGGTACTCGATCCGTTTGCAGGCAGTGGAACCACGCTGGCGGTGGCTTGCAAGCTGCGAAGAAAATACCTGGGCTATGAAATATCAACGGACTACGTGAAAGCAATTCGACAACGGCTTGGGAATATCCAGCCCGGGGACGATCTCGACGGAGCGGCGGAGCCCCTGGTGAGTGCCCCCTCGACCGACCAGGGGCGCAAGCTCCAAGCCTGAATAGGAATACCGCATGAAATATGCCATCTGTAACGAGACCTTCAAGGAATGGCCCTTTGACGACGCCTTTGCCATGGCTGCCGAGTGTGGCTATACGGGAATCGAGTTTGCCCCTTTCACTATCCACAAGGATGCCTGCCAGATTCCGGCAGCACAACGAACGGAGATCCGTGCCCAGGTCGAATCATACGGGCTGCAGGGGATCGGGCTCCACTGGCTGCTGGCCTTCACCGAGGGATACTACCTGACCAGCCCTGACGAGGCGGTCCGACAGAGAACGGCCCAGTACCTTGGCGAACTGGCACGCCTCTGCCGGGACCTGGGGGGAACGATCCTCGTGCTCGGTTCACCGCAGCAGAGAAACCTGCTGCCGGGGATCAGCCATGACCAGGGTTCAGATTACGCCGCGGACGTGCTCCGGCAGGCTGCACCGGTCTTTGAGGACTGTGGTATCACGCTGGCAGTGGAACCGCTCAGTCCTGCCGAGGGTGATTTTCTTAACACCGCGGCGCTGGGAGCAGAGCTGGCTGAAAAAGTGGACTCCCAGAGCGTCCAGCTTCACCTGGACGTGAAAGCGATGTCCAGCCAGCAGGAGCCGATCGTGGAGACAATCCGTGATTTTCATCACCTGATGGCACATTTCCATGCGAACGATGCCAACCTGCGGGGACCCGGCATGGGGGACATCGACTTTGTTCCCATCCTGCAGGTGCTCAAGGATGTCGGCTATGACGGCTGGGTATCGGTCGAGGTCTTCGATTACGAGCCAGGCGTGGAATCACTCTGCCGCGATAGCATCGAGTATCTCAAGAAGTGTGAGGCCGCGCTGACCTAGCCACTGGCCTTGAGCTCTGCCAGGTGCTGTGCCGTTCCCACCAGCCGATCCCAGTTGTCCCGGATATACTCCGGCGGGCCGCCCACCTGGGCGACTACCTGGGCCACCTGCTCGGTAGCCACCATCTCGATCGCATCCCAGGGACAAACAAGCAGCTCGTAGGGATTTGATTTTTTCTGGGGAATGTGCACACAGACCTCACACCCCACACAGCGTTCCAGGTCGATCTCACACCAGCTCTGGCTCCCCTTGATCCCCAGGTGAAGCGATTTCAGATCGATACAATCAACCGGACAGACTTCCAGGCAGGACTCGCAGCCCGTGCAGTTATCGGCATTGATAACTGCCAGTTCCTTGGGAAGTTTTTTTCGAGGCCCTTGCTTGGCCATGGTCCATCTTCTCTTTCCGGGGAAGGCTGCCGCGAGCGAGTATGTTGATTATAGGAACCCATCGGCCGGCGGCCAACCGCCGGTTTAACCTGGGATCCTTTCATCGCGAAAAAGATCCTCGCTGGACTGACGACGCCTGACCAGTTCTGCCTGGCCGTCCGTAACCAGGACCTCCGCGGCATGGGGCTTGGAATTGTAGTTGGATCCCATCACGGCGCCGTAGGCCCCGGCACATTCCAGTACAAGGTACTCGCCCACGCGTGCTTCCGGCAGCCGCCGGCTACAGACAAAGCCGCCCTCCTGCTGCGTGAAGATATCCCCGGATTCACAGAGTGGACCGCCCACGATCACCTCCACCTCCTGGCGGGGCTCGTCGTCCGAGGGGACCACCGAGATGGGGTGGTACGCGCCATAAAGGATAGGCCTGGCAAGATTATTGAAACCGGCATCGACAAGGTAAAAGAGATTCTCCCCCATCCGCTTGACGGCCCGGATCTCGGTAAGCAGGAAGCCACTTTCGGCGACCAGGAACCGGCCCGGTTCAATCTCCAGGTTGACCCGGTGGCCACAATCATCCTGCAGACCGTTGCGGACCGAATTCCAGAGCTCAAAATGACGGGCCAGGTCGATACAGGATTCGCCTTCCTGGTAGGGGATCGGCAGTCCGCCACCGGCACTGATGCTATGGACCGTGTCACCCACCTGGCGGGCCACCCTGTCCATCACCTCACAGACCTGGGCCAGGTGTTCCAGGTCGGTTCCCGACCCGATGTGCATGTGCAGCCCGGAAATCGTGACCTGGTGGCGGGCAGCACTCTGGAGAGCTTCCTCGAGCTCTTCATGCCAGATGCCATGCTTTGAATGCTCACCACCCGTGTTGGTCTTCTGGCTGTGTCCATGGCCGAATCCGGGATTGATCCGCAGGGTAAGATCACTGCCCGGCCTGGCCTCTCCCAGCTGGCCAATCATGTCAGCCGAGCCGGCATTCACATGAAGATCATGCTCCACGACCAGGTCCAGCGCCTCGTGATCGAAGATATCCGCGGTGTAGACAATTTCTGGCGGGGAGTCACCGGCGGTCCCATCCGGGCTTCCACCACCGTAGCCGGCCGCCAGGGCTCGCCGGATCTCACCGGCGCTGACCGTGTCGACCAGTCCTCCCTGCCGGCGGACCAGGTCCACGACGGCCAGGTTGGAACACGCCTTCTGTGCAAATCGAACCGTATCAAACTGGTGCAGCTCAGCAAACCTCTGGATAATCGTCGCCGCATCATAGATGTAGGTCGGCGTACCAAACTGCGCAGCAAGATCTCCCGCCGGGATTCCGGCAATCTGCCTGCGCGTGGTGGAAAAGGCCTGTGAATCGGACATGGGTCAACTGCTTTATGGAAAAAACATCAAAAAGCAATGCCGGCATCCCGGCAGGGCTGGGAGACCGGCATCACGTGAAAGAAAGACCTGAACGATCTCGTGGTTCTGAACTAGAACCCGGGAGGTGCAGTCGGCACCAACGTTGTCGCACCCAGGCCAATTGCCTTGATTGCCACCTCGTCCAACTGGATGCGAAAACGGCTTCCGTTGGGAATTGGTTCGGCTGTCATCGAGATCCTGTCCGCGCCCGGCAGGCCCGAAACCCTTTCAAGGATTTGCTTTCCCTCGGGAGGAAGATCCGGGATGACCGCGGCGGCAAATTTCATCAGCTTCGTTGTCGACATGGAGAGCTGCAGCTGGGGGACGATCTTTCCCTCCGTCGAGTTGTCGATTGCCGACTTGACTGCTGCCAGGCTGCCCTGTCCAGCGCCAAAAAAGATGCCTTCATTGCCGACACCGATCACCACGTCCAGGGCCGGGCCAAAGACCGTGCTGAGCGTCGGGTCCGGGGGAAGTGGCATGCTCATGGAATGAAAAGTGACTCCCTTGTGGGTGTCCACACTGAGCTTGATCGCGGGAGCCCCTGGCTCCTCGGCGGCAAGCTTGAGGACTTCCTGCAGGGCGGCATCAAGCTTCTTACCACCCACAACCTGGACAGCACCGATCGCCAGCATTTTCGAATCGTTGAAAGAGACCGAGGATGCTAGATCCACCTTCTCCCCCTTGATGGTGTCACTCAACACGGCCATGCCATCGGTCAGTGCCTTTTTCAGGGCGGCACGCTGCGCCGAATCGAGGCCCGTGTCGTTGTCCAGGGTCGCCAGGGCTTCTGTCTCCACCTGCCCCAGCATGACCTCAAACGTCGCGATGTCCGAATCGGCAAACTTGGAACTCATGTTCATGGAAATCGCCGCGTCCTCGGGAAGAAAACCCGAAAAGAGCGTTTCCATATCTCCGATTTCCGCCGACTCTTCAGCCAGTTTCGTTCCCTCGATCGCCACCACGGCGACATCGAGATGGACATTCTTAGCCTGCCGGTCAATGGAAAAACCGAGCGTCATGGAATCGATCTCGTCGATCATGCGAAGCATTTCATCCATCTGGGCCTGGGTGATCTGGCGGCGAGTTTCGTACTGCTCGTCGGTTTCGCCCGGCAGGGGCTGCAGGCCAAGCTCGATCCCTGTCCTCAACTGGGTCTCTACCAGGTTCAGGTACAGTTCCGGCACCGCCTGGAGATTTCCCTGGACCGCAAAGTCATACTGCTTCTCAAGGCCGCCAAGCAGCTTGGCTGGATCTGCCGGCAGGTCCGCCAGTTGTTCCTTTGCCTGGGCGATATAGGCATAGCTCCCCGAGTGCTTCATGAAGACAGGCGCCAGCGGTGTCTGCATCGTGTAGACCCCATCGCCGGCATCCTGTGCTGGGCCCAGCGTTTGTTCGAGAAGGGCCAGTGCCACATCAAAATTCGTGACCGGGATAAAGCCAATCATCTCCACACCAATCCCCTTGGCCTGGATCACGGCGCCCATCGGCTTGGTCGTATCCAGCCCCTGGCCAAAAGCCGCGATCATGCCGGGAATCTGCTCGGCCACACCCGGGATCTCGGCGAGCTCTGCCAGGTACCCAATGTCATCGGAAAGCTCCTTCACACTGCTGATGGAAACAACCAGCATGGGCTTGCTGGATGCATCCTGGGCAGGTGCCTGGAGTGCTGGAAGAAGCAACGCTACGGCGGCACAAAGGACGATGACTTTTCTGCGGATAATGATCACGGCGAGGTTCTCCTAGCGGAACATGTGGTTCGGTGTTTTCTAAAGCCCTGGAACAGGTGGACTGCCATCCGGGCAAGATTACAGGAAAAAACGTCCATGCGTTTTTCCCGTTTCCAGGAGGAAGTTTGCCCTGGCAACTCCACCTTGAAATGACATCTCCCTGTTTGCGAAAAGTGGCGTTTCTACTTCCACCTTTTCCACAAAGGGAAAGATTCCTTCATTCTAGCTATCCTCATGGGGTGAAGAAATACCCCAGCTGCATCACCACAAAAAGAAACATCTGCGTTGGAGCTGGAAAAAAGGGGGGCTGGCTGAGAGTGCCGGCTCTTCTAGCGTTCACGGTAGGTAATACGGCCCTTTGTCAGGTCGTAAGGCGACAGTTCCACCCGCACACGATCACCCGGAACGATACGGATAAAATGCTTTCTCATTTTGCCTGCCACGTGAGCCAGCACGAGGGCACCATTTTCCAGCTGAACACGAAACCTGGTGTTTGCCAGTGCCTGCGTCACGGTGCCTTCGACTTCAAGCGCTTCTTCTTTTTTCGACATCAAGGGCTCCTCGGGGACATGTTCTTCTCACCACGGTTTTCATTAAACATCAAAAATCCCGATAACGTCCACCCCGATGCGTCAACTTGCAGCACCGGCAAGCCCTTGTTCCAGCGCCTCGGTAATGAACTCGACCGACTCGATTCCCACGCTCAGTCGTATCGTGCCGGCCGTGATGCCAAGTTCCGCCGCCTCCTGTTCAGATAATCCCCGGTGGCTTGTCGAGGCCGGATGGCTGAGGGTTGTCGATGTTTCTCCCAGCGAGGGACAGAATGCCAGTCCGGTCGCCGCAGCGAAAAACCTGTCCGTCATGGTGCTGTCACCGGTAAGCCGGAAAGAGATCATGGCCCCGAATCCTCCCTGCAGCTGTCGACCAGCAAGGTCGTGATCAGGGTGGCCGGACAAGCCAGGGTACTGGACATCCACTACCAGGGAACCGGCCAGCTTTTGTTCTGCATGAAAATGTGCCACTGCCATCGCATTGTCGCTGGCGCGGGCCATCCTCAGGTGCATGGTTGCCAGACCCCGGGTTGCCAGCCAGCTGGACATGGGACTGCTTGCCAGCCCCCAGCCGGCACAGACTCGTGGGACTCGTTCCCAGCATTCCTGGGTTCCGGCAAGCATGCCGAGCATCACGTCCCCGTGACCGCTCATCATCTTGCTGACACTCTCCATCACCAGGTCGGCGCCCAGGGCCAGTGGCTGGCAGAGAATGGGCGTGGCAAAAGTATTGTCGACAAGCAGCCGGGCTCCGGCCTTGTGGACAATATCCGCCAGGGCGGCAATATCGGCCACACGGAGCTGGGGATTGCTGATCGTCTCGACCACCAGTAAACGGGTATTCTCCTGCAGGGCCTGCTCCACGGCATCCAGGTCCAGGGCATCCACCAGCGTGTGGGTCATTCCCAGTCGACCTGCTTCACCGGTGAGCAGCCATTCACTGCGACCATAAAGCTGGCTGCTTACCAGCAGGTGATCTCCCTGTTGAAGCTGCGAGAGAACCGCCAGGGAGAGGGCTGCCATGCCGGAGGAGGTCACCGCCACGTGTTCCGATCCGTGCAGCTGGCCACAGAGATCGGCAAAGACATCTGCATTGGGATGACCATCCCGCTGATAGACATAGCCCGCCTCGGTTCCCTCCAGCAAGCGGTTGGCCTGGCCCGTATCCTCACACTCCCACACCGAGGAAAAATAGAGTGGCGTACTGTGCGGCCGGGTCGTTCCCGGTTTGACCGGAGCGGGACGAGGGCAGAGATCATCTGGTTTTTTGTTCAACGGGCGTTTCTTTCAGGGTGGGCCAGGTTCCACCTATCTACCATACCGCCTGCAGTCTGCCGCCGCGACGACCCCCGTCAATGCATTACAATTCCAGCGTGCTGGCAAGGTCTGCCGGTAGCTATTTTTTAACGGTCCTGCCTGATGTCTCACAAATTACTCAAAACCGGTCAGCCAACTCGCCAGCTAACGATGTTTGATACCGCCTGCATCATTGTCGGCATCATTATCGGGGCAGGAATTTTCCGTGCCCCCCCGCTGGTGGCAGCCAGCTTGCCCTCCGCCAGCCTGATCCTCACCGCCTGGTTCGCGGGTGGACTCCTCGCATTACTTGGCGCGCTCTGTTACGCCGAACTCACGACAACCTACCCCGAGCCTGGTGGGGACTACGTTTACCTGACTCGTGCCTATGGCTCGCGGGCCGGTTTCCTTTTCGTCTGGGCTGAATTCTGGATTATTCGCCCCGGGAGCACCGGACCCATGGCATTTGTATTCGGCGAGTATTTCAAGCAACTTCTGCCACTCGGTACCGGGTACGACACCCTGGTCTACGCGGTCCTGGCAATTGTCGGTATCACGGGGCTGAACATGCTGGGAGTCCGCGCCGGCAAGTGGACGCAGAACCTGTTGACGGTGGTCAAGGTACTTGCCCTCGTGGGCGTCTTCCTGGCCGCCTTTGCAGTCAGCGCCCCTCTCCCCTCCTCCCCGGCCGCGACCCTCACCATGCCACCCCTGGCCGCCATCAGTTTTGCCATGTTGATGGTGATGTTCTGTTTCGGTGGCTGGAACGACGTGGCGTTCGTCGCCGGAGAGGTCCGCCAGCCTGAAAGAAACCTGCTTCGCAGCCTGCTCCTGGGTGTCGGAGTTGTGACCGCTGTTTACCTGCTGGTGAACATCGCCTACCTGCACGTGCTGGGGGTCGAGGGCCTGGCCAACACAAAAACCCCGGCCACGGACATGATGAGCCTTTCCGTGGGATCCGGAGGAAAACGCCTGGCAAGTGCCATGATCTGCGTGGCAGCCCTGGGGGCCATTAACGGCATGATCTTCACCGGGGCACGAGTCTACTATGCGATGGGGCGAAAGCTGTCACATTTTGGCTGGCTGGCACACTGGAACAAGCGGATGGATGCCCCGCTCCGATCGATCGGTCTGCAAAGCCTGGTCATCCTTGGCATGGTCGTCGGCTTTGGCCTGATGGAAAATGACTTCGAAAGACTGGTGATCTTTACCGCCCCCTGCTTCTGGCTCTTTCTGCTGCTCGTCGGGATCTCCCTGTTTGTCCTCCGCAGGCGGGATGCGGACCGCAAGAGAATATTCCGGGTTCCCGTCTACCCCGTG
>CAYYZW010000160.1:0-3417 GCA_964476375.1 uncultured Pirellulaceae bacterium
CTCTTCACGTGGCTGACGGATTTCCGCCATTTCAACCACAATAACATTGCCCATGCCAGGGTGGTGAAGCCAGGCCCCCTCGACGCCGGGCTGGTGGCGGATCACCACTATGTCCTTTTTCACCCCCTCCAGATCGGGGAAACAGAGGCCGGCGACGAACTGGCTGGTATCCTCCATTCCATCCAGGCCACGGTCAATGGTCCCCAGGTGGCGATTCGCCTGCATGCGAACCTCGCCGACCATTACCTGATGGGAATCACCCTTGGTGACCATATGCTCGCAGGAGCCCGTACCTGGCGGGTCCGCCCACTGCCAGGCGGCGACCTGGCCGTGGAAACCGAGGCATGGGTGCAACGGAACGGACAACTCAACAACATTGCCATGCAATATGGCGGGCAGCACGCCATGACGACGGTCTGGACTCGTTACCTGTCCAATATTGGCGAGGCTGCTACCCGGGACGGTGGACACTGGCGACCCCTACGATCCCACGTGGATTACCGCCCGGACGTGACGCGCAATCCATTTCGGCTGCGGGCCGAGCGACATCAATGGACCCTCCCTCACAAGCCGGAGTCTCCCAATGACTCGCATTAACCAACAAGAATCCGAACTCCAGCCGCCAGGCGTTCTCATCCGTCAGGTCCGCTGGATCCTGCATGGAGCCCTGGCGGGTGCCGGCGGAGGAGGCCTGACGGCCATGGCCATGGCCACCATTGCCGCCGGCACAGCCTCACCGGTCCATGCACCCGGGCCCTGGCTTGCCACCACCGGCCTGGCAGCACTGCTCTCCATGGTGATGGGCGCCTGGTCCGGCGCCCGCAGTGGTATCCTCACCAGTCTTTTCATGGCCGTGCTGAAAAAACACCGGCTGGCTGCCCTGGGTGTCGCCCCGCTGGTCGGTTTCAGCAGTGGCCTGCTCCATGGACTGCTCGGCCGCCGGGACCTGATCCCATCGGTTCACCTGGAACGACCCGTGGAAATAATGGAATCCATCCCGTTTTACGTCGCCGTGCAACTCGGAGCTGCCTTTTTCACGCTCTGGTGGCTTCATCCTGCCCGGCTTTCCACCGACCAATAAAGAGTCCCCGGGCAAATTCCCTATTTGGCGCAGGCGGGTGAAAGACGATAATCTAATGAAGAGAAACCCGAAGGCCAAATTCCCCTGAACACCAGGCATATCGATGCTGACGATCGCCGGTCCAGAAACGCGTTACTGCGATGCCATCCAGCGTCGCTCTTTTCTCCAGATCGGGGGTCTGGCGATGGGGGGCATGTCCCTGGCGGGAATCCTGCGAGCGGAAGAGCAGGCAGGCATCCGTTCTACCAGCAAGGCGATCATCATGATCCTGCTGCCGGGGGGCCCGCCGCACCTGGACATGTTCGATTTAAAACCCGACGCCCCGGCCGAGATCCGCGGAGAGTTCAAACCGATCCGGTCGGTGGTCCCCGGCATTGACGTCTGTGAACTGCTGCCCCGGATCGGCTCGGTGATGGACAAGGTCGCGGTGGTTCGTTCGCTGCATGGTGGTCTCAACGACCACAACGTGCACCAGTGCCTGACCGGATGGGAAACGCACCCCCAGCAGGGAGACTCTCCCCATCGACCCGGCTTCCCGGCCGGGGGCTGGCCGTCGATCGGTGCCGTTCTTTCACGACTCGAGGGCAGGGCGGAACAGGCAGTCCCCTCTTTTATCAGCCTCTCCCCTCCCAATGCCGAGTCCACCACGCGAGCGTCGCTCAGCCAGCCGGGTTTCCTGGGGGTCGGGCATGCCGGTTTTGAACCCAACCGCAAGAAACGCGATGACATTGTCTACCAGTCCGGGGTCTCCAGCGAACAGGTCCAGAAAGATGCCGAGCAGAAAGCGGAGATCACGCTCAAGGGCATCTCGCTCGACAGGCTGGGAGACCGGAGGGCCCTGCTGCGATCCTTTGACCAATTCCGCCGCGAACTCGATGCCAGCGGCGTGATGGACGGCATGGACGCCATCAACCGCCAGGCTTTTGGAATTCTCTCCTCCGGGGCCCTGGCAGACGCGCTCAACTGGAAACAGGAAAAGAAGTCGCTCTGGAGAGAATACGGGATCCGCGATACGGCAGCACCGGAACTGGGAGGCCCGGAACTGCTCAAGCAGTTCCTCATCGCCCGTCGCCTGGTACAGGCCGGCTCCCGCTGCGTCACCCTGGCATTTAGCCAGTGGCCCCTGGAACGGATGAGCCGGGGCGGGTTTAACTGGGACTGGCACAAGGAGAACTTTCTCAACTGCCGTACCACGTTACCACTTCTCGACGCCGGCCTCTCCGCCCTGGTCAAGGACCTGGATGCCCACGACATGCTCGATGACGTGTCGATCGTGGTCTGGGGAGAATTCGGCCGCACGCCCAAGATCAATACCAGCGCGGGCCGCGACCACTGGCCCCAGGCCAACTCGGCCATCCTGGCGGGCGGTGGCATGCGGACCGGCCAGCTGATCGGCTCCACCAACCGGCTGGGAGAACACCCGGAGGACCGGCCGGTCCATTACCGCGAGGTCTTTGCCACGCTTTACCACAACATGGGCATCAACGCACGCCACACGTCGCTCAATGACCTGCGAGGCCGACCCCACCCGCTGGTCGATGGCCGCGCCCCGATCCATGAACTGATCTAGCGCCTACCGACCCAGCTTCTTCACCTCGCCAGCTGCCAGGGCTCGGTTGTAGATCCGCACGTCCCTTATCCTGCCGTTGAAGTAATCGTGCTGGCCAAAGCCGATCTTCAGGGGCCGCTCGCCCGCCAGGTCAAAAAGCGAGGGGTCGAGCTGGCTGCTGGTGGCCACTTTCCGGCCATCCACATAGAGCACCAGCCGGTCCCCGGCTCGAACGGCGGCCAGGTGGTGCCAGCCGGCCGATAGCTCACGATCATAGGTCACGCTCTTGCCGGCCTCCAGGGAGTGCACGTGGCCACTGGGGAGAACTCCACAAAACAGCTTGCCCTGGAACACCGCCATCGACCAGGCCCGCCGGTACCGCACATCAGGCGTGTGGTCCAGCTGGCCGGTGGTAACCCAGCGGCCATCCCCCTCGTAACGATAGACGTCCGCCATGGGGAGCGTGCCGGCGTAGAGCTTGCCATTGTAGACCGCCATCCCCATCACCTCTTTCTCCTCGCCCAGCCGCCCCTGGTGAGACCACTGCTGCGGGCCGTCAAGGCGAAACACCGACCCGGTCGGCCAGGTCCCCACGTGGACGCCCCCCTCGTAGACCGCCATCGAGTAGGCCTGCGTGGTGTCGGGCAGGGGGCCAAGGCGAGTCCAGTCGGTCCCCCCGTCATAACGAAAGAATCCCCCGGCATCGTAGCTCATCCCCAAAAGACTGCCGTTATGCACCCCCAGGTGGACCACGCGCAGGTCCGGGCAGCCACAGGAGATCCAGTTC
>CAYYZW010000161.1:0-2276 GCA_964476375.1 uncultured Pirellulaceae bacterium
CCGCAGAGGAGCCGGCTGAGGAAGCCGCAGAGGAGCCGGCCGAGGAAGCCGCAGAGGAGCCGGCTGAGGAAGCCGCAGAGGAGCCGGCCGAGGAAGCCGCAGAGGAGCCGGCTGAGGAAGCCGCAGAGGAGCCGGCCGAGAATCTAACGGAGTTATTTGAAAAACTCGACGCCAAGGCGGCCGCCGAGAAAGCCGAGACCGAGGAGGTCGCAGAAGAAGATGAAGAACCGGTCGAGCAGCCGGTCGAGCAGCCGGTCGAGGAAGAGGAAATCGATGAAACCGGGATGAACTGGTACATCCTCAAGGTCCAGGTCAATCGGGAAGACTCGATTCGAGATGCCCTTGATCGACGTGTGAAGATGCAAGGACTGGAAGAATTCGTTGAGGATATTGTTGTTCCGGTGGAAGAGATCGCGGAATTCAACCGGAATGGAAAACGGCGGATTGTTCGTAAAAAACTTTATCCTGGTTACATCATGGTCAACATGGTGATTAATGATGACACCTGGTTCCTGGTTCGTGAGACGCCCGGCATCGGGGACTTCACCGGTTCGGTGGGAAAACCGACACCGATGGCTCCTCACGAGGTGAGGCGAATTATCAAGACGGCGGATGATGATGGAGAAGAAGAAGCACAGGTCAAGACAGCTATTGCCTTCAAGGCTGGTGACCGCATACGTGTCAAGGATGGATACTTCCAGAACTTCGAAGGCGACGTCGAGGATGTGGATCAAGCGAACGGTCGTGTGACCGTGTTGATCAATATCTTTAATCGTTCCACACCCGTGGAGCTTGAACACTGGCAGATAGAAAACCTATAAGCGATAGCCATGGCAAAACAAATAATGGGACAAACGAAATTCCAGGTGCCGGGAGGGCAAGCGACTCCTGCCCCACCGGGCGGTACCGCGCTGGGAAAGTTCGGTATTAACCTGGGACAGTTCGTCCAGCAATTCAATGATCGAACCAAGGAATACAACGGGACACCCATTCCTGTCATCGTGACAGTTTATGGTGACCGGTCCTTTGATTTTGTCACCAAGAGTCCTCCGGCAGCCTCGCTTCTGAAGCAGGCAGCCGGCATTGCCAAGGGTTCGGGGGTACCAAACAAGGAAAAGGTCGGAGTCGTGACCCGCGGCCAGATCGACGACATCGTGCAGAAGAAGATCGAGGACCTTAACGCCCGTGATCCGGAGCAAGCCCGTCGCATTATCGAGGGAACGGCTCGAAGCATGGGAATTGAAGTTGTTGACTAGTCCCACAGAGTAACCTTTCACTAACATATTTTTTGCGTTCTGAAATATCATGGCACAGAAATCAAAACGATACGCAGCATTGGTCGAGAAGGTCCAAGACAAGGGCCCCCTGGGGGTGCCCCAGGCCGTGGAACTGCTCAAGCAGCTTGACGGAACCAAGTTCGATCAGACGGTTGAAATCCATATCCGTCTGGGGGTCGACCCCCAGCAAGCCGATCAGATCATCCGTGGCTCCCTGGTACTGCCAAACGGTATCGGCCGCACCCAGCGGGTGGTCGTTTTTGCCAAGGGCGACCTTGCGAAAGCTGCAGAAGATGCTGGAGCGGACGAGGTGGGCCAGGAAGATCTCGCAAAAAAGATCCAGGATGGCTGGACAGAATTCGACGTCTGTATTGCGACGCCGGACATGATGGGGATTGTCGGCCCGCTCGGCAAGGTGCTGGGGCCGCGTGGCCTGATGCCCTCGCCTCGTGCCGGAACCGTGACACCGGATGTCGAGAAAGTCATCTCGGAATACAAAGCGGGCAAGGTGGAATTTCGCAATGACACCGGCGGCAATGTCCACGCTGTTGTGGGTCGCATGAGTTTTGAAGCCCAGCAGCTTTCTGAGAACATCCAGGCGTTCATCAACCACATCCAGGGGCTCAAACCACAGACCCTCAAGGGCACCTACGTACGGGGCATCACGATCTGTTCCACAATGAGTCCAGGAATTCAGATTGCCGCCTGAAACATCTCGGCAGCCAAGGAAAAAACAAGAACCGGACCATGAGTAAATACCTGAAACAACTTATCACCGATGAGATCGCCAACCGGCTAGAGGGTGTAGATGAATGCCTGCTGGCCAACGTGATTGGACTCGAAGTGAATAACTCGATCCTGTTGCGCCGTCAGCTGCGTGAAAAATATATCCAGCTGTTGGTTGTGAAAATCTGCATGTCTCGACTGGCGACCGATGGCACACCTCTTTCCACTGCCTTTGAGGGCATTGAAGGGAGCCTGGCGATCTGCTGGGGCGGG
>CAYYZW010000162.1:0-45590 GCA_964476375.1 uncultured Pirellulaceae bacterium
GCCGGACGTCTTGACCTGCCACTGCTGCCCCCCGGCAACGCTCTCTCCTGCCACCGACGCATTGTTCACCTGCGCATCTTGTCGGTGCTGGTCGTTGTGCTGGCTCTCCGGGTGGATCGGAGCCTGGTCGGTATTGCAACCGAACATGCAGACTCCTCCGACCAGCAGAGCAGCCGCTGCCGTGAGACCTGTGGTTTGCATTCTCATTCTCCGCTCCTTTGTTCTTGTTCGGTTCCTGTCACTCATCGCCCGGCTCGGTGCTCTCGCTGTCAGCAGCCGCAAGTTGTTTCTCAATTCCTGACAGGCGAAAGTGGACATTGGCAGAGAAAAGAAAAGTCCCAAGCAGTCCAACCCAGAGACTGAAGGTAACTGGATCACGGCTGGAACCCGCTTCTTGCAAGTAGCCGACGAGACCTCCCAGTGCCATCAGGAAAAAAAAAGCGGCAAAGGTATGGTTGATGTACTTCTTTTTCATGACCGATTCTCCAGGGAGTTGCGTCAATAGGGACACAGGATTTCCAGGCAAGAGTTTACCCAAAAAGCGTTCAGATGGGGAAACAGTCTAGCTCACAGTCACCCGAAATCCCCCCTTGTCCCGGAGAGAGTCGCTTCCACCCGCGCACGAGAAAACCCCTGTATTGACAGGGGCTCACAGAGCGGAGGGCACGGGACTTGAACCCGCAACCCCTGACGGGGCACCTCATTTCCAATGAGGCTGCTAGCCAATTCGCTTACCCTCCGGGTGCCAGCTAGTCGAGCACGCCGGTGCCGGAGATCAGCTGGATAAACTCGTCGTTGTTCTTGAAACGACCAAGTTGCTTGGTCAGCTGTTCCATCGCGTCCACATGGTGCATCGAGGTCAGCGTCCGACGCAGCATCGTCACCGCATGCAGCCGCTCCTCGTCCAGCAGCAGTTCCTCTCGCCGAGTCCCGGACTGGCTGATGTCGATCGAGGGCCAGACCCGCCGGTCGGCCAGCTTGCGGTCGAGTACCAGCTCCATGTTCCCGGTCCCCTTGAACTCCTGGAAAATCAGCTCGTCCATGCGGCTGCCGGTATCAATCAGGGCGGTCCCGACCACCGTCAGCGACCCCCCCTCCTCAAACGCACGGGCCGTGGCGAACAGTTTCTTGGGGATATCCATGGCCTTGCTGTCCACACCCCCGGACATCGTCCGGCCGGTGTTTCCCACCCACTTGTTAAAGGCCCGTGCCAGCCGCGTGATCGAGTCCATCAGCAGGAACACGTCCTGCCCCATCTCCGAGAGACGCTGGCACCGTTCGACCACCAGCTGCGAGATCCGCACATGGCTCTCCACGTCCTGGTCCAGGCTGCTGGCAACCACCTCGCCGTCCACGTTGCGGCGCATGTCGGTTACTTCCTCGGGTCGTTCATCGATCAGCAGGACTACCAGCTTGAGGTCCGGATGGTTGGTGGAAACCCCGTGGCTGATGTGCTGCAGCATGATCGTCTTGCCGGTCCGGGGCGGGGCAACAATCAGCGCCCGCTGGCCTTTCCCCAGCGGCGTCAGCAGGTCCATGACCCGCGTGGTGAGCGGCTCGGGGCCGGTCTCCAGCTGCAGCCACTGCTCGGGGTTGATCGGGGTCAGCTCGCTAAAAGGCTTGACGTCCGCGTACTGCTCCGGCGTCAGGCCATCGACATCAATCACTTCCTTGAGCCGCGGCCCCTGCTGCTTGCGGGCATGCTGCACCAGGCCCCGGATCAGGAGTCCCTGGCGAAGCCCGTACTTCTCGATCATCGTGCCCGGCACGAAGGGATCAGACCGCTCCCGGGCATAACCTTTCCTGGGGTCACGGAGGAAACCGTAGCCGTTGGGATGGAGTTCCAGCAAGCCATAACCGGCTTCCACGGCTCCCGTTCCGCTCTCGGGCATATCCCCCTCGTTGCGGGGGACATAATCTCCACCGCGACGACGACGACGTCCGCGGCCATTGGAACGGCCCCCACGTCCACCCGAGCGAGAACGATGTCTCTTCTTCGCCATTAAACAATCCGCCTCAAGGTATCCCATCCACCGGCCCGGCCAGGCGTTCCTGGTCCAGCCCCGCTGGTCCACGTGTGGCAGCAGCGCTGCCGGTATAACACGCGAAGGGTGTATGAATTATCAGGCCGCTTCAGCAGGTCCCGCCCGGCTGAAAACATGCCCTGTTTTCTGGGGAAAGCAATTTTTCTTTGCGGCCACCCAACGGCTGGGAAACCACCTGCTTTCCTGTCATCTGGCAGCATCGTCCATGATGGCCGACTGAACCATGGCTCCGGCCACAACCAGCGGATGACTGTTGTATTGCACGAACACCGGTCAAACAGGTGATTCGCTTGGATATCACTGTCACACCCTCGCCAGGTCACGAAAAGCCACGAAAAGCATTCGTTGGTCCTGGTGATGTCTCCTCTCCGGCTCCCTGATGGTTTTCCGGTTGTTCACCCACGGGGGGAACACGTTCACACGGTGGTGAACGAAAACCAGCGAAGGAAAATGCCCGGAGAAAACAACGTGGGCAATAGCGTCTGATTACGCTCGACAGAAGTCGTTTACTTAAGCGGCATCTTACTCAATCGACCCACCCTGTCAAGCGAATATAAGGCTCACGGGGGCTGAAACACCCTGTTTTTTCAGCTGAAACAACCGGGATAACCGGAATTTTTGATATATCTTTGCGCGCCGGGATACCGATGAAGATGATGAAAGCATACACCCTTTTCCCATGGTAGCAGCGATCCATGTTTGGCCGTGAAAAGAGCAGCCCGGGTCATCGACCAAGCCCTGCATGGGTTTGCGGCCTGGCGCTGGTATTACTCTTCTCATGCCTGGCTCCCGCTCCAGGGGCAGATGACGTCGAGGCCACCATCCAGTGGCAGGTGGATGTGGAACAGGCCCAGCAGCTCGGTGCCCGCCACAACCGGCTCATCCTGCTGCATTTCTGGTCCAGGGACTGTCCCACCTGCGAGAACCTGGAGCAGGGGACATTTCGTGACCCGGCCTTCGTCACGGCACTTCACACAAGTTACATCCCGGTGAAAATCAACGTCGACCAGTTCCCGCAGCTGCGGCGTCGATACCGCATTCGCCGCTGGCCGACCGACGTGGTACTGACGGCCGGCGGGGATGAGGTCCATCGCGGCCTGAGTCGCCCGACAACCAGGCAGTACCAGAGCCTGCTCTCGGCGATTGCAGCACGCCATCGGGGCACCCGCCAGCAGCTCTCGCCGGTCCTGCAAAACCCCCTGACCCGTGTTGCCCAGGTGAACCATGACCAGCAGGACAAGCCGAAAACGGCCCGCACATCCCAGGGGAACCTGGCACCACCGACCATCACCTACGGGGTCCCCTTCAACCCGACAACAAAGCCAGTGGCCACGCAGCGGCACCCCGTCCACGTCGCCACCGCCGGACCGTTGCCCCGGGCAACCGGCCAGCGGCAGCCCGCCCCTCTCCCCGATACGGACTGGTCCGCACGCAACTCCGAGTTCACTCCCCGCTGGATCGAGGCTCCCCAGCCTGAGCCTCCCGCCCAGCCCGCCGACAGGGAAACAGCCGCGACACCCGGCGAGCATCCCGGCCAGGCAGCGATCCTGCAGGCCCGCCTGCAGAACACGGTCAACCCGGCATTCGCTCAGCCGGCCCCGGTCCCGGCTCCGCGTCATAACTTCACCAACACTCGCCTGGGCCTCGGTGGATACTGCCCGGTCACCCTGCTGGGAACACCAGAGCAGGTCGGCAACTGGGTCATCGGTGACCGCCGCTGGGGAATCATGCACCGTGACCGCCTTTACCTGTTTGCCGCGGCAGCCCAGCGGGACCAGTTCCTGGAGGATCCGGACAGGTACAGCCCGGTGATTTCCGGCTACGACCCGGTGGTGCTTGCCGAACACCAGCAACTGGTCGATGGCCAGCGTGAATTTGGCGTCACCTACAAGGGCCGGATCTACCTGTTTGCCAGCGAGGCGACCCTGAAGAAATTCTGGCAGGCTCCCACCCGATACATGGCGGTGGTGGACCAGGCGATGCACGCCACCCGCTAGGGGACTGCTGCTCCGCTTCTGGCAAACCCCTCGACCAGGGAATAACCGCTGGCAATCAGGATCCCCATCACGATCAGGAGCAGTCCCACAAGGACTGTCACGCGGCCGGCCCAGGCCAGTCCCAGCCGTCGCTCCAGCACACGAACCAGTCGCATCTGGCGATACCAGGTCCATTCCGCGTAGCGTGCGGTTATCAGCAGGCAGCCAAGCAGTCCGGCGACGATGCCCACCACCAGGTCCTGCACTTCCATCGGTCCGTTCCTTGACATGCCCCGCCAGGATCCCCGGCGGGAAGCTCGTTACGCCCCGTCTCCCCAGCCCAGGGTCCGCCTGACGGCATTCTCCCACCGCTCCGAAAGCTGTTCACGCTCGGACGGGGCCATCTCGGGAATGAAACGCCGCTGCTCGACCCAGTTTGCCTCGATATCCGCTCGGTCCTGCCAGAATCCGACTGCCAGGCCGGCCAGGTAAGCGGCTCCCAGGGCGGTTGTCTCGGCCACCACCGGCCGTCGCACCGTGGTTCCCAGCAGGTCCGCCTGGAATTGCATCAGCGTGTCATTGATACTGGCCCCCCCGTCCACCTTCAGTTCCTCCAGCTCGACCCCCACATCCCGCTGCATCGCTTCCAGCAACTCCTTCGATTGGAAGGCCATCGACTCCACGGCAGCCCGTGCCAGGTGGGCGGCCGTGGTTCCCCGCGTGATCCCGAAAATAGCCCCGCGGGCATGGGGATCCCAGTGGGGGGCTCCCAGCCCGACAAAGGCAGGGACAACCACCACGCCGTCGCTCTGCTTGACCTCGGACGCAAGCTTTTCAACCTCGCCGGATGACTCGATGATCCCCAGCCCGTCTCGCAGCCACTGAACCACGGCCCCCGCGATAAAGACTGACCCCTCCAGGCAATAAACGAGCTCCTCGCCCACCTGCCAGCCAATCGTGGTCAGCAAACGGTTCTTGGACCGGATGGGTTCGGACCCGGTATTCATCAACATGAAACACCCCGTGCCATAGGTGTTCTTGACGTCCCCCTTGTTAAAGCAGGCCTGGCCGAAGGTGGCTGCCTGCTGATCCCCCGCGCAGCCGGCAATCGGGATGGCGGCTCCCAGCAGCGCCGGGTCCGATTCGGCGTAGACCTCGCTGCAGGAGACGACCTCGGGCAACATCGCCCTGGGAACGTCCAGTACCTGGAGTAACTCCTCATCCCACTCTCGCGTGTGGATATTCAGAAGCAGGGTCCGGCTGGCATTGCTGACATCGGTAACATGGCACCTGCCACCCGACAACCGCCAGATCAGGAAACTGTCGATGGTGCCAAAGAGGATCTCTCCTTTTTCAGCCCGACGGCGAAGTGCCGGGTCCTGGTCGAGCAGGTACTTGATCTTCGTCCCAGAAAAATAAGCGTCCAGGATCAGCCCGGTCCTGCTTTGAAACAGTTCCTCGTGTCCCTGCTCTCGAAGTTGATCACAGATCCCACTGGTCACACGACTCTGCCAGACGATGGCATTGGCCACCGGACGTCCCGAATCTCGCTCCCAGAGAACGGTCGTTTCTCGCTGGTTGGTGATCCCGATGGCGGCCACATCCCCGGCCGTGGCATCCGCCTTGGCGAGCACCTGGCGGGCAGTGTCAAGCTGGGTCTGCCAGATTGCCTCCGGGTCATGCTCCACGTGGCCCGGCTGGGGCAGGATCTGCTCGAATTCCTGCTGTGCCGAGGCAACAGCTGTCCCGTCATGGGCAAACAGAATCGCCCGGCTGGACGTGGTCCCCTGGTCAAGTGCCAGAATATATCGGCTCACTCCTGGTCCTCCGGTACCAGCTCCCGGGTGCCATGAAAACGGGAAATCAAAAGGTCATAAGCCAGCACGCCGAGGATCCCCCCCACGATCGGCCCCACGATCGGCACCAGGTACCAGAGGTTGTTCGGATGCAGGAAAACCTGGTTTCCCCAGCCGGCCATCCAGGTAAAAAGGCGTGGTGAAAAATCACGTGCCGGGTTGATGGCATAACCACAGTTCGACCCAAAGGCCATCCCGATCATGAAAACAATACTGCCGATCGCCAGGGGGGCAAGGTTCGCCCCCGGGGCCAGGTTTCGCGCGTCCCCGATCGCGCAGATACAGAGCAGGAGCAGGGCCGTGGCGACCACCTGGTCGACCAGGCCGGTCCAGTTACTGAGCGTGGTTCCATCAGGAAATTCCCGGGGATAGGTGGACCAGATACCCGCCGTGGAGAGCTGGTGGCCTGCGGGAGATTCGGCCTGCGGCGGCGTTTCCATCTCTCCGACGGCATGGACCGGCGGCGGCGTTCCCGCTTCCACCACATGGATCGCCTCCACGTAGACCCCGTAGATCACGGCCGCGGCCAGGAAGGCTCCCAGCATCTGCGCCGAGACATAGGGGATGACCTTGGACCAGGGAAGCTCGCGGCGAACCGCCAGGGCCACCGTCACGGCCGGGTTGATATGAGCCCCGGTCACCCCCCCGGCCACATAGACGCCCAGCAGCACGGCAACCCCCCAGCCGAGATTGATCGAGAGATAATCGCCATGGGCATACTGGGTCAGTGCCACCTGGGCACTTTCATGTCCGGCCCCGGCGACCATCGCGGTGGATTTCCCCAGCGTCACCTGGGCATTCACTCCCAGGCCAAAGGCCATCAGGATAAAAGTCCCCAGCATCTCCGCCGAGAACTCGCGCATCGAGCCACGAAACATCTTTTTTCACTTACCTTCCTTACCAGGTGGACCTGCCTTAACTGGTTTTTTAATCCAATTGCCCGCGGGCCGCTACCACCGGATCGCTGTTTGTCCCGCTCCCCGCTGCCGTTAAGATAGAGGTCAGCATCGTTCTCTCCCCCGACAGCCATGGAGCCCATGTCCCGTACCTGCCTGCTCTTGATCCTGGCCCTCACCCTGGCCGGCTCCTGCCTGCGAGGCCAGCAGGCGGACCCGGGCGACTGGCAGACCGGTTCGGCTGTGGATCGCCAGCTGGAGCAGCCACTGAAGGGAAGCTGGAAGGATATCCCGCTGCGGCACATGCTGCAGGCGCTGGCACAGAGTCAGCGGGTTGCCATCTTCCTGGACCGCCGCGTCGACCCGGACCAGCCGGTCACGTTCGATGCAGGGGGGGATTCGCTGGCGGTCGTTCTGGCGAGACTGACCGGCCAGCTCCAGCTCGGCCACTGCCTGGTCGACTCCACCATCTACATCGGCCCACAAGACACCACCGCCAAGCTGGCAACGGTCGCCGAGGTGCTTCACCAGTTCCTCGGCCAGCTCCCGGAACCGTTCAACAAACAGGCCGCCAGGCGGGTTGCCATGAAATGGGACCGTCTTGCCAGCCCCCGGCCACTGGTGGCCGAGCAACTACGGCAGGCAGGCATCCAGGTCGCCCAGCCCGAGTCGATCCCACACGACCTCTGGGCCGCCGGGGAGCTACCGCCCATGCCACTGGCTCATCGCCTGGCCATCCTGCTGGCCGGCTTCAACAAGACCTTCACCGTGGCAGGGGACCCTCCCAGCATGAGCCTGTTCCCCATGCCAGAGGAGGTAACGCTCCGGCGGGTCTACAGGAAAACGGTCACCACGAAAAATTTCCAGCGGATCCGCGAGTTTTTTCCGGACCTGGACGTCACCCGCGGCGACGGGGAACTGACCGCCGTGGGCCGCCAGGAAGACCACCGGCAACTGGCCCGCTTGCTGCGAGGAGAACAGGTGACCGCCCCCAGAGCCGGGCCCGTCAACAAACGCTATCGCCTCAAGGTGGAGCAGGTGTCGATCCAGCAGGTTCTCGAGGCGATCGCCCGTCAGGACGGCCTGGAACTGGATGCCGACGAGGAGTCCCGGAAGCGATGGGACAAGTTGATCGACCTGGATGCCCGGGATGTGCCCATCGAGAAACTGCTGCAGATGGTCCTTTCTCCTGCCAGCCTGGCCGGACGGGTGGAGGGAACTGCATTGATCATCCGCCCCGCGGCCCCCTAGTTGCCGCTAGGCTTCCAGCGCCTTGGTGAGATTCTGCTTGATCGATTCCTCGATCCTGCCTCGAAATGCCAGGGCCATAAAGGGCAGGGTCCCGTCGACTACCGCGGTGTTCTCGCCGACCGTCAGCACCCCCTCGATATCCAGGCCAAAGGTGGTGAGAGTAAAGGTCAGCACATTGGATTCCCAGGTGCCATCCAGCCGGCTCACCTGCTCACCATATTCCTGCCTGACATGATCCAGGAATGTCTTGAGTTTCTCGGTGGCATCCGCCACGCTCAGCTGGTGGTCGACGCTGGCATTGAATTCCGGCATTCCTGATTCCCTTGCGACTGAAATGGCACTCTCTAGTTGGGCTTACCGTTCTGAGCCCGATAGTGTAACAAAGTGTCAGGCATTTGTATTATTTCCCCGCCCTCCAGACAAGCAGAGAGCGATGGCACCTGCCCCCCCAAAGCAGCGTCGATGGCTGTGGCGTCTGCTGCTCCTGCTGGCCGTCCTTGCCGCGGCAGGCTGGCTGGGCTGGACCTGGTTCTACCCGGCACCGGCAGGTGCGTCCCCCGCGGCCATCGGCCGCTGGCTGGCAAAGCGTGATCTCTCGCGTGTTTCCACACCGACCCGGCTGGCCCTCGTCAATCGCTTGCAGGAGCTGTTGCTGGCGGAGGCCGGGATGTCCGCTTTCCCCGATCCCCGGCCCGATGACCTGGAAAGACTTGCCGGCAATGTCGAGCTACTCAGTCACGTCTGGTTCCTGGCACGGGGACGCGAGTACCAGCACTCTCCCCCCCAGCAGCGGATATCCTTTCTCCGACAGCAGGTCGATGCCGTCACGGTCTGGGGTGAATTCGACAAGCAGCTCCAGGACCAGCTGCGCCGAAATGCCGGCCAGCAACCGGAGACCAGCAGGCTGCGACTGCTGGACGACATCGACAGCTGGATCCTGGCCGAGCCGGCCGACCAGCAGGAAGGGCTCCGGCACGCGCTGCACGACGCCGTACTCTGCTGGCTGGCAACCAGCGACCTGGGAGAGCAGGAGATGACGTTGCGGCAGGAAGCCGCCGAGCGGATCTCCTCGGCACTGGACAGCGGGGCGGCGGACGCGGCAGACCGGCTCACGCTCGATGCCCAGCACCAGGATCGGCTGCTGCGAAATTCGTGGCTGCTCCTGGAAGCCTGGTTTCGTAACCGCGCGATGGAATTTTCCGAGCTCCCGGTCCAGCAACGCATTCCGTTTATTGAGAAGCAGCTAGACAAGGTCGCCAGCTGGCAACTGGACCGGGTGATGGTAATTGGTAATGCCGACGTGCCTGCCGAATCCCGGCCGGCAGATACCAGGCTCCTGGAAGTCATCAGCCAGCTTCTGGCCCAGCTTCCGGACTGGATCGAGCGGGCCCCGGTGCAGCAGCAGGAATCGCTGGCACAACTGGCCGAGGAACTGAAACGCAGCCTGGTTACCTACATGCTCAAGCAGGCCCTTCCGGAGCTGCTACCCGGATTTCCCTAGAACGGGCACCGGTTACTCGGGGATCATCTGGCTGTCGTCGTAACTGCGGCGGTCTTCCGGGTGCCAGAGTGGAAGGCCTCGCTGAAGCCGTGCACTCAAGACGCCGAGCTTTTCATCCGTTCCTGGCAATGCAACCGTGGAATCATAATCCAACTCGTCAAATTCCTGGGGTTCAAAATCCCACATCCCCTGCTTGATTGCTTCCAGAACCGAATCGGGCATTGCACGTCTCCTGTAGGTATACGCGTGGAGAATGAATAGAAATCAGATGTGAATGGTCGCCGCTGTCAAAGTTTTTTCACTGCCACAGAAGGGCCGGTGATCAGATGATGCTCCGAGTATTGAAATCACCTGACAGGATGTCAAGAGAATTGCCCGGCAAAAAAGAAAATCCTCATGAGGGTCAGCCTGGCACCGGCCCGGCCGCAACAGACTGGTGAACCAGCTCCACCAGTCGTGCCACCCGTTCCGGATCGAGCTGGCCCTCGCGCCTCCCCCGACAGACCGCTCCCCGCACCGCCAGGAGGTCGACCGCCGGTGTTGCCAGAAGCCGGATCTCCGCCACCTGAAGGGATCCGGCAAGCACCACCTTCATTCCCTGCTGCCGGACCTGCCCGGCATGCTGCCGAACCCGCTCCAGGGACCAGTGGTCCAGCAGGTTACCGGCGTGCTTGTCGAACGTATCGACAAGCACCGCACTGCAGCCAAGATTCCTGGCCGCCTCCATGATCTCCCCCGGTGAGGGAGACCGGGCACGCTCCTGGTCCGCGTAGATCACTGCCACCGGGGTCGTCCCGGCCGGCAGGCTCTCGAGTGCCTCGCCCCATCGTCTTTCCCAGCCAGGCCTGTCCTGGCAACCAGCCAGCCCGATCTTGGCGTAGCGGACCCCGGCCGGGATCTCCGCCAGCCGATCAGGAAGAGCCTGGTCCGTTAACTCTCCCAGCGCCAGGCTGACCGGCATGGTCCCCGCCGCCAGCTCGACTACCTGCTTCCAGACCCCCGCTTCCGCGGCCCCCAGGGAGCCCGCAGCCGGTTCTTTCACATCCACCAGGTCCACACCGGCAGAAACCACCCCGGCCGCTTCCGTCCCATCTCGCACACTCACCAGCAGTCCTGTCATTGCACCTCTCCCGCCCCGAGTGTTTTCTGTTTCCGCTTGACCTCGACCAGGCGATGGTTCAGCATCCGGACCAGGTCCTCGGTGATCGGCTCACACCAGGTCCCCCGCAGGGTAATATATCCCTCACACCAGTGCCCCAGCATCGGCCGCACATCCCGCTTCTGCCACTGCTCGGCTCTTTCTGCCAGGCGGACAACGATCGTGCTGGTCGTCGGCCCCTGGTCATCAAACGGATCCCCCTCCGCCGACACCATGCTCGGCGCCTGGCCAAGAAAAAAGACCTCAACGATATCCACCGGCAAACGGAAGGGGCGTGCAGCACCCAGGTAAACCAGCAGGTGCCAGTCGTGATATGCCAGTCGTGGCTGCCGGGCCAGGAGCAGAAGCGGGATGATCACCAGCAGGGAAAGAATCCCCACGATGCCGGCGATGATCCGCCAGGGCAGCACATCGACAGCGAGAAGCATCCCACCGCTTCCGGCAGCCAGCAGGGCCGGGAGTAGCAGTGCCACGGCAAAGGCGCGGCGGTTGGAAGACAGCCAGGTTTCCCTGGTTCCTGCGTGTGCCACGGGTCTCGTCACTCCATGCGTCCTGGATTCCACCTCGCCGGTCAATCTAGCAGATTGGCCAGGCATACCGAAGCAGCCTTCCGGGGGGCTGGTTTTCCCTGGTCTTCACCTGTGCGCCTGGCCACACGTTCCCTAAGATGCAGCCAGGCCGTTTCCTGGCTCTTCCCCCCAACATCATCATGTCCTACCAATCGATCACGACCGACGCCGAACTGGTGGAACTCTGCGATTCGCTTGCCGGCGCCGACGTGATCGCTTTTGACACCGAGTTCGTCTCGGAGGATCGCTACGAACCGGAACTCTGCCTGCTGCAGGTCGCCAGTGGCGGGGAAAACTACATTATCGACACGCTCCGCGTGGAGGACATCACCCCCTTCTGGAAACAGCTCGTTTCCGGAGACCACGTAACGCTTGTCCACTCCGGCCGGGAGGAATTCCGTTTCTGTCTCAGCGCGGTCGGCAGTTACCCTGCCAACTGGTTTGATGTCCAGCTGGCGGCCGGCATGATCGGGCTGGAGTACCCGGCCGCCTACGGGACTCTCTGTTCCCGGCTGCTGAAAGTCTCACTGGGAAAGGGAGAGACCCGCACGGACTGGCGACGGCGCCCCTTGAGCGAACAGCAACTGGACTATGCCGTGCAGGACGTCCTGCACCTGGACAACCTGTACCGGGAACTGACCAGCCGGCTTGATCGCCTTGAGAGGCGAGACTGGTTCGAGGGGGAGATGGCCAACTGGCTCCGCAAGCAGGAGTCCCAGCTTGGCGGAGAACGCTGGCGATCGGTCTCCGGGATCGGTTCCTTCCCGGCTCGCAGCCTGGCGATTGCCCGCGAGCTCTGGCACTGGCGGGACGACCTGGCGCGTTCCACCAACAAGCTTACCCGACGCGTCCTTCGCGATGACCTGCTGGCCGAGCTTGCCCGCCGCCAGCTCACGGACCTGAAAAGAATCCGGGCCATTCGTGGCATGCACCACCGGCACCTGCAGCAGCACCTGCCGACCATCGCCGAGGCGATTCAGCGTGGCCTGGATGTGCCGAAAGAAGACTGCCCCCAGCCACCCAGGAGCAACTCGATCCGCCAGCGATCCTCGCTCTGCCAGTTCCTGGCAGCCGCCCTCAACGCGCACTGCCGCGAGGCAAAAATAGCACCCAACCTGGTCGCCAGTATGCAAAATATCCGCGAACTGGTCGCTCTTCGCCTGGATGGCCCCCCCTCCGAGGACGACGACCCTCCGCTGCTTTCCCGTGGCTGGCGACACGAGCTGGTTGGAGAACTGCTCGAGGGGGTCCTGGTAGGGAAAATTGCCGTCCAGGTGGAAGACCCCCGCGCCGAACATCCCCTCTCGCTGCGGGCCACCGACACGGGATCCCAGATGGACAAGAAGAGTTAGGCTGCTTACTCCTGCGTGGCGGAGGCGGCCTGGACCCTCCCGTCCAGGAACCAGGTCATCTCCTCCTGGACCAGGCGTGTCTCGGGATCTCGCGAGATGACCTCGGCACGGAACTGGTGGCGGCCGGCCACGTTCGCCTGGGCATGGATTTTCAGAACCACTTTTTCTCCCGGACCAATCTCCTTGATGGCGTCAAACAGCACCTGGCCTGGAAGCAGTTCTGCTCGCGCACCGCTCACCTTGGCCGGCTCCACTCCATAGCCGAAATGGCCAATCACAGAGACATCCCGGGCAGGACTCGTACCACGGTTCATGACTGTCAGTTCAAAGACTGCCAGGTCCTCGAGGCTCCGCGGGCCCTGCGGAGCGTTCACCACCAGCTTCAGGTCGGCGACCCCCTGTACGCTGGCCGTCATGGAATCGACCGCCGGGTCGACGCCATCCCCGGTCACACGGACGTGCAACGGATGGCTTCCATCTCGGGTGAACTCGCACTGGAACTCAAACGCTCTCTTGGCACCTGCATCCACCCTGCCCACGGCCCAGGCGATGGTGTTGTCGACCGGGTTCTGCTGGCCACTGCCTACCAGCCGTGCTCCCAGCGGCAGGGCTGCCTGCACGGCAATCCCCTCGGCCGGGGCATCGCCACGGTTCTCAATCACCATCCGGTAGACTGTCGGAACGCCGGCAAAACAGTTGGACGGGCCGCGGATACTGACCGCCAGGTCTGCATGGCGAATAAGGATCTCCTGATCGGCGATCACCGGTGCCAGCCCCTGCGCGGTCGCCAGAGCACGAATCTGCATCTGCCCGGCCTGTTCTGCCGTCAGTTCCAGCTCCAGGCTCTTGCTTCCACCAGCGGCGATCATCCCCACCGGCTGCCGGGCATCTCCCGGCTGAAGCTGCAGGATCACACCCTGGGCATCGCCGTTTCCGGGATTGGTCAGCCGGACTGTAAATACCCTCGTCTGGCCAAAGATCATCTCTCCCGGGCCATCGATGTCGACGTGAAGTTCCGGTTGCACCACGCGAATGGCGGTGCTGAGCACGACCGGCCGCACCGACCATTCCAGTTGCAGGTCAAATGACTTGTTCTCCTCGGGCACGAGTTTCATCGCCCAGGTTTCCGTCGCTCCGGCCGCGATCGCGGGAAGCTGCCAGGCGACCGGAAGCAGGCCCCCGCTCTCGGATCCCTGGTCCACCGTTCCGGAGGTCGTCTGGCTGGATGCCAGTTCCATCCATCGTGGAAGCTGGACTTGCAGGACAACCTGGCCACTGGGGCTACTGTCGCGATTGGTGGCCCGGACCTTCCAGGTCGCACCCTGGCCCACCTGGATCGTGGATGGGCCGATTGCCTCGACCAGAATGTCCGGGATCCGGCTCCGGGTCGACGTGGCAGGCCCGCTGGAACCGGCCGGAAGCTGTCCGGGAGCGAGTGATCCATCCTGGATGGTGGCCTGGATGGCCCCTGGCGGGAAGGGACGTGGCTCGCTCTCAAGCGAGAGAGGCTGAACCGTTACCGTTTCCACGTTTTCAAGCTGTGGCCGAGGGACGAACTGTTGCGAGGTCGGCTGCTCGAGCGATGGTGTTTCCACTGGATCGCGACTGTAGTAAGGCTCTGACGGAGTCGCCGCCTGTGGCTGGCCAATGACCGGCACGGCTTCTTCCAGGGTCGACGGTGGCAACACCGCCGGGGCAGGGAATGCGTCGCTGTCCCCCTCCAGGACCGAGACCGTTGTGTCCGTCGGCAGGGGAAAAGAATCATCTCTCGACGAGGTGCTGGTGTTCCTATCCGCCGCTTCGCGGGGCTGGCGATCCTGGCCATAGACCAGGGCAACCAGGCTGATGCCAATAACCAGTGTAAGCAGGATCAAGATCGTTCGGGCCATGAGGACCACTCCTCTTCTTGTGCGACGGGTTCGTGAAAGCGATGATGGTCGGCTGTGATCGTGGCAGGATGGTGCCTGGCCCCCACGGCAGAATCCTGCGTTCATTAAGATCGACCTCCCGTTATCGGCACGTGTGAGCGTAACAGTTGAGAAAAGTTTTCCGATTTTCTTGACCAGGCAAGCTAGGAAGGCTGGAGAAACATTGAATTTATCCCGACTTGAATCCATCCAGCAGATGCTCGTCGATGAGCCGGATGATCTCTTTCTGCGTTATGCCCTGGCAATGGAATATCGCAAGGTGGGCCAGGTGGAAGAAAGCCTGGCCGCCTTTGCCCCGTTGATGGACAACGATCCACCCCACGTGCCGGCCTTTTTCATGGCGGCACAGCTGCTGGTAGGAACCGGCGAGGTTGGCCAGGCACGCCAGTTCCTCGTTAACGGGATCCGGCATGCCGGGGTCCAGGGAAACGAGCATGCGGCGGCGGAAATGGCTGAATTGCTTGCAAGCCTGCCGCCAGAGAGCAGCTAGGTCGGGGCTAATTTTCCACGGAAGCCGTACAGGATGTTGCCAGCAGGCAGCTGGAACATCCATCGAGACTGCAGCCGGCCCCCTCGTCGGTGCCACAATCCGGCCCACACCCCTCTACCACGCTGCGGGCAAAACGTCGGAACTGGACCTTCGACTCATATTCCTCGGCCAGCTGGTCCGTGATCGATTCCAGTTTGTCCGTCGTCTCCCCAAGGAAGTAAAAAACCAGCGTCGCGCCATCAAACAGCTGCTCCACTTCCATCAGCGTGACGTCCAACCGGTGCTCCTTGAGCAGCAGAACACAGGCCCGGTAGGCTTCATCCCGGTGTTTCTCGATCCGCGCCAGCAGCAGGTCGTCACTGGGTGTGACTTTTCTCAGCACGGTCCCATCGACCTCGCCCAATGACACTTTCTCCACATCACCAAGCAGCTCCGCCACTTCCAGGCCCCGCTCGGTACGACAGACAACCCGGCTGCCACGGGAGACCGGCAGCGGCAATGCGGCGGCAAACCTGCCGACGTATCCCATCACTCCCACCCGGGCCAGAAACTGTTGTTGCACGCTTCACTTCCCTCGCCATAGAGACCGGCTTCACTCTTCCCTGAGCATTGTGATCCATGCCAGGCATGCTGCCAAGCGACAAAGGCCTTGCCAGCATGCGGGCAAGTGGTCATCATCGTATCACGCCTCGCACGGAGCAAGGCGGAATTCCCCGCAGGCAGAGACGGCCCCACACGATGACATCAATCACCACCGACACGTCCCAGGCATGCCCCTGGCAACTCCTTGCCAGCCAGGTTCTTTCCGGTGCCCCGCTTGACCGGCAGCAGGCGCTCTCGATTCTGCACTGTCCGGAGGAGCAACTACTGGACCTGCTGGCCGCGACGTTTCGTATCCGGCACAAGTATTTCGGCAAAAAGGTGCAGCTTTATTTCCTCATGAATGCCAAGAGTGGCCTCTGCCCGGAAGACTGCACCTACTGCTCCCAGTCAAAAACTTCCACGGCGACGATCCCCAAGTACAACATCCTCAACCGCCAGAAACTGCTCGAGGGGGCTGAAATGGCTGCCCGGCAAAAAGCAGGAACTTACTGCCTGGTGATCTCGGCCCGCGGCCCCAGCGAGAAAGAAATCGAGGCCGTGGAAACGCTCGTGCCGGAAATCAAACGCCGGCATGACCTGAAAATATGCGCCTGCCTGGGACTGCTCGATGACGAGCAGGCGGGCCGGCTGAAGGCCGCCGGGGTGGACCGGGTCAACCATAACCTCAATACCAGTCCGGATTTTTATTCCGAGATCTGCAGCACCCACAGTTACCAGGATCGCCTGGAAACGCTTGACGCGGTACGCAGGGCAGGCCTGGAGATCTGCTCCGGCGGGATCATCGGGATGGGAGAAACGGACGAGGACGTGGTGGAGATGGCCTGCGAATTGCGTGAGCAGGGTGCCGCCTCGATCCCGCTGAACTTCCTGACCCCGATCGACGGGACCCCGCTGGCCGGGCAGGATGATCTCACACCCCAGTACTGCCTGAAGGCACTGGCGATGTTCCGCTTTGTCAACCCGGACTGTGAAATCCGCATTGCCGGGGGCCGGGAAGTTCATCTTGGCAGCCTGCAGCCGCTGGGCCTTTACGCAGCCAACTCGATTTTCGTGGGAGACTACCTGACCACCAGTGGCCAGGCCCCCGAAAAGGACGAGCAGATGATCCGGGAAATGGGATTCGAAACGGTTCTTGGCGGCTAGGGATCGAGCGTGATCCGCAGCAGCTTTCCTCCCGCCTGCTTGTTACCGCTTCCCAGCACGGTCACCAGGGCGGCCCCGCTGGAAGTAAAAGCAATCGCGGTAGGCCGCTCCAGCGGCATCACCGTGCGGGCCTTGACCGTCTGCTTCCTGCCTCGCACCGAGAGCAACTGGGAGAGGCTTCCCTGGCCCGGCTCCAGCCAGGAAAAATCGGTGGCATAGAGCATCCCGCCAGGGCCGTAGGCCAGCCCGGTGATATCGTGCAGACCTGTGGCAAAATGGGCCAGCATTTTCCCTGAACTGGGATGGTAAAAGGTCAGGCCACTGTCGCCGGCCACCTTGATTTCACCCATCTGTCCGACCACCAGGCTCCCATCGGGTGCCACGGCAAGGGCCACGGGGGCGTCGAGCCCGGTGGCCACCTTGGTGGCAATCGCCCTTTCCAGGGGCCCTATCGTCTTCTCGGCCCCCCCGGCGATCACCGCGCGGGCAATCCAGCCCTTGGTATCATCCCCGTTACAGGTGACGTAAAGAACGCCTCCCACCCGGGCCAGGCCATAAAAGTTCCCCTCTCCTTCAAGATCATTTAATGGCCCCAGCGTGGAACTGCTAACCATCTGGTCGGCCTTGACCGCGCCCTCCTCGGGCACCCGGTAGACGCGCAGCATGTCCTCGCCGTCCGCCTGGCCGCCGCCCCCCACCACCAGGTGGTCCTTGTCAAGAAAGGTCAGGCCGAGCGGCCCGATCGTGAATTTCGGGCCGTCCCCGTACTGTTCCACCGGGAAACCACCGATCACTTCCTCGGCCTGGCCTTCAACGACCCGCACCACGCGCCCAGCTCCTCCCTCGGCGATGAAGATCACACCGGTCTCCGGCTGCAGTGCCACCGCAACAGGATTCTTGAGACGCTCCAGAACTGTTTCCACGGCCGGTTCCGCCTGCAGCATGGAAGTGCCGGCAAGCAGCAGAAATAGCGACATCCGCCGCCTGCAAAATCCCATGATGTCCCCTTCCCGCTTTTTGTCCTCTAGTCACCTCGTGCCTGCTCAAAAGCGCCGATCCGATCCTCGTGCTGGAGTGTCAGGGCAATGTCATCCAGTCCCTCGAGCAGGCACTGCCTGCGAAACGAGTCGACCGAAAAACCCCTCTCCAGACCATCGTCATCACGCACCTGGCAGGCCTCCAGGTCCACCGTCAACTGGTAATCACCGCTGGCCGCATTGGCAAAAAGCTGATCGATGAGAGCCTCCTCCAGGACCACTGGCAGGAGACCGTTCTTGAAGCAGTTATTAAAGAAAATGTCGGCAAAGGAGGGAGCGATCACGCAGCGGATACCATAATCGGCCAGCGCCCAGACCGCATGCTCCCGGCTTGATCCACAGCCAAAGTTATCCCGGGCAAGCAGGATCGAAGCATCCTCGCTGCCTGGCCGATTGAGTTCAAAATCCGGATTCGCACTCCCATCCGGGAGAAAACGCCAGTCAAAGAAAAGGAACTGGCCAAACCCGCTCCTTTCAATCCGCTTGAGGAACTGCTTGGGAATCACCTGGTCGGTATCGACATGGGCGCGGTCCATGGCGACGACCAGCCCGCGATGGTGGGTAAATGCCTGCATTCCCATGCCCCTCGATTTAGTTGACAAATTTCCAGTGCCGCACATCAACGAAATGCCCCGAGACAGCCGCAGCTGCCGCCATCGCAGGGGAGACCAGGTGGGTGCGACCGTCCTTCCCCTGGCGCCCCTCGAAATTCCTGTTACTCGTTGAAGCACAACGTTCGCCCGGCTCGAGCTTGTCCGGGTTCATGGCAAGGCACATGCTGCAGCCCGCCTCGCGCCACTCAAAACCTGCCTCCCGAAAGACGGCGTCAAGTCCTTCTGCTTCTGCCTGCTGCTTGATCACGCCACTGCCGGGAACAACCATGGCATGGACCGAATCATGCACCTGGTGGCCTCGCGCGACCTGGGCTGCCGCCCGCAGGTCTTCAATGCGCGAGTTGGTACAGGAACCGATAAAGACCCTGTCGATGCGAACCTCTTCAATCGGCATGCCCGGCTCCAGTCCCATGTAGGCCAGGGCCGCGGCAACACTCTTTTTCTCCTGTTCGGACTGGCTCGCCTGCGGGTCTGGAATCGTCGCCGTGACAGGGGCGACCTGGCCGGGATTTGTCCCCCAGGTCACCTGGGGAACAATCTGGTCGGCCTCGAATGTCCATTCACTGTCAAAAGCAGCTCCCTCATCGGTCGGCAACTGGCTCCATTCCTGGATGGCTGCATCCAGGTCCGCGGGGGCGAATTCCCGCCCTCGCAGGTACTCAAACGTCTTCTCATCCGGGGCGATCATCCCCGCCCTGGCTCCCGCCTCGATGGTCATATTGCAGACCGTCATTCGCTCTTCCATGCTGAGCTGACGGATCGCAGAGCCGGCAAACTCGATCACGTGGCCGGTACCACCCGAGGTACCGATCTGGCCAATCAGGTAGAGGATCAGGTCCTTGGCCGTAACTCCCGGCCCCCGTTCCCCGTCGATCGTGATCCGCATCGTGCGAGGCAGTTGCTGGAGCAGGGTCTGGGTTGCCAGCACGTGCTCCACTTCGCTGGTCCCGATCCCAAAGGCCAGCGCGCCGAACGCTCCATGGGTGGCAGTATGACTGTCACCACAGACAATTGTCATCCCCGGCTGGGTGTAGCCCAGCTCGGGACCGATCACGTGGACAATCCCCTGGTGGGGACTGTCCAGGTCATAGAGCGTGATACCAAATTCCTGGCAATTACCCCGCAGCGTATCAATCTGCAGACGCGCGATCTCGTCGACAATCGGCAGGGTCCGGTCGGTGGTCGGGACATTGTGATCGGGGGTGGCAATCGTTCGTGCGGGGCGGCGAACCTGGCGCCCGGCAAGTCGCAGGCCCTCGAATGCCTGGGGGCTTGTGACCTCGTGAACCAGGTGCAGGTCGACATAGAGGATGGCCTGCTGGTCCGGCTCCTGGTGGACGAGATGCGATTGCCAGATCTTCTCGAACATGGTCCGAGGGGCGTTATCGTCACCAGCGGTGTGCATCATGGTTCCCCCATCCCCGCCTTCAAGGTCGTCCCAGCGGTAGAACAAGCCAGCATAATCGAGCCCGGGAAAAGTGGCAACGACCCGCTCCTCAGTCGGCAGGGATGTCTTCCACCTGGTGATACTGGCCGTACCAGCTGACGAAGTGACGTATTCCTTCCGGCAGGGGGGTGCAGGGCAGGGGGTCGACCGCTTCGACCAGCGACGCGAGGTCGGCACTGGTTGCCGGCACATCCCCCGGCTGGATTGGCGCCATCTGCTTGATCGCGGTACGCCCCAGCGCCTTTTCCAGCAGCTCGACAAACAGGGACAGTTCTACCGGATCGGAGGTCCCCATGTTGTAGACGCGGTAAGGTGCCGAGCTGCTGGCCGGTTCAGGATCCTCCGGCTGCCAGTCCGGATTCCCCTCTGCCGGATGATCGACCAGTCGCAGGATCCCCTCGACCGCATCATCGATAAAGGTAAACCCGCGGCGCATTTTCCCCTCGTTAAAAAGCTCAATCGGACGCCCCTCGAGAATGGCACGGGTAAACAGGTAGAGTGCCATGTCGGGCCGCCCCCAGGGGCCATACACGGTAAAAAAACGTATTCCGCTGGTGGGAAGACGGAACAGGTGACTGTAGGCATGGGCCATCAGCTCGTTGGACTTCTTGGTGGCCCCGTAGAGGCTCAGGGGGTGATCGACACTGTCCCGAACGGAAAATGGCATCTTCGTGTTGGCACCATAAACACTGCTGGAAGACGCATAGACCAGGTGCCCCACCTCCTGGCGGCGGCAGGATTCAAGCAGGTTCAGAAAACCAACCACGTTACTGTCAATGTAAGCCCGTGGATTCTCCAGCGAGTGCCGCACGCCGGCCTGGGCAGCCAGGTGGATCACCTGCTGAAAACCATGCTCCTGGAAAAGCGCCTGCAGCGGCTCTTCCTCCAGGAGGTCGAGCTTCTGAAACTGGAATCCAGGCGTGCCATCAAGCTCTGCAAGCCGATCTTTTTTCAACTGGGGATCGTAGTAATCGTTGAGGTTATCGATTCCGACAACCTCCACACCGTTCTCGAGCAATCGACGGGTGACGTGGAAACCGATAAAACCGGCTGCGCCGGTTACGAGGATGGCTGGCATCGAATTCCCTATTGAATTGGCCTGGATTGAGAGGGCTGATGACGGGACGCCAGTGTTATATTGGCATAAACAGGGGCGGCAAGACAGGGACTGCATCCCTGTTTTCACCGCTTGATTTCGCAGATCCCCCGCCCGGCTGTGCAGCCGTCCCAGCAGGATCTTGTCATGAACCATACCGCCGACACCGACACACTGCTTAAGGCGATCGATGACAAAAAGGCGCGCATCGGGGTGGTCGGACTCGGCTATGTCGGGCTTCCACTCTCCAAGACCTTCCTGGATGCGGGTTTTGAGTGCCTTGGATTTGACCTGGATGAGAAGAAAATCCAGCAACTCGAGGCCGGAAAGAGTTATATCAAGCACATCGAAGGCAGCTGGATTGCCAGGCAGGTCGAGGCTGGTTCTTTCCAGGTCACAAGTGACATGCAGAGACTGTCCGAGGCGGACGTGATCCTGATCTGTGTCCCCACACCGCTTGCAGACAATCGCCAGCCGGATCTTTCCTTCGTCGAGGGAACGGCTCGATCGATCGCCAGCACGCTCCGTCCGGGGCAGCTCATCATCCTGGAAAGCACCACCTATCCTGGCACCACCCGGGAGATCCTCTTGCCGATCCTGGAGCAGGAAGGACTGAAAGCAGGAGACGACTTCTACCTTGCCTACAGTCCCGAGCGCGAGGATCCTGGTAACCCGAATTTTTCCACTGCCGGCATCCCCAAGGTGGTCGGTGGCATTGAACCAAACAGCCTGCGGATGGCTGAGGCTCTTTATTCCCGCGTCGTGGTCGAGACGGTCCCTGTCTCCAGTTGTGAAATTGCCGAGGCCTGCAAGATCCTGGAAAATACTTACCGGTCGGTAAATATTGCCATGGTTAATGAGCTGAAGATGCTTTTTCAGCGAATCGACATCGACATCTGGGAAGTCATCGATGCGGCACGCACGAAACCTTTCGGGTTTGAGCCGTTTTACCCGGGGCCGGGACTCGGTGGTCACTGCATCCCGATTGACCCTTTCTACCTGAGCTGGCTGGCCAAGCGGCACCAGATGGCCACGCGCTTTATCGAACTGGCAGGGGACGTGAATTCCGGCATGCCAGCCCATGTCATAAGCCGACTGGAAGAGGCCCTGGCAGACTCGGGAAAGCAGCTTGCCGGCTCCCGTATCGGTATCCTGGGCGTGGCTTACAAGCCCAACGTGGATGATCCGCGAGAGAGCCCCGCCTTCAAGCTGATGGAACTGCTGGAAGCGGCGGGTGCGACAATCAGCTACAACGACCCCCACATTCCGGTTCTCCCATCCATGCGGAGTTTCCAGGTCCCACGACTGACCAGCGAGGAACTGACTCCCGGGTATCTCTCTTCACTCGACTGCCTGCTGATCGTGACCGATCACGATGCCTATGACTGGGAGATGGTGGCCGAGCACGCCCCACTGGTTGTCGACACCCGCAACGCGCTGGGTGGATTCCCCGGTCGGGAAAAGATCTGGAAAGCCTGATGGTTCAGGCCGCCCGCTTTCGCGGCACACGGACATCGGCAGCCAGGTGAGCAATCTCCGCCACATCCATGGTCCGGAAACAGGAACCATCCGGCCCTGGCTCTTCGATCAGCACGGCCGAGGTTTCGTGCAACATGCGAGGTACGTAGAGCCAGCCATGCTGGAGTGATGCCGGGTCATGGCCGGCCCGGATCACCAGAAGGTCCGTCTGCAAGAGGCGGTTGGCTGCCCGGGAAAGGGCCGTGTAAGGATCTCCCGGGACCAGCGAGAACTGTTCCATCAGCGCCCCAAAACGGCGGTGTGCCTGCTGGTAGGTCATCCCGGGCTGGCTCGTGGGACGGGCTTCAAACAGGTCAATACCGGCAAATGCCAGTCCCTCGCTGCCGGCGCAGGACGCAGCAAACCGGAGCATCCGCTCAACCTGGTCTCCATCGCCCAGTCCCACCTGGACCACCTGCCGTGGCCGTCGCCGGTAAATAGTACGGTACAGCGGGCGCTCGGCACGGGGTGCCCGGACATGCTGGTGGTAAAGGTACCTGAAAAAATGCATGCTGGTCCTTGCGGAGAACAGGGGAGTGCCTGGCAACAGTATTTATCGGGTCAAAAGTGAGCCAACATCGAGTCGAACTGGTCGCCCGCGCATCCCTCCTAATCGGGGCGACCGGGAACTTGCATCCTCCCGTGGCAGCCGATAGGCTGGCAGATCCCAATCCTCTTCTTGACGTTTGATAAGGAACGATCCATGCGACTTACCACACTTTTCTTCATTACCCTTTCCACGGCCGCCGTGACCCTGTTTGCAGTGCATGCCGACGAGAAAGATGACCATGCGGAGATCGCTCCGAATGGTGCCGCCTGCCGGATCCGTGCCACCAAGGGAAACAAGGTTTTCGGAACCCTGTCTTTCAAGCAGCACGACGGCTGGGTTCATGTCACCGGTCGCGTCCGCAACCTGACCGAGGGACAACACGGATTTCATATCCACCAGTTTGGTGACACGAGATCTGCCGATGGCACATCAGCCGGTGGACACTTCAATCCTGACGGCCATGACCATGGTGGACCGGATTCGGACAAGCACCATGCTGGTGACCTGGGCAATATCACGGCCAATGCCGAGGGCGTAGCCGAGATCAACATCAAGGCCAAGGAACTCAAGGTGATCAGCATCCTCGGGCGTTCCATCGTGATCCACGCGGGTGCAGACGACCTCAAGAGCCAGCCCTCAGGCGCCGCGGGTCCCCGTGTCGGCGTGGGCGTGATCGGCATTGCCGGCCCCCCGGCCAAGAAAGCAGCAGCAAAGAAGAAAAAGTAGCTGCCAGCAGCCCGGCCTTTAGGTCGGAACGGAAAAATGTTCGCGAAACCGGCGTTGGAGCCGGCCCACGCGCTGCGTGAGCCGGCGCTCCAGCTGGCCGGCCGGGATGCCACTTCCCAGGTCCCCCAGGTAACGCACCAGCTCATCACGTGCCGGTGGGCAGCCGTGAAGCAGGAAATGGACCCAGCCCCAGGCCTGGCGATAGTGGACAAGCTGCATCTGGTCAACCTGTCGAAGCTGTTCCAGGTGAGAGAGGGAAACCGTTGTGCCATTGCCCAGCTCCGCCTGGATCGCCAGCCGGTAATCCTCCCGCGTGGTGCGGAGAGAGGGGATAACTTCAAAGTACTCCGCCAGTCCCTCATCCAGCCAGAGTGGAATGGAGGGGATCGAATGGTGAAGCAGGGCATGCACAAATTCATGCCGCAGGTCTTCCTGGCGGGACGGCCCCTCGCTGATATAGATCGTCGATGAATGGGACTGGTGCACAAACAGGGCCCGCCGGTCGGGTGCTGTGGGGAGCGTGCGGCGGACGTAAGCACGCATCCGTGCCCGGTCCTTGAACAGCAGGATCCGGACCAGGGTGTCCGGAAGCCGCAACTCCAGGGCCTGTCGCAGGTCATCTCGCAAGCGGGACAACTGGTCAAAACAGCCCAGGTCCCGGGGGACAAAATCAGCCAGCACCTGGAGCCCCCCAAAAGTCCTCTCGTACCGCCACAGGGGAGAGGTGGCTCCAAGCTGGCCTGCCACCCCGCAGCAGGCGAAGCCGCCAACGGCATGAAGGAAATGGCGACGTGCAACAGGTGGCATAAAAAGGACCTTGCAAGCGGGATTCTGGAGGACGGGAGTATAGCGATGGAAAAAGTGTCTTTAAAGACGAGTTCCCTGCCGTCTTACCGAAACCCAAGCTGGTGGGTTATATTGAAGACTGCTTTGAATGGAGCCTTCCAGTCCCCCCAGTAAACATTCGCCTCCTCTAGAGCGTTATTTTCTCGTGAATCACGCAGCCATTGGACCGATTTCCGTTCATTTCCCCGATCGCGTGGAAACGAATGACGACCTCCTGGCGGAACATCCCGCCTGGAACATGGACTTGATCTATGAGAAGACCGGGATCGGTGCCCGGCATATTGCCGGCGAGGATGAGTTCGCCTCGGACCTGGGCATCCTGGCGGCAGAGAAGCTGTTTGCCGACCACAAGATTGATCCGCAGAGCATTGATTTCCTGCTCTTCTGCACGCAGACGCCCGACTACCCCCTCCCCACGACCGCCTGCCTGATGCAGCAGCAACTGGGACTCCCGACCCGCTGCGGGGCACTGGACTTCAACCTTGGCTGTTCCGGCTTTGTCTACGGACTCTCGCTGGCAGACGGCCTGATCCAGAGCGGCGCCGCGTCCCGGGTTCTGGTTAGCACGGCGGAAACATACAGCAAGTACATCGACAAGGCAGACCGTAGCCTGCGCACCATTTTTGGAGATGGAGCCGCTGCCACGCTTATCGATTCACACGACCAGCCATCGTTTTCGAGCTTCAGCTTCGGCACCGACGGCAGCGGGGCGGACATGCTGATGCTGACCGAGGGGGGCATGCGGTGTGGGCCGGAGGCACTCCAGCCAAGGCACCGGCATCGCTGGAAGAGCAACCTCTACATGGATGGTCCCAGCCTGATCAATTTCACGATCAACGAGATTCCCCAGTTGATTGACAGGATCCTGGACAAGTCCGCAACGACATCGGACCAGATCGATCTTTACCTGATGCACCAGGCCACCTTCAAGATGCTCGACCAGCTTCGAATGCGGCTGAAGCTCCCCGAGGAGAGTGTGCCAATACGAATGAAGTCCTATGGCAACACGGTCTCCTCGACGTTGCCGGTGCTGATCTGGCAACTGCGCCAGGAGGGGCTGATTGACGCGGCCAGCATGAACCTGTTGATCGGTTTTGGTGTCGGGCTCTCCCTCGCTGGCTGCCGCTGGCAGGATCTGCTGCAACCCCCGCACGAGGATTAAACGATGTCATCATTGCAGGGATTCTGCCTGATCGCTCCTCCCGGGCTCTGCGACGACAATTTCTTTCGCACGGTGGTCCTGGTCATCGAGCATGATGACCAGGGGGCAGTCGGCGTGATACTCAACCGGCCAACTTCTGATCCGGTCGATGACGTGATGCGACTGCTGGACGATGATGGCGTGGACCTGGAGAGGACGACCAGCGAATTGATTTACTATGGCGGCCCGGTTCCCGGTCCGCTGGTCGTCATCCACACGCTGGCAGAATACTCCGAGAGGGAGATCCTGCCGGGAGTTTATTTCGCCAGCCAGAAGAACAACCTGCAGCACGTGATCGGAATGGCCGCCGGCCCCTATCGCGTCTACAGCGGCTATGCCGGATGGTCGGCAGGCCAGCTGGAAGGAGAACTCGAGCGGGGTGGCTGGTTCATCGTTCCCCATGACCCGGCGGCGAGCCAACCTGACCTGTTTGCAGAAACCGAGCACATGTGGCGTGAGATGAAATCCTCCGTCGGGATGGAAATCCTTGGCGATTCGATTTCCAGCAACTCGTTTCCCCAGGATCCTTCGGTCAACTAGCAGCCCTCCCATGCATGCCCCACCCTCCCTTGACCAGGACAGCTGCCTGAACCGGCAGCAACGACTCACCGACTGGATGAACGAACAGGGGATCGACCTGGTCATCGCCGTCACCCCCGAGAATGTGCAATGGATCACCGGGCAATGGTGCAAGTGGCTGTTCCGCTCAGCGGCAGCCATCACCTCCGATGGAAAAGTCACCCTGGTACTGCCTGACACGGTCGCTCCACGGGCCCGTGCCGACGAGCTGGTACGCTACGAGGCCCAGTGGCATTCCACGCTCCGCAACGACCAGTCGGAGGCCTGCTGCAGCGCCCTGGCCGGGGCGATGGAGCTTTCGGCGCCGGTTGTCCTGGGGGTCGAGTATTCCGCCTTTCCCCAGCACCTGGCAGGGACACTCGCGCCGCAGCAGAAAGAAGACCTGGTGGATGTGGAACCGCAACTCTACCGCCTCCGCCGGCGCAAGGAAGCCGATGAACTGGCTGCCATCCAGGTGGCCATTGGGGCCACCGAGAAAATGTACGAGCGGGCGCGGGAGATCATCTGTCCTGGAATAAGTGAACTGGAGGTCTTTAACCAGTTGCAATCAGCGGCCGTGGAACACTGCGGAGAAATGCTCACAGGCACCGGCAATGACTACCAGTGCAACTCGCGGGGCGGGCCGCCCCGCGAGGGGGTTCTGGCTGCTGCAGGGGAACTCTACATCCTGGACCTGGGCCCCGCTTACCGCGGCTACTTTGCCGATAATTGTCGAACCATCGCGGTTACCGAAGTGAATTCCCTGCAACAGGACGCCTGGTCCAGGATCATGGATGTCTTCCAACTGGTCGAGGAGACCGTTCGTCCCGGCGCCAGTGCCGTCGACCTGTTCCGGCAGGTCGAGCAACTGCTCGGGCAGGCTCCCGTGGGGAATTTCACCCACCACCTGGGACATGGCATCGGGCTCTTTCCACACGAGGCACCCCACCTGAATCCCTTCTGGGACGACTGCTTTGAACAGGGAGACGTCTTCACGGCGGAACCTGGACTTTACGACCCTCCACTGGCTGCCGGCATGCGAATCGAAAACAACTACCTGGTGACGGCCGATGGTGTGCAGAAGCTGACAAATTTCAGCATGGAACTTTAGCACGCACTCCATCCTTGCACTTTGCCGCCCGGTAAGAGAAAACGAGAACTATCACCCTGTCTGTTATTGAACCGGAGGACACGTCACCATGCGTCACACATCTCTTTGGATCCTGCTTACCCTCCTGAGCGTCGGCCTGGTCACATCGCTCCTGACCGATGCCTCGGCGCGAGACAAGAAAAAAGCCGACCGTGTTTTTGAGATGCGGACCTATACCACGGCACCCGGCAGACTGGATGCCCTGCATGCCCGTTTCCGTGACCATACCAACAAGATTTTCGTCAAGCACGGGATGCAGCTTGTCGGCTACTGGACTCCCACTGACGAGGACACCGCGGCCAACACGCTGGTCTATATCCTTGCTTATCCCTCCATGGAAGCACGAGAGGCATCCTGGAAAGCATTCCGGGATGACCCGGACTGGAAGAAAGCATTCGCCGCATCCAAAGCGGATGGGCCGATCGTGACGAAAGTGGAAAGCCAGTTCCTGGTCCCCACCGACTACTCGCCGATCAAGTAATCCCGGCCTCGACAGAGAGTGCCACGGGGACTACCTGCCGAGCGGGTTCTCGTACCAGAAGACGCCAAGGTTGTCACGTTCCTCGCAGCCGACCACGTCCAGGTCTCCATCCGCGTCCAGGTCGATCGTCGCCAGCAGGTCAAACTTGACGCCCTCGCTGTTGCTGATATCGGTCACGGTCCAGGGATCGGTTGCGGACGTGGCCCTCCTCAGCCAGGTCACGCCGGGATGGCTGCGATTCCCACCGGTGTTCGTGTCGTGCACGATATCGGCATGACCATCCCCGTCCAGGTCGGCAATCGCCACTGCCTTGCCGTAAGGGGTGCCATGGGGGTTGGGAATCTGCTCGCTGCGCCAGCGAACTCCTTTTCCAGCAAGTCGATAAAAGGCAAGCATCCGGCTGTTGCGGGTGCTCAGCAGGATATCCTCGCGACGGTCCCCATCCAGGTATCCCACATCGAGGAACATGACTTCCAGGCCGTCGGCCCCGATCCGATGGGTCACCCACTCCTCGCTGACCTTTTTCCTGCCCGGGTGTTCCAGCCAAAAAAGGCCTCGCGACGTCCCCCTGCGATCACTCACGATCACGTCCGGATCCCCATCGGTGTCCAGGTCCCGTGACACCAGGGACATGATCCAGCCGGCCCGAGAGAGCGAGTGGAATTTCCATCCCTCCAGGTCCCGGGCATCGGCCGGGGCCTGGAGCCAGCCAACCGTCGCTCCATCCCCCTTGGAACCGACCAGCAGGTCCACCCCCTGCCTGCCATCCACCTGGGCGGGCAGGGCGTACATCCACATCTGCCTGCCTGCCGTGACCGGCAGGGCCGTGGTCTTCCAGGCATCCGGCTCGAGGTAGTCCGATTCCAGCGCCGGGGCCCAGTGCACGAAGACCGTTCGCAGGCTCCCCTCACAGCAGCTGACCACGTCCATTCTCCGGTCACCGTCGAGGTCGACCAGCACGGCATCCTCGGGCGATGTGACACGGCCCACGGTTACCTGTGGCCAGGCACTGCGTGCCCTGGCTGGCCCCGGGTTCAGGTAAACCCGGATCACCCCACCCTCTTCCCAGCCGGTGGCAATATCGAGTCGGCCATCACCATTCGCATCCGCCAGGCGGACGCCATCGGCACCGCGCGAACTGCGATCAATCGTGTGCCGCTGCCAGGGCTCTGCCCGGAGCAGGGCAGGGAGCAGGGCAAGGCAGCTTGCCAGAAAAAACCGCTGCACGGCAGCATACCCTGGCCATCGGACTATCATGGTTTCTCCGGCTTGGGAAACCTGCGCATCGAGCTATAACGCTTGTAGGTCTCAAAAATATCGCCCCCGTCAATGGCCCGCGGGTCACCACTGGCGCGGAGGTGCTGGTCGAGCCTCGCTGTCAGCCGGGTGGCTGTCACGGCATGCTCAGGAGACTCGTAGAGGTTCTGCAGGCAGCCGGGATCACGACGGATATCATAAAGCTCAAACTCCGGACGCCTGTCCACCGCCAGGTGAAAGAAGCGAGAACGCTCCGGATCCTGGCGGCCTTCAATCAGGAAGGTCAGGCTGGGACAAGCGTCGATGTCGTGGTAGCCGCCGTGCATCGGGCCCGGGGTCCCGTCGGAATTAAGTTTCTGCGGGGCACCTGCCGGCCAGCGATCGGGCCGAAAGTTATGGATCAGCAGGTAATCGTGCGTTCGCAGGGCCCGCTGGGGATAGGCCAGGTTTCCGTAGCGTGAACTGGAATGTCGTTCCCGTGCCCCGTAAACCGCCACCCGTTGCCTGTCGGCCAGTCCGTCACGGCGGCTTCGGAGGATCCCCATCAGGCTACGGCCCACCATCTCGGCCGGCACCTTCACTCCGGCCGCCTCCAGCAGCGTGGGAGCAATGTCCACGAAACTGACCAGGTCATCCAGCTGTCGGCCGGGCTGCCTGTCCATCGCCGGCCAGCGAATGGCCAGGGGGACATGGAATCCAAACTCGAAGCAGTTCGCCTTGGCACGGGGAAAGGCCATCCCGTTGTCACTGGTGACAATCACCAGCGTGTTTTCCAGTTCACCGGTCTCTTCCAGGATCGTGAGCATTGCTCCCAGCTGCCGGTCAAAGTGCTCGATCTCGATGTAGTAGTCGAGGATATCCGACCGGATCAGGGGAGTGTCCGGCAGGAAAGACGGTACGGTGGCATCCTCCAGGGACTTGCCCAGCCGTAACCCGCTTCCCTCTTCGAAGCGGCGGTGAGGCTCATGGGCGCCATACCAGAAACAGAAAGGCTGCCCCTCCGAACGACCCTGGAGAAAATCACGGAAGTTGCCGGCATAGTCCTTGTTACTGATCCCGCTGGCCGGCCCCTGGAGCGTCTTTCCCGAGAAGGCGGGACCGGCCGGGTTCTGTGCCCGCCCCCCGGCCTTCCAGTTGCCAGGCCCCCATGGCTTGCCGGTGTAGCCGACATGGTACCCGGCCTCTTGGAGCAGGTCCGGGTAACAGGCAAAACGAGAAGAAAAACTGCTGGCATGGGTGCCGGCATGCTCCAGTTGCCAGGTATAGCGTCCGGTCAGCAGGGAGGCCCGCGAGGGACTACAACCGGGTGAGCTGCTAAAGGCATTCTGAAAAAGCAGCCCCTCCCGGGCGATCCGGTCAAAGGCCGGTGTGGAGACTCCATGGTCCCCGTAAATGGAAGCGTGGGGAAACGACTGGTCGTCGGAAATGGCAAGCAGGATATTGGGGCGATCTGCCGCCACCAGCAGGGATCCTGCCAGCAGATGAAAAAGCAGCCCCAGGATGGCCAGGCGCATTCCGGGCCTGAAAGCAACTCCTACCATCTCGCGGTCTGGATACCAGGTCATTTTTTCTTTTCCGGGAACTTCCAGCGGGTCGACGGCGCGTAAGCAGCATCCATGGTCCCGGTCAGTTTCTTGACCAGTTCCGGGTGGGCGGCTGCGACATCGCTCTGTTCTCCCAGGTCCTGTTTCAGGTTATAGAGCCGGACCGGCGTATGAATCGGTTGCTGCACCGCCTTCCAGTCACCGCTGCGCAGCGCCCTTGAACCACCTCGCTCGTAGAAAGCCCAGTAGAGAAACTCGTGCTGCTGCTGTGTCTCCTGCCCCAGCAGGCTGGGAAGGAAGGAAATGCCGTCAATATCCTCCGGAACGTGTTTCCCGGTCCCTGCCAGTTCGGCAAGCGTGGGCATCACGTCCCAGAAGGCGCCGACGAAGTCACTCCTGGATCCCGCCTCAATGCGTCCCGGCCAGCGAACCACCAGCGGGACCCGGATGCCCCCATCGGTCAGGTCCCGTTTCGTTCCCTTGAGTGGACCATTGGAGTCATTGAAATCCGAATTATTCCCACCTTCCCGGTGGGGCCCGTTATCGGAGGTAAAAAAGACTATGGTCTTCTGGTCAATGCCATGGTCCTTGAGTCGCTGAAAAAGAAGACCCAGGTCCCGATCCATCCGGCTGATCATGGCGGCATGCCCTTTCTGGGGCTGCGGCCAGTCCAGGTCGGCATACTGTCCATAATCAGGCACTTCCATCCCTGCCTGGCGTGCCTCGTTATTTGCATGCGGGATGGTCAGTGGCAGGTAGAGAAAGAAATGCTTCTTGTGGTTCGCATCGAGGAACTTCATCGCCTCTGCCATGATCAGGTCATGGCTGTATTCTTTCTTTTCGGTCGCCACCCCCTGGCCAAACTTGCCTTCCCCGGGAACCACGTTGGCAAGCAGCACCCGCTTTTCATCACGGACCAGGAAGGAGGGGTAGTAGTTGTGGGCATGGTGCTGATCGAGGTAGCCATAAAAGGCATCGAATCCCTGCCTTGTCGGCAGGCCGCTGGATCCCTCGTGTCCCAGCCCCCACTTGCCAAACATCCCACAGCGGTAGCCCCCGGCACCCATGACCTCGGCAATCGTCACATCCGAGGGCCGAAGGTTGTCCTTTCCATTGCCACGGATGAAACAGCGTCCCGTGTGATAACCGGTCATCAGGACGCAGCGGGAGGGAGCACAGACGGTACTGCCGGCATAAAAATCCGTGAACATCATCCCCTCGGCTGCCAGTCGATCAATCGCCGGGGTCTTGATCCGCTGCTGCCCATAGCACCCCAGGTCACCGTAACCGAGGTCATCGGCCATGATAAAAACCACGTTCGGTCGATCAGCGGCATGGACCGGACCTGCCACGAGAGGCAGAAGAAGCGGGGTCGCCAGCAGCAGGACAAGCAATCGCCGAAACATCATAATTCTCTCCGTGAAGCGGGAACACGACCTCTCTCGGACCATCCAGTCTACGCACCTGCCGGAGGTCACACCAGCAGCCCGGGATTTGTCCTTCCAATCAGGGAGCAAGAATTCTGCTCGCATCGTTTCCCTTCACCGACTCCGGTGTTTATCATGATGCTCGCGTACCCTGACAGAACACCAGCAAGGATTATTGTCATGAGCAGATTCCCCACCAGTCGCCGCACTTTCCTGGCCAGTTCACTGGCAGCCTCCGCCGCGATTGCCTCCGGCAGCACCCTTCACACCCTGGCCTTCGCCGCCCCGGCAAAGAAAAAATGGGAAGTCCTGTTTAACGGCAAGACACTCGACGGCTGGCACAAGAACCCGGAACGCATCGGCCATGGCACCGGAGGGCAGTGGCAGGTGGAGGAGGGAACCATCACCGGACAGCAGGATCCTCCTGGCTCCGGGAACGGCGGCATCCTGCTCACCGACAAGAAGTTCCAGGACTTTGAGCTGAAAATCGACATGAAACCCGACTGGGGGGTCTGCTCCGGCCTGTTCCTTCGGGGGAACGATGTCGGGCAGTGTTTCCAGATGATGGTCGACTATCACGACGCCGGAAACGTGGGACACATTTATGGCGAGGGGACCACGGGCTTTAACACCCGCACCTTCGATATCAACGGTACCTACGATGACGACAAGAATCTGGTCGGCATCACCACGGCCAAGCACATGACAGCAAAAGACGTCGGGATGATCCACAGCTGTACCCCGGATGCCTGGGTCAAGGCCTGGAAGGTGAATGACTGGAATACCGCCCGGGTCAAGGTTGAGGGCAAGTTTCCCTACATCACGACCTGGATCAATGGCCTCAAGGTCAGTGAATTCGACGGTGCCAGTGCCACCACCGACCGCTATGACAAGGAAGGCATCCACGCCAAGCTCGGTGATGCCGGCAGTATTGCCGTCCAGGTCCATGGAGGCACGGGATGGCCCAACGGTGCCAAGTGCCGCTGGAAAAACATCCTCATTCGCTCTCTCTCCTAGCCCCAAGGAAAGGATTTCCTGATGACAAGACGTACCTGGTTAACCGGACTTTCTCTCTTCCTGCTTGCACCGATGATTTCAGCCACGGCTGCCGAAAACTGGCACCAGTGGCGGGGGCCAGGGAGCAACGGGCACACCACCGCCAGCGACGTGCCGGTCACATGGACCGCCGACTCGGTGACCTGGAAAACGACGATCCCCGGTGTGGGCCAGTCGACCCCGGTAATGTGGGGCAACCGTATTTTCCTGACCTCGGCAAGCAGCTCCGGGAACCAGCGCCATGTTTTCTGCATCGATCGCACCAGCGGAAAGATCCTCTGGCAACAGAAGGCATGGGAGGGAGAGGCCGAGCCGACCCATTCGATGAACAACCGTGCCTCGGCCACCTGTGTCACCGACGGGGAACGGGTGATCGCTTTCTTTGGCCGTGGTGGAATTCACTGTTACGACCTGGACGGAAAGGTACTCTGGTCCGAGCAGCTGAGCACATTCCCCGGCCCCTGGGGCACGGCCGCCTCCCCCATCATTGTTGGCGACCTGGTTATCCAGAACTGTGATGCGGACGAGACGGCTTTCATCACGGCGCTGGACAAAAAGTCCGGCAAGCAGGCCTGGAAGGTCCAGCGGCAGGCAATTCGTGGCTGGAGTTCCCCGATTGCCATTAAGGCGCAGGGCCGGGATGAAGTGGTGCTCAACGGCCACAGTCGGGTCACCGCCTACAATCCGGCTACCGGGGACACGCTCTGGACACTCAAGACCAGCAATGGACGGGGAACCCCCACTGTCACGCCAACCGGCGAGTTCCTGGTCACGCTCTGTGGCCTGTCCGGGGACATGGTAGCCGTCCGACCGGGAGGAGAGGGGGAGGTCGGGGACTCGCGGGTTCTCTGGAAACCCCCCCGTACCGGCGGCCGGGATCTGCCATCGCCGATCGTGGCAGGCAAGTTCCTGCTGATCGCCCGACTGCGACCCGGGCTGGTAACCTGTTACGACGTGACCAGTGGAACGGAAGTCTGGACCGAGCGAATGGAGGGAGGGTTTTCCTCCACCCCGATCGTCGCCGGCGGCCTGGTCTATGCTATCAACGAGAGCGGTATCACGTACGTGATCAAGCCAGGACCCAAGGCAGAAGTGGTTGCCACGAATTCCCTCGGCCAGTCCGACGAGGAGATCTTCCGTGCCTCCCCGACCCCGTTCGATGGCCACCTCCTGATCCGCTCCAACCAGGTCCTCTACTGCATCTCGAACAAGTAGGCTCGCCGGGGCGATGAACAAGCCGACTCCCGAACCGATCGATCCAGCCGACCTGCGGGACCTGGCCCTGGCGGTCGTCACCGCGGACCGCTTTCCCATGCTGGCATCGATCGATGGTAACCAGCCACGACTGCGGCCCGTCTCCCCGGTTCGCACCGATGGCTTTGTCGTCTACGTGGCGAACCTGCGGCAGTACCACAAGACCGGGGAAATCGCTGCCAACCCGCGGGTGGAACTCTGTTACATGAACCCGGAGCACGACCAGGTGCGGATCACCGGGACTGCCGAGGTCGTCGACGAGAGGCCGCTTCTGGAGGAGATCTGGCAGGACAATCCGCTGCTGCGGCAGTACCTTGGATCGGTCGACAACCCGGACCTGATCGTTTACCGGATCGTGCCGTCGCGTGTACGCTACATGCGGGAATGGGCACTGGAGTACTTCGATGTCCCCGGCTCGAGCTGAAACTGGCCGCACCGGTTCACTTCTTCCCCTTCTGCTCGTGGTGGATACGCGCCACCTCCCACATGTAACCATTGATCCGGGGATGGTTCATGAGTTTCTTGTCCGCCGCCAGTGCGATGTACTTGCGTGCCTCGCGTTTCTCCCCGACCGCTTCCAGGTAGAGCCCGAGATAGAGATGGGCATAGAAGAGCCGCCCGGTGAGCACGTCTCCCTGCGGATCATCCTCTTTCACATTGGCGAGCACCTCGGCAGGCGTTACCGTACCTCGGAACATCTCAAAAACCTTCATCATCGGGATCCGCCGGTCGTCCTTGATCGGCAGCATCACCTTGCGGGATTTCTCCACGCCCTCGGTGGGGACCATGCAGAGGAACCGCCAGACGGAATTCTCCACGTCGTTGTCATGAAATGTCTGGTAAAGCTCAAACTGGGCGGCACCTCCCTTGAAGTCCCCCGCGTAGTAAAGAGCAATCCCCCGCTCCCACTGCCGGGACGCCGCTGCCGGCTGCCGCTTGACATAGGCGTCAAAATCCCGAACCGACTCGGCCATCCTGCCACGCTGGAAATTAAGCCGGCCGCGAATGTAATAGGGTGTCGCCTCATCCGGCGAGTCCTTGATCAGGCGGCTCAGGATCTGGTGCGCCTCGTCGAATTTTCGCTCGGCAGTCAACCGGCGCACGTCTTGAAGGAGCATCTCGGGATCCTCCGCCGCCAGCCTCGAGCCGGCGACCACGATCATAAACAGGAGCATGTATTTCATGACCACAGGATAGGGCTCCACCAGGAATGCTGCAAGCAACTGGTCGCGGGACCACCGGCTAACCGATTTCCAACTGCGTGACCGTGGTGGTACCGGAAAAACAGGTTGCCACGTCTGAACCCGGGGCCGCCTGGCGCCGCTGATAATCACAACGATAATGGTATCCATCCGCCTGTTTCTCGTAATGTACCGGGAGAGGATGATTATCCAGCGTGGCCGTCTGCCAGCACGCCGGATCCAACTGCAGGTGGCAGGATTCCGGAAAGTTGACATTCCAGTAGGTCCCCGGGCTGTGAGGCTTCTGCTGCAAGTCGGAGAAGATGCCGCTGGCAGCAGTGGCAGCAAGGGTCCAGTCCGGCAGATTGGAAGGTATGAAATACTGGGACCAGGCAATCGCCGGACACCCCAGCAGCGCCGCTTCCCGGACAGCACCGACCGTCCCTGACATCCAGACATCGACGCCCAGGTTGGCTCCCAGGTTAATCCCCGCCAGGACCCAGTCGGCATCGGGGCAGATTTCCAGGAGTCCCGCCCGCGCACAGTCCGCCGGTGAACCGTCCACAGCGTATCGCTCCTCCCCCAGCGAATGCACCACCAGCGGCTGATCAACGGTCACCTGGTGGCTCGCCCCGGACACCGGCTGACTGGGGGCCACCACGACCACCTGGCCATGCTCCGAGGCAGCTTGAACAAGGGCCGCGATCCCTGGTGCGTCGATACCGTCGTCGTTGGTAACGAGGATTTTCATGAGTGGGATTCCTGCTGGGCATAATGATTCATCACTCGCCGAATGGCCTCGGCCACCAGGCCCACGACCTGTTTCTCCTGGAGCAGGACGGGATGATGCAGGATCATCGTATTGTCCCCCGCCTGCTGACTGTGAGCCAGTCCTCCTTCCTGGCGGCATCGCCGCCCCTTGCGGCGGGCAAAACCACGGAATCCGGCATGCATCGCCACTCCCTCTGCCTGCAGCGCCGCCAGGATTACCCCGCGATCAGGCGCGCCCGGGGACAGCTTCTGGTAGAGCCAGGCCAGCTTGTAGTAGCTGCCACGATCCCCGTTTCCCGGGGCAGCGGAAGGAGTCTTTACCGGAAGTAATCCGGCCGTGCCATCAAGCAGCTCGAGGAGATGATCCACCGACTCCTGGCGATGCTGATTCCGCTGTTCGAGTTTTTCCAACTGCGGCCCGAGCACACAGGCCTGCAGTTCGCTCAGGGCAAATGCATCATTCCCTCGCTCGGAAAATATCTTGACCCGCTGGTAGACATCCTCATGAGGCGTCAAGAGCGCCCCGCCACGTCCGGCCGAAAGCAACTTGCTGCCCCCGAAGCTCATGATACCGACATCCCCATGCTGACCGGCCGGTCTGCCGTCAATCATGGCGCCCGGACACTGGCAGGCATCCTCCACCAGCGGGATTCCGCGGGGCTGGACCAGCGAGAGCAGTTCTGCCATCGGTGCCAGGCCCCCGTGCAGGTGCGACACGACCAGTGCCCGCGTCCGCGGCGTGATCGCCTGCTGAATCCCTGCCGGGTCGATTGTCCATCGGCCCGGCTCGATATCGACCACCACCGGCAGGGCACCAACCGCTTCAATGCTGCGAAAATTCCCGGGGAAATCGTAACCCGCCAGGATCACTTCATCCCCTGGGCTGACCTGCAACCCCCGGAGTGCCAGCTCCACGGCAATGGTCCCGCTACAGCAGGGATACACATGGTGATTGCCATGCAGGGCCGAAAGGGTGGCGGAAAGCTGCTCCACGTGGGGGCCGTTGTACTGTCCCCAGCCGCCATCGGCTGCCAGTCCCGCCAGGGCCTCGCTCACCTGGTCATCCTGGAGGGGCCAGGATGGGGGACCGGCTGCCAAAAGTGGCTGGCCACCGTCGATTGCAAGTGCTGTTAAATCCATCGTTCTGCCATACGTTCGCAGGGAAGTGGAGGCCACCGGATACAGGCCTTTTCATTCTACTGCCGATCGAAGCCGGCGGGGATCGCCCACGACCCAAACGACCTTGACTTCACGATTCCTGCCAGCTTACTGTTCCTCCCTGGCGTGCTGTCGGTGCTCCCTGATTCCCACGGAAAAGCCATGTCCAAGTGGCACCTTCTGATCGTGCTGGCCCTGCTTTCACCGCTTGCCGGCTGTGTGACGGACGACTACCTGGTTCCTCGCTGGTCATCTGCCGAGGCCATGGCGGACCGTCTCCGACTGGTGACTTTCCCTCCCTCTCCGTCACGACGAACCAACCTGACGCTGGAACGCTATGACCTGGCAATCCCGCAGGGGGAATCACTCGAACACAAGTATGATTCCGAGGAGACACTGCAGCGTTTAATGCTTTCCCAGGCCGCGGATCCGGACATAGAGAAACTCTACGGGATTGCCGAGCTTGCCTACCTGGACGGGCAGCGGCAACAGGCCCTGGCAAGCCGGTCACTGGCCCTGGACCGCTTTGGCGTGGCTGTCGTGCATGTCTACTGGTATCTCTTCGACCCTCAATTCCAGCAACCCAGGAACCCCTACGACTCTCGCTTCCACAAGGCCTGTGATCTCTACAACAAGTCGCTCGAGGCGATGCTCCGCCTGATCCACCAGGACGGTCACCTTTCCCCCGGCACCGCGCGCTCCTTCACTGTCGGATCCCATCGATTCCGCATCGAGATCGTCACCAGGGGACGATGGACCGAGAAGCTTGAACGAATGGAGTTCGTTTCCGACTTCAACGTCCAGAGCCTCGCGCATCGTCACCGGTCCGAGGGCCTGGGAGTGCCGATGGTAGGATTCGAGGACAATTCCCAACGGCCTGGCCAGCTGGCAAAGATGTACTATCCACCCACGATGGCGCTTCCGGTGACTGCCTTCCTGCGCGTTCCCAGCCAGCCGGACGGGCAGGGCAAGAGTGGGGAGAGGGTCACTCATTGCCAGCTGGAGCTCCACGATCCACTCCGGGATACACACACCCGTGTCGCGGGCAGCCCGGTCATGCTGGCAAGCGATATCAGCGTGCCACTTGCATTCCAGCTCGACAACCCGGCTTTCCGGGAACGGAACGAGGTGGCCACGCTGGGACTCTTTCGCCCGGGTGAAACCGAGACCGGTCTGTTCATGCTCGAACCCTATGATCCCGAAAAAATCCCGGTGATCATGGTTCATGGCCTCTTTTCCAGCCCCCTGACCTGGATGGACATGTACAACGACCTTCGCAGCTTCCAGGATCTACGTGACCGCTACCAGTTCTGGTTTTACCTCTACCCGACCGGCCAGCCGTTCTGGGTCACCTCGGCCCAGCTTCGTGCCTCCCTGGCGGATGTCCACCAGGACCTGGATCCGAACGACCAGAACGAGAAACTCAACCAGATGGTCCTGATCGGCCACAGCATGGGAGGCCTGATCTCCCTGATGCAGACGCTTGATCCCGGGGATGACATCTGGAACCTCGTCACCCACCGGCCATTCAACCAGCTCCAGGGCTCTTCCGAGCTGCGGAACCAGCTTTCGAGCATCGTCTTCTTTTCTCCCAACCGGTCCATTCGGCGGGTGATCACGATGGCTACCCCGTTCCGGGGAAGCGAGTTTGCCAATGACTACACCCGCTGGCTGGGACAGAAGATTATCGCGCTTCCAGCCCAGCTTATCGGTTCCGGGGAGCAACTGATTCGCGACAATCCTGGGTTTTTCCACGACACCGAGCTGCTGACATCCACCACGAGCATCGATTCTCTTTCCATCGACTCTCCCATTTTCCCGGTCCTGGACCAGGCACGCCTGGCCCCCTGGGTTCAATACCACAACATTGCTGGCCGGCTCCCAGGAGACAGCCTGGTAGGAAAATTTTCAGCCGGAAGTGACGGCCTGGTGAGCCAGAGAAGTGCCCGTTTTCACGCCGCCGAATCAGAGATCCTCGTCGATTCGGACCACCTCACCATTCACCGCAAACCGCGCACCATCCTGGAAGTGCGGCGGATCCTGCTGATGGAGAAGTGACACCCGTCCCGGCGGGTTAATTGGCCGATCGCTGGGAAAGCTGGTCCCGCAACTGAGCTGCCAGCTCATACTCTTCCTTGGCCACCGCCTCGGCAAGACGTTCCTGAAGGGTCTGGCCGACCCCGTACTCATCACGCATCGACTCGCGCATTTCGATCAACCGCATGACAAGTTCATCGTCCTCGAAGTACTCTGCAGCCTCGTGCTGCACAAAAAGATCCTGCATCTTGTCCAGCCCACGGTTAATCGCCTGGATCGCCTTTTCCGCCCCTTCCTCTTCCAGCCCGGCAAGTGCCTCGGCCTGAGTACGATGGAACATCACGAAGGGCCGGTACTGTTCATGGGAGATCGTCCAGTGCTCGTCCGGGGAGTGCGTATGGCAGAGATCCATCAGCCCCAGGGTATGGTTCGCATCCTGGACGGCACGACGATACTTGTTCAGCTTGATCCAGCTCACCCGCCGGTGGTAGAACTGGATGAACTCCCGGTCCACCTCGGCACACTGCTCGTCGTCCATCTGCCAGTCCTCGCCCTCCCGGAGCACCTCGCCGAGCAGAAAATCATAGTAGGTCTCGTGGCCAAGCGGCTGTGTCCCATCCGGCCGCCCGGTGGTCTCGAGCTGGAGGATTCCCATGTCCACACGTATCTGGATCAGCTGCCGTTCATTGTCCGCTTCGACCAGACGAACTCCCAGGCCATCGGGTTCATAGGGCCAGTCCCTGAGAATCTCGTCAAAGTGTTTTTCACTTGACATGCATCGCCTTTTCTTTCAACCCATCATCGCCGGGATCATCATTCCCACTCGACGTTCGAATTATAACAGTCCTGCCGGGGATTGTGTTCCGGGGACGGAAAGGAATTGAAGAATCCCGACCGCAGGACCGGTGGGAGCCGTTCACCCAAGGTCCTGGCCCCGGGGTGGCTTGCGACGGGATTTCTTCTGCGACTGGTGCTGCTTGTTTTTCTTCCGTCGACGCACCGAGGCCCGTGTCGGACGAGTGACACGGCGTGCCCGGGGAGGACTGGCCACTTCCCTGACCAGGTCTCGCAGCTTTTCCAGGCAATCATCCACGTTGCGAGACTGATCCCGAAACCGCGAGCTGGTAAGCACCAGTTCCCCGTTCTTGTTAACCCGACGATGATAGACCGTGCGGATTCTCTGGCAGACAGCCTCCGGCATGGTCTGACTGGCAGCCACCGGCCAGCGCAGCATCACCTTGGTATTCACCTTGTTGACATTTTGTCCCCCGGGACCCGGGCTGCGGGAATAGCGAAATGTCAACTCCCGCAGGGGGATCGAAATTTTTTCGGTAATGACAAGCATTTCTCGGATCCCCGTTGCGTCGCGATTTTCCTGATGGCTGTTATAATGTTCCACCACCCGGATGTGAAAGCTCTCCCATTAACCGGACACCTGCCATGCTACCACGCACACTCCTTCTACTGCTCTTGTCCCTTCTTGCAGCCGCCAGCGGCTGCACATCTGCAGATCGTGAAGGGGATCCTCCTGGTGCCACAACGGGGCAGGCCGGCGAATCGGCCGGGACGGCAATCACGGCGGCTCCCGGGGAGGACAACCAGGAGCTCTCATTCAACGAGATGGTGCCGGTGGCGGTGGTGAAGGAAAAAACGGTCCCCGCCCCCCGTGGGGATGACGATGTCCTGGAAGATATCTCCACGCGCGCGCAGGGGATTGACTGGCCCACCTTTCTGGGGGCTGACCGCACGAACAGTTCTCCCGAAAAAGGGCTCATCACGGACTGGTCGGAAGGGACACTGAAGATCCTCTGGCAAGTCGAACTGGGCACAAGCTACGGAATCGGATCGGTCAGCAAGGGACGATACTTCCAGTTCGACCAGGTGGAGAAAAAAACCCTGGTCAACTGCCACAACGCCGAGACCGGCAAGCTGCTCTGGCAATTCGATTACTCCACCGACTATGCCGACCTCTTCGGTTACGATGCCGGCCCCCGTTGCAGCCCGATCGTGGAAGGAAACCGCGTCTACGTCTACGGGGTGGAGGGGACACTGATCTGCCTGCGAGCCAGCGACGGGGCCCTTGTCTGGAAGGTCAACGTCAACAAGCAATTCGGCGTGGTGCAGAATTTCTTCGGAATTGGGAGCACTCCCGTCATCGAGGGAGATCTGCTGCTGGTGATGGTCGGGGGAAGCCCCAGGGACGCGGTCGGGATCCCACCCGGACAGCTTGACCTGGTCGAAGGAAATGGAAGCGGGATCGTGGCCTTTGACAAGTACACCGGCGAGGTGAAGTACAAGGTCTCCGATGAACTGGCCAGCTATTCCAGCCCCGTGGTAACGGACATCGGCGGCCGACGCTGGGGTTTCATGTTCGCTCGCGGCGGGCTCATCGGGTTTGAACCTGCAAGCGGGAAAATTGATTTCCATTACCCCTGGCGGGCTTCGATGCTGGAGAGCGTGAATGCGGCAACTCCCCTGGTAGTCGGGGACGAGGTCTTTATCTCGGAGACTTACGGGGTCGGGAGTTCCCTCTTGAAAGTCAAGCCGGGGGGGTACGACGTGATCTGGAAGGATGACGAGAGATCCCGACAGAAAGCGATGGAGACACACTGGAATACTCCCATCTACCGTGATGGGTATCTTTACGGTTCCAGTGGCAGGCATACACAGAACGCGGAACTTCGATGCGTGGAGTGGAAAACCGGGAAGATCCTCTGGAGCATCCCACGTCTTACTCGGACCTCCTTGCTGTACGTCGACGACCACTTTATCTGCCTTGGCGAGTACGGTTCCTTGATCCTCTTCAAGGCCAATCCGAAGGAATTTGAACCGGTCGGAGAATATCTCTTCCAGGATCCCAAGGCCCGTCCTGACCCGCTCGGCCTGGGCTCTCCGATGCTGCTGAAGTATCCCTGCTGGGCCGCGCCGATTATCTCACATGGCCTGCTTTACGTACGGGGCAGCGACCGGCTGCTCTGCGTTGAATTGATCCCTGAACCGGACAAGGCGGACAAGTAGTCCGCGGTTCAGTGCTCCGGGACTGCCTCGGAGGAAAGCCACTGCCGGACCAGGTCCGCCGACTCGGCCAGCAGTTGCCGGTAATCCAGGGCCTCTATTTCCTCTCCCATCAGCTTGATGTCGTACCAGCCCTGGTAGTCCAGTTCTTCGAGCCGGGAGACCACGCGGCTGAGCGGCCGCCGTCCACGGCCCAGGGGGCACCGTTGCTGGTCCGCAGCGGGAAATGTCCGCGAATCAGCCAGGTGGACCAGGGCCAGGTACTCAACAAGTTCCGGCAGCAGGGCCTCCAGCTCCGCACGCTGCATCCAGTGGTAGGTGTCCAGGACCAGGGCCAGGGCAGGGTGGTCGATGCGGCGGACCAGGGCCAGGGTCTCTTTCAAATCGGTCTGTACCGTCCAGTCGATTGCCGAGGCGGGGGCCATCGGTTCCATCGCCAGGCGAATGCCTGCGGTCCTGGCAACCGGCAGAAGTTCGACAAGTGCCGTCTCCAGCAGTCGATGGGCATGACGAAGCGTATGGCCACCCCGGCCACCGCTGTGCAGAACCAGTGTCGGGGCCCCGACCAGGGCTGCCAGCTCAATCGCCTGGGCCGCATCCTCGACACTGTCAGAAAACCGCCGGCCATCGCTGCCGGTGAATCCCCCGGCCCAGAGCAGGCAGGAGACCGCGATCCCACTCTCGCTGATCAGTTCGGCACCTTTCTCCTCGCCGAAATCAACCAGCTTGTCACGCCAGACGCCGATTCCCTCGATGCCCGCTTCGAGGTATTGATGGACGTCCTCGTCAAATGACCAGCGGTAGGTCGTCAGCTCGTTGACTGAAAGCCGTCCCACGTTTTTTCCGCTCCTGGAATCCCCATGCCTGGTTTTGGTTGCCGTTTATTTCCCGGGACCGAGATTCCAGGCATCGACCCAGCTCTCCTCGGCTCGCTTGAGCTTGAAGTCCCGGATCAAACGCTGTTCCATGTCGTTAAGATGGCCGGCCCCGTAAAACACGGCAATTCGTTTCTTTCCTTGCTGGATCTGTTTTTCCAGCACCTCGAAACACTTGCCGTTGCGCGCCGTGATAATGGCCGAACCATCCGGTCCTTCCAGGGCGCCCATCATTCCCTCCTGCTCCTCGAACTGCTGGGCCAGGATGATCTTTAACTGGCGAGTCCGGTCGCGAGAAAAGAGGGCCAGCAGCAAGGAGGCGTCCGAGGTGGATCCACCATTGGCCGACTGCGTGGCCATGGCATAGCCGACCGTGCGAAAGTACATCTGCAACCAGCTCTCACCACGATCTTTCATCGCCTTGGAAAACTCGTCCGGTGACATGTCCGCATGGACCAGGTTCTTGACGGTGTAGTCGATATGGTTGAGCTGATGGGCCAGGTCCAGCATCGATTTCATTCCATTCTGAATGCCACCGATCGCGCCGCCGCCTCCCCCTCGCCCCCCCTTAGGGATCCGTGTCCCTTCCGGAGCGACAAGCTCGTAGAGCACGACGTCGTACTGCTCGAACTTCTTGTTCAGTGTCTCGTAGTAACTCTCGTCACCAACATGAACGGCCCCGATCAGGTCCACTGTCAGGCCACGCTTGCGGCCACCCCGGGCCTGGACAAAATGGACAATCGAGGTTTGAAGTGCCAGTGGTGTGCCATCGTCGGCCTTCCTGACCCGCATATAGGCCGGTTTTTTTTCGACCCTGGGCGTTTTGGTCTTGCTGGAGGCTTCTGCGGGCTTTTCGTCCCCACGTAAATGCCGTTCCGGTAACCGGTCGGTCACCAGCCCCGCAAGCAGCAGGCAACTCACAAGGGCAGGAACCATCTTTAAGGAAGGCATACGTTTCATGGCAGAATCCTTGAACCTCGGACATGATTATCAACAGAACAGCACTGGCGTCCCGGTCGCGGGAAACACCGTGGAATTATAAGCAAGAAGGAATCCTGCGAGCAAGAAAGGGGATCGGCTCTGCCGCCATGATCGTTTTTTACCCAGTTTAACAGCTGTCGGTCATGAGTAACCCGATTTTTCGTTAAGGATTACCGTTCTTGCTCAATTCACGTGACGTGCAAATCCGATACTACCCGCAACGGAAAGCAGGGGTGAGGCTGTACGCTTACTGTACGGTGCCTTGCTGCTGCTGCGCGGTTAATGCCTGAAATACAGGAATCTGACGATGCTCAACAAGCAGATCCGAGAGTGCCTCCTGGGAATCCTTATCGTATGCGGCCTTGCGTCTGGCGCCAGTGCCCAGCGCATGCTGCCCCTGATGGATATAGAACCGGGGGAGTTTAACGCTGACTACCAGATGTTTTCCCCCCTCCAAACAGAAGATTTCATCGATGGATTCCAGGCCAATACCGGCTGGTTTTTCACCTATGACCGAACCTATTTTCGTACCACCAGGCCGGATGCCGAAGCAAGCTTCATGCAGAGCGACCGAACCTGGGGCAACCGCTTTGACTTTGGCTACATGACAAGCCAGGGGCATGGCTGGTACTTCTCGGTGATGGATCTCTCGGGCCCGAACGTGAGTGACCGGATCCGCCAGGAAAGAAACAACCGTTTCGTGGAAGGTTCCCCCCAGGAAGAACCGATCGATCCTCCCCAGGACAACAACAACCGGGAAACCGGGGCACGCGACTATTTCCTTCAAGACAGCCTGAACATCGCCGAGCTGACGAATTTCGAGATCAACAAGACATTTCGTCGGGAACCACGCGGTAACGGCTCTATCGTGGAACCCTTCGTGGGATTCCGAATGGGACGATTCACGGACTTCTACCTCAATGACGAGTACAACCGGTACGACGACGAGGGGAACCCGGTGCCCCAGATCCCGGATCCAAATGACCCGGACAGCCCCGCACCGGATGACGCGGCCATAGAAGAGTACATTTCCTCACGGGC
>CAYYZW010000163.1:0-13142 GCA_964476375.1 uncultured Pirellulaceae bacterium
TGGAAAACGAGACCGGAGACAGGATTCGTGAACTCGGCAAGGAATATGGTACGACAACAGGCCGTCCCCGGCGCTGTGGCTGGCTGGATGTTGTCGCGGTGCGGTATGCGGCCCGTCTGGGAGGTGTGAATGCGCTCTCGGTGATGATGCTGGACGTGCTGAGCCAGTTGCCGGAGATCAAGATCTGTATCGGTTATGAACTGAACGGGCAACGGATCGATCATTTCCCCAGCCACGCCGATGATCTCCGGTCCGTGACTCCGATTTACGAGACTATCGAAGGCTGGGAACAGGACGTGACAGGCGCACGCAGTATGGATGATTTGCCGGTCGGAGCGCATCAGTACCTGGAACGGGTCAGCGAGCTGGTGGGATGTCCGGTCGAAGTGGTTTCAGTGGGACCGGACCGGGAGCAGACAATCTTTGTTTCAGGAAACCCGCTGGCGGTCTCTTCCTGACTCTTCCAAAGAGGAGATTGGGAGAAGTAAAAATAACCTGTCGGTTAAGGTTCCGCGTATAATGGCTGCCATCCGGCAATTCGCCCGCCTCCGGAGGATGCTGCGTGTCTGCCCAATCCACCCCCTCAACTGATACTTCGACACCGACGGGTGAAGTGCCGCGGCATGTTGCCATCATCATGGATGGAAATGGCCGCTGGGCCGAGCAGCAGAACCTGCCGCGGATCGAAGGGCACCGTGGTGGCGTCGCCAGCGTGCGGCGCGTGGTAGAAGAGTCCGTACGGCTGGGGATCGAGCAGCTGACACTTTACTGCCTCTCGAGTGAAAACTGGAAACGACCCCAGGAAGAACTGGATTTCCTTTTGCACCTCCTGCAGCAGTACATGATCGAGGAGCGATCCAGGATCATGGACCAGCAGGTCCGGGTACGTACGATTGGCCGCCGGGACACGATCCCGGAGGCGGTCTTGCAAGAGATCGACAAGACAATTGAACTGAGCGCGGAAAACCAGGGGACCTGTCTCTGCCTGGCGATTAATTATGGGAGCCGGTGCGAGATTGTGGATGCGGTGCGATCCATCGTGAGGAAGGTGAATGAGCAGGGACTTGACTGGAATCAGATCGATGAGCAGGTGATAAGCGAGAGCCTGGATACGGCCGGCATGCCGGATCCTGACCTCCTGATTCGGACCGCGGGGGAGCAGCGTTTAAGTAACTTTTTGCTCTGGCAGGCCAGTTATGCCGAGCTCTGGATTACGGAGAAATGCTGGCCGGAGTTCCAGGAGGCAGACTTGCGCCTGGCCATCAGGGATTATGCTGGACGGGTTCGTCGGTTTGGGGGGCTGGTGAATCACGAGGTTCAGCAGCAGGATAGGGAAACGAGAGATGGCTAAGCGGCTTCTTTCCGCCAGCGTGATCATCGCGATCCTGCTCGGCGTGATCTACCTTGATCTCAAGGAACCCCTTGCCGATGTGCCGGGATTATGGCTTGTTCCCGTTTTCTTCCTCCTCTCGCTCCTTGCCGCCGGAGAGATGATCACGCTCCTGAAGGAAGGCGGCCAGGAGACAAGCCGCTGGGCCGTGTTACTTGGTGTGATCCTGGTCGACCTGGCTGTCTGTATCCCGATACTGGCACGGGTAGCCGGACAGGAATATCCCGCCGACTGCCCCGTGGGACGTGCCGGCCTGCCACTGCTTGGCATGGCCGCGGCAATCATCGTGATTTTTTTTGCCGAGATGCTCAGTTACGATCCGGACCGTCCGGTGATACCACGTGTTGCGGCAGGCGTGCTGGCAGTTGGTTACGTAGGAGTTCTGGGGAGTTTCCTGGTGCTGGTGCGTGGCCTGGGCAGCCCGGGAACGGGAATGGCAGCCTTGCTGTCGGTTATTTTTGTCACCAAGATGTCGGACAGCGGAGCCTACTTTGTGGGCAAGTCCATCGGGCGGCATAAGCTGGCTCCGAAACTCAGCCCGGGCAAGACGATCGAGGGTCTGGTCGGTGGTGTTGTGTTCGGCTGCCTGGCCTCGCTGCTCTTTTTCCACGTCGTGATCGACTGGCTGGTGATGGAACCGAAACGCCCTGCACTGGCTCTTTGCCTGCTCTACGGCCTGGTTCTGACGCTGGTTGGAGTGATAGGAGATCTGGCCGAGTCCCTTTTGAAACGACATGCCGGCCAGAAGGATTCAAGCCACTGGCTGCCTGGACTGGGGGGGGTGCTGGATATCCTTGATTCACTACTGTTTGCCTTTCTTGTGGGCTATCTTTTCTGGGTTGCGGGCCTGCTGGGGATCTGAACAGATGACGCTCCCTGGTCAGGACCGGGGGGCCGGCCCGGTTTCGAATCCACCAGGACGTGTTTCTTTGTTCTCTTTGGCATATAGTTGATGAGGGAACCCGGTCCCGCCCGCAGGCGGGCTATTCATGAACGTGCCAATTTCTAAAGCGATGTTTGAGTCAACCCTGAACCTGTCGGAACCGGACCAGCTGCTTGCCCTGTTCGGTGCCAATGATCAGAACCTGCGGCTGGTTCGTGACACCCTGGCCGTATCGATCACCCATCGGGACGGCCGAATCCGGGTGCGTGGTGAAAAACCAACGGTTATCCAGGCGACGGATGTGCTGGAGCAGCTCAAGGGAATGGTGCAGCGGCAGGGAGAGCTTTCCACAGTCGAGGTCCAGCAGGTACTTTCCGCGGTGACCGGGGATGGTGAAGTCCATCGCTGTAACACGATTGATGTGATGAACGCGGGACGGGAGATCCGGCCCCGCACGCCAGGGCAGGCACGATATGTCCAGTCGATTCGGGACAATGAACTGGTCTTTGCCATCGGCCCGGCCGGTACGGGAAAGACCTTCCTGGCGGTTGCCATGGCCGTGGAAGCCCTCAAGCGTCAGTCGGTGCGAAAGATTGTCCTTGTCCGGCCGGCCGTGGAGGCCGGGGAGAGCCTTGGGTACCTGCCGGGGGATCTGCACGCAAAGATCAATCCGTACCTGCGGCCGCTACTGGATGCCCTCTACACGATGATCGACTACGACGCGGTCAAGCAGCTGATGGAAAAGGATGTGATCGAGGTTGTCCCCCTGGCGTACATGCGGGGCCGTACGCTGGAGGACGCTTTCATGATCCTGGACGAGGCTCAGAACACGACAATTTCCCAGATGAAGATGTTTCTCACGCGAATGGGGACTGGTTCTTGCATCGTCGCTTCCGGCGATTCGACCCAGGTGGATCTGCCTCGTAATACGACCAGCGGCCTGACCGATGCTATCTCGCGGCTTGAATCCATCAAGGGAGTGGCCCATGTTCGGTTGAGTGGCTCGGATATCGTGCGTCATCGGCTGGTCCAGGATATTGTCAGGGCATACGAGGAATCGGTGACGGGGAAGCGGCAGAGGAGGAAGTGAACCGGGCAGTTGACAGGACGGGAGCGACAATCTTGATCGAGATCGATGTGGTGGACCGCCAGGGGACCCATCAGGTGGATAAAGAACGGCTGGTCGACGCGACCCGGCACGTGCTGCAAACGCACGGGGTGACGTCCGGCCAGGTGTCGATCGCCGTGCTCGACAATCACATGATTCATGAATTGAACCGGGAGTTCCTCGATCACGATTTTGCCACCGACGTGTTGAGTTTCGTACTGGAACGTGAGGACGGCATGCTGGAAGGGGAGATTGCGGTCAGTGTCGAGATGGCTTCCGAGCAGGCAGAGCATTATGGCTGGCCGACCGCCCATGAACTCCTGCTCTACGTGGTCCACGGAGCACTCCATCTGGTTGGGCTCGATGACAAGCAGCCGGAATCTCTCAAGCAGATGCGGTCTGCTGAACAGCAGGCCTGTGAGTGGCTGGGGATCGGCCCGCCTCCCCAGCGGCCGCCCCATGATCCCGTTCCCGGAGACGATACAAGCTCATGAACGAATCCGTCCCCTTCTGGTTGGGAATCCTGGGCTGGTCGGCGACCGTTGTGGGAGCGATCGGGGCCCGTGTGCTGGATGATTTCTCCCGGCATGAGTTGAAGGACTACAGCCGGTACCATGGCAGGGCCACTTTTTTTCAGAAAGTGCTTGCCTGGCATGACCGGGCATCCCTGGCTGCAGAAACCCTGCTCTCGGTGGGAATTATCCTGCTGCTGGTTGTCGGTGGGAAATGGGCTCTCAGCGCCTCTCCCTCGCTGCTCTCTCTTGTGCTTTTGGTCCTGGCAGTCCTGGCGACCGTGGTCTGGATTCCCCGCGCCGTGGTGCGCGTCTGGTCGGCACCGGTTATTTACCATACCTGGTACCTCTGGGTGGGGATCACCGTTGTCATGTGGCCACTGACTTTTGGGGTTCATATCGTGGAGGGGCTGGTGCACCGGCTGGCCGGACGCGTCGACGAGCAGGAAGATGAGGAGGAGGCTTTTGAGGAAGAGATCCGTGCCATTGTGACTGCCGGTCTTCAGGAGGGGCTTCTGGAAGAGGACGCCCGTGAGATGATTGAAAGCGTGATTGAGCTGGGAGATGCCGACGTGCGGGATATCATGACCCCGCGAAGCGAGGTCGATGCCCTGGAGGTGTCCCAGGGATGGGAGGACGTACTCTCCTTCGTGATCCGCTGTAAACGCACCAGGATCCCTGTTTACAAGCGGACCCTGGATGAGGTCGTCGGTATTCTTTATGTCAAGGATCTGCTTCCTCGAATCAAGGTAAGTGGGCACCAGGAGGGCGAGCAGTTATCTGACTTCTTGCGACCCGCCTGGTCGGTACCCGCGAGCAAGCCGGTGGACGATCTCTTGCGGGAATTCCAGCGGACCCGCAATCACATGGCGATCGTCGTGGATGAATACCGGGCGACAGCCGGCGTGGTAACGATCGAGGATGCGCTGGAGGAAATCGTAGGCGAGATCCATGATGAACATGAAGCGGAAGATGAGCGGGAATTCATCGTGGTGGATGACCATGCGGTCGAGGTGCAAGGCCGTGCCCACCTGGATGACCTGAACGACCAGCTCGCATTCAAGCTCCCGGAGCCGGACGAATGTGACACGGTCGCCGGCCTGGTCATTCACCAGCTTGGGTATATACCTGCCGTGGCAGAACAGGTGGTGATCAATGACCTCTGTTTTACCATCCTGGAGGCGTCCAGCCGGCGGATTGACCGTTTGCGGATTGAGCAGCGTGGGGGAAACCAGGATGTCGCGGAAAAGGATTCCTGACGGAAGTAAAACAGGAGATGTCGTGTGGACAGCTGGTAACAGGTCATGAGCTTAGAGAAAACAGATGCGATCGTGATACGGCTGGTTGACTTCAGTGAGACGAGTTGCGTGGTCACACTTTTCAGCCGGGATTACGGTAAGATCGCCGCCCTGGCCAAGGGCGCGCGCCGCCCCAAGGGGCCCTTTGACTCTGCCCTTGACCTGCTTACGGTTTGTCGAATAGTCTTCCTCCACAAATCATCTGACGCGCTTGATCTTTTGACGGAAGCGAAGATGGTGCGCCGGTTTCGATCGGCCTCCAGGAGCCTCCCTCATCTGTATGCCGCCTATTACATTGCCGAGTTACTTGCTGCCCTGACCGACGATGCGGATCCTCACGAGGAACTCTTCGATGCGGCCCTGGCAGCGATCACGGCACTGGATGAACTGGCAGATATCGAGGCCACGGTGGTTCGTTTTGAATTAGAAACGCTTCGGATCCTGGGTCACTTGCCGTCGGTGGACCTCTGTACCGGTTGTGGTATAGAGATCGACGGAGAGGGCCGGGTAGCATTTGGCCAGTTGACCGGCGGTGTCCTCTGTGGGAATTGCCGGCAGGGCCAGTCGCAGGTTCTGGGTGTGAGCCAGGAGGTACTGCAGGCGATTCGGGAGACAACCGGTTCGGACCAGGTGACCCCCCCACTGGATCTCCAGGTCCGGGGTGAATTGCGTGGCGTGATGAACCATTATGTTGCCCACCTGATGGGACGTCGGCCGCGAATGCAGAATTTCCTGGGATCCACAGACCAAACCGTTTAAGAAAATAGTCGAGCTGTATACTGGCCAAGAGGAAAAGGATGTCCTCGAACATGAAGCAGGTTTTACGTTATCATCATCTCCCGGCGGTTATTGCATCCGCCCTATTCATGTCCGGGTGTTCGGGTTTCCCGGGTACTGGGCCGGAGAGACCCGCGGCAGGCTATGGTCTTGTTTCGCCCCCCGTGGTAGCGAGAGAGGGCGTGGATTCCACCGTCCGACCCGTGGCTCATGAGGAAGAGAAGAAAGACTGGTTGTCCCATCTGAGTTCTGCCGTGGAGTCGATGACCGATCCCAGCGAGGACCGTCAGCTGGCCCGTCGGCTGATTAGCGAGGCGGAGCAGCGTTACAACCGCGCCGCCGGGCTCCGGCGTGATGCCGTCTCCCGGGAACAGCTTCAGCAGGCAGGGGAACTCTATCTTGAAGCCGCGGGGCTTTACGAGAAGGCGGCAGAGAACTGGTCTGACTCCGCCCTCCAGGAAGATGCCCGCTACATGGCCGGGGAGTGCTATTTCTTTATCGATTATTACGACAAGGCCAACGAGAACTATGAGAAAATGCTGGAGGATTATCCCAACTCCAGGTACATGGATGTCGTCCAGCAGCGGCGTTTTTCGATCGCGGACTTCTGGTTGAAAGACGCGGAAAAGAACCCCCGCCCGTTCCTTTTCTTTAACTTTACCGACGAGTCGTTTCCACTTCGTGATAATCTCGAAGAGGCGATCCGGGTTTTCGACAAGATCCGACTGCAGGATCCCGCCGGGAAGATCGCCGATGATGCCACCATGATTGCGGCCCTGGCCCTGATAAAAAAAGAGGAACATGAACGGGCAGATACGTTCCTGACCGATCTTCGCAGGACCTTTGCAGGGAGTGAGCATCAGTTCATGGCTCATTACCTGGGAATTCATACCAAGCTGCGTAGTTACCAGGGGGCCTGGTACTCGGGCATCGTGCTGGATGAAGCGGAAAAGCTGGTTCAGCGAGTTCGCCGGCAGTTTCCCATGAAAGAAAAAGAATACAGCCAGGAAATCAACCGCATGCATGCCGAGATTCGCTTCCGGCAGGCGGAACGGGAATGGGCGATGGCACAGTTCTATGATCGCCGTAACGAGATTGGTGCGGCCCGGATCTATTACACGGCGGTCCTCCATGGATATCCTGATACCCCCTTTGCCGAGCGGGCAATTGGCCGTTTGAAGGAAGTGGAGAATATGCCTGCCAAGCCACCCCAGTACCTGACCTGGCTTGTCAACCTGTTTCCCGTGGAAGAACCGGCTCGTCCCCTGCTCAATAACAATGATGCAGTAAGCTATGAACCCTGACCTCTCCATACCGATCTGCCGTCTCGTCCGCTTCCCGGGACTGCTGCTTGGGCTGGTCGCTATCTCTGGTTGTGCCGGGTACCAGCTGGGTGCTGATTCCCTCTACCGGCCGGATGTGAAGACCGTCCATGTGCCGATTTTCCAGTCCGACAGCTACCGGCGGGGGCTGGGAGAACAGCTTACGGAGGCGGTCGTCAAGCAAATCGAATCGCGGACTCCCTACAAGGTGGTCTCCGCATCGGATGCGGATAGCCGGCTCAACGGTGCAATTGTCTACCAGCGGAAGCGGGTGCTGGCAGAAAATTCTTTTGATGAACCTCGTGACCTGGAGACAGAGATCGTGGTCGAAGTTTCCTGGATCGACCGCCAGGGCGACGCCCTGATGCAACGTGTTGTCGATCCAGCCGCAGCGGTCGTTCCGATCCGTATCGGGCAGGCTGTCAATTTTGTTCCCGAGTCGGGACAGTCGCTGGCGACGGCCCACCAGGAGGCGATCCAGAAGCTGGCTCGACAGATTGTCGACCAGATGGAACTTCGCTGGTAAGCACGTTTTCGTTACCGGCATGGCGTGATAAGCTGCACGGCATGCGTGCTTCTCCCATCCTCCGCTGGCAATTACGGTCTCGCCTCCTCGATTTCAGCGGGCTGCCCTGCCTGATGGGGATCATCAATGTAACCCCGGATAGTTTTTCTGATGGGGGAGAGTACCTCGATCCCCGCCAGGCGGTCGAACAGGGGCTGCGGCTGGCTGAAGCGGGGGCCGGAATCCTGGACGTGGGAGGGGAAAGTACCCGGCCCGGATCTCACCCGGTGGAACTTTCCGAGGAAATCGACCGGGTGATGCCGGTGGTCGAGCAGCTCTGTGGGCAACTGGATATTCCCGTCTCGATCGACACCTCCAAGGCAGAAGTTGCCCGCCAGGCCGTGGCGCTGGGCGCGGAGATCATCAATGACGTGACCGGCCTGGAGGGGGATGTGGAGATGATAGATGTTGCCAGGCAGAGCGGAGCGGGAATCTGTGCCATGCACATGCAGGGAAATCCGCTCCGCATGCAGCTCGATCCGCATTATCACGATGTCGTGGCCGATATTACCGCTTACCTGGCAGGCAGGCGCGATGCTCTTCTGGCGGCCGGAATCGAGCGGACTCGCATATGCCTTGACCCGGGAATCGGGTTTGGCAAGACGCACGAGCATAATCTGGAGCTGATACGCCATTGCGGAGAATTCCACCAGCTTGGGTGCCCACTGCTGGTCGGCCATTCCCGCAAGGGTTTTATTGGAAAGATCCTGGGGGACAAGGATCTGGACCGGACGGCGGGGACTGTCGGCGTCGCACTCTGGCTGGCCCAGAGGGGTATCCAGGTCATTCGTGTCCACGACGTGGATGCAGTGCAGCAGGCGCTGCTCCTGTTCGCTGCCAGCGGGGGTCTGGATTGACCCGGCGGAACCTTCCCGCCGGAGCCCCTGTCCTTTCTTCTGACATTGACCCAGCCGGGCGTTTGCAAGATACTTCGCCGCCGGTCAATATGGAAAAAAGAGTATTCTTTCAACGTGCCGGGACAGGGACCTGTATGTCGACCGTGGAACACAACCTGGAGCAGTACTGCCAGCATCTGGCAGCTGCGGCGCGGACCGCCTCGGTCCAGCTCCAGCAGATCCCGGCCGAGGTTCGGAATAACTGGCTGACGGAATCCGCTCGCCAGCTTCGTGACCGTTCGACTGGAATCATGCAGGCGAACGCGGAGGATATTGCCCTGGCCCCGGAATTTGGGCTTACCGATGCCCAGGTCGACCGCCTGCGACTGGATGTCGACCGGATCGATGGTATTGCCGCTGCCATGGAAGCGATTGCCGAGCTGCCCGATCCGGTTGGGGAGGTCATCGAAAGCAGCCGGAGGCCGAACGGGCTGGAAATCTCACGGATCCGTGTCCCGCTTGGAGTTGTTTTTTTCATTTATGAGTCCCGCCCCAACGTGACAGCGGATGCCGCTGCGATCTGCGTCAAGAGTGGTAATGCGGTTATCCTGCGGGGTGGCAAGGAAGCAGCCCACTCCAGCAGGGCCATCGTGGATGTCCTCTCAAGCGTGGCGACCACCCTGGGAATGCCGGCCGATGCCGTTCAGCTGGTGGGGACCAGTGACCGGGATGCCGTGGGCTATTTCCTCCGGCTGAATGAACTTATTGATGTCGCTATTCCACGCGGGGGGGAGGGCCTGATTCGTCGCGTTGCAGAGGAGGCGACCATGCCGGTGATCAAGCACTTTACAGGAAACTGCCATGTCTATGTCGACCAGGCTGCCGACCTGGAGATGGCCGAGTCGATCACGGTGAATTCCAAGTGCCAGAGACTGGGAGTCTGCAATGCCTGTGAATCGCTGCTGGTCCACGAGGCGGTTGCCGATACCTTCCTGCCGCGGATCGGAACAGCTCTCCAGCAGCAGGGGATTGAAGTCCGTGGTGATGAGCGGACCTGCCAGCTACTCCCCGGGGCGGTTGCTGCCGGGGAGGACGATTATTTTACCGAGTACCTGGGGCCGATCATCGCCGTCCGTGTTGTCGATTCACTCGACGCCGCGATCGTGCATATCAATCATTACGGATCGCACCATACCGATGCGATTGTCAGTGGAGATGCGTCGGTGACGGCGGAATTCCTGTCCCGCGTGGATAGTTCAGCAGTGATGGCCAATGCCAGTACACGATTTAATGATGGTGGTGAGTTTGGACTGGGAGCGGAGATCGGTATTAGTACGGACAAGTTTCACGCGCGCGGGCCGTGCGGATTGAAAGAACTGACGACCTACAAGTACACCTGTGTGGGAGATGGGCAGATCCGTGGTTAATCCACTGGCCATGATCGGCAGAACAGGGGGTCATCCAGGGAAGGATGAGAAACATGGAAGAACAGGACAGGACAGAGAGGCCGCTGCTGGAGTCCCTGCTCCGGATGCATGATCAGCTGCGGCTGCCGCTGGAGCGGGCACTTGCCGAATTGCTGCACTGTGATCCCCAGGTCTCACTGGCCTCGGTCGATCGGCGACGGTTTTCCGAGAGTCTGATCCATGCCAGCAAGCCCTCCTGCCGGCTGCGACTGGAGGTTCCAGGAGCGCACCAAGGATGGATGGTGGACCTGGGCCCGTGCCTCGTGCTTCCGATCGCCCATCGCCTTCTCGGCGGACATGCCAGCCTGCCCTTGAAACCGGATCGGCCATTCACCGAACTGGAACGACGATTGATGCGTTGTGTTGTCCGGCCCCTGGCAGTGGCGCTTGACCAGCAGTGGCAGGGGATCTTGCCTGGCCCCCTGCATTTGGCCGAGGAGACACCCACCAGCGGCTGGCTGGAGGGTGAGGAGGAGGTCTTCCAGGTCGTTCTGGCAGTCTCCCTGGAGCAGCACCAGGGCTTCCTGACGCTCTGCATGCCGGCCCGGATGATCGATGAGATGGCCGGGGCGATTGTGAGTGAGGATAAACCGTGTCCGTCCCCTGGCACGCACGACCAGGGCGAAGCGGCAGCGGCTGATCCCGTTTGCGTCAGTGTGCATTTGCCGGCCACCGAGATTGCCGGGCAGGACCTGGAAGGACTTCAGGTCGGGGAGATCATCACCACCGATATCGCGTCGGATGTCCCGCTTGAAATGCAGCTGGACGGCAGGTCGCTGTACCAGTCGGAAGCGGGGATTGTCGACGGCCGGCTGGCCGTGCGGATCACCGGTTTGCTGGATTCGGGGGAGAGCATGGATCAGGCGGCCGAGAGCCCGCTGGAGGAGTTGGCCGATTAAGGGGGCGTGCTACGTCTCCTGTGGTTCGACGTATTCACCAATTCCGCGTGCTTGAGCCACCAACGTGCCTTCCAGTGGTGGCAATGGTTCCTCGAGGACGCCGCGAGCAGCTCTCCAGATCATCAGACCCTCGACGACCATCCAGACCTGCAGGCAGAGCGCGCCGAGCCCGATCACGCCCAGCAGGATGTTTTTCTCGGTTGCCACCAGCCAGCCGCTCTCGGCATCAAAAAGTTGCCAGCATAGCGCCCAGGCCGGCATCACCAGCATCACCACCATGGGGATGAAGGCAAACCAGATGGGCATGTTTCGCCGCCAGAGATAGAAGACAATCACCATGAAAGCAAGTCCGGCCAACAGCTGGTTGGTAGCTCCAAAGAGAGGCCAGAGAATCAGGCCACCAGTCCCGGCAACACCACTGGGGCCGGGTACCATTGCCATCGCCGCGCCGATACCGACTGCAAACGCGGTCGCCGCGTATTTTCCCTGCAGCGGTTTGACCTTGAGTGTGACTGCCAGTTCCTGGACAACGTAACGCTGCAGCCGGGTGGCGGTGTCGAGTGTGGTGGCGGCAAAGCTGGCAACCAGCACGGCGATAATCCCGACGGCCAGTTTGATGGGGATCCCCAGTGCGTGGATGAAATTTGCCCCGCCCTCGACAAAGGCACCCACTTTCTGGGAAAGCCCGAAAGTGCCCCATGATCCATCAGGCGAGTACTTGGTATGCCAGGCGGAAAGACCTGTCAGCGTTTTACCTTCCTGCTCGACGCCCATCCCCACGCCGGCACAGCAGGCCAGGATCACGATCACGGCCAGGGCACCCTCCAGGAGCATGGCACCGTAGCCGACATACTGGGCATCCATTTCCGAGGCAACCTGCTTGCTGGAGGTGCCACTGCTGACCAGGCAGTGGAATCCGCTGATCGCACCACAGGCAATGGTAATAAAGAGAAACGGCCAGATCGGCGGTGCACCAGCCGGAGGTGTCTCGGCAATGTGCGGGGCGCTCCGGACCAGGTCGACCTGCCCGGTCAGGCCGGCAACGAATAACCCGCCCACCAGCAGTGCCAGGGCCAGCAGCAGCTGATGGCTGTTGATGTAGTCGCGAGGCTGTAGCAATGTCCAGACAGGCAGGACGGAGGCAATGAAACAGTAAGTCATCAGCAGGATCGTCCAGAGGACCACCGGGTTGGAGACCGGCAAAGTGATTTCCAGGTGATAGACGCCAACATAAATGGCCAGGTAGAGCAGGCCCAGTGCCAAAAGGGAGGGGGCCAGCAGCCCCCCCTTGCGGCGATAGACCCAGAAACCAATCGCCACCGCGATGGGGATCTCGATCCAGACTGAAAGGACTGACTGTGGATATTTCGAGAATATTTTTGCAATCACCAGCCCGAAGATTGCCAGGACGACCGTCAGGGCTGCAAACAGGATCAGCAAGAAGAGCAGTTTTGCCCGCGGACTGATTAAACGACCCGCGACCTCTCCCACTGTCTGGCCGCGGTTCCGCATCGAGACGACAAGCGCCCCAAAATCATGGACCGCCCCGATAAATATCGAACCCAGGACCACCCAGAGGAGGGCAGGAAGCCAGCCCCAGAAGACGGCAATGGCAGGTCCCACGATCGGACCGGTACCGGCAATGCTGGTGAAATGGTGGCCAAAGATGACTTCTTTCTTTGTCGGCACAAAATCGATATCGTCGCGCAGTTGCCGACTTGGAACAGCTGCAGCGGGATCCAGGCCAAAGATCTTGCCAGCCAGCCAGCGGCCGTAGGTGTGGTAGGCGACGATGAAACCGACGAACGAGGCGACGGCAACAAGCAGTGTAGTCATGACGTTATGCCCGGCCGAGGCTCGGGAAATACCGACGGGTGAATCCTTCTTTTATACGAAACGACCTGGCGAAGTGACAGGCTAACAATCACCCGCAGGGAGCCCTGGCAGAGTGGACGAGGGCGTCGGGAGTCTTATAATGGCCGCTGAATTACGTGCGGGGGGAGGGTGGCCTGTCGCGCCTGCTCAGGATTTACGAGGGAGGATTTAGTCTCGTGGTGGAACATGTCGTCATTATTGGGAGTGGGCC
>CAYYZW010000164.1:0-18669 GCA_964476375.1 uncultured Pirellulaceae bacterium
CCCGGCTCTCACGACAGCCGGAACCCGTTTAAGTGGACACTGGATGCGTCGCTGGCTTCAGGATCCGTCGGCACTGCGAAACGATGTCACGATGCCCGGGATGTTTCATCGTTTCGGGGAAGATGGGCGCCGAGAGGCGATCAATGATGTGACCGCCTTTCTGCAAACGCTTGCGCCGGCCAAAACGGACATGGTGAATGGAGGGACCGTAGCGTAGGGGGAAGTGCTGTTTGAAGACCTTGGCTGCATTAGTTGTCACCGCCTGACGCAACCTGAAGAAGAAGATTATTTTAATCGAACCTCGCTCTGGTTTGCCGGAATCAAGTACCGGCAGGGGGAACTGGCCAGGTTCCTGCGCGAACCGCGAACCCATTATCCCTGGAGCCGCATGCCCGATTTTCGGCTTGACCAGGAACAGTCCGGTTCCCTTGCTGCTTTCATTCGCTCGCGGGGGGAGCCTGAGCCGGAGACAGGAGGGGAGGCAGCGGGGAATGCAGAACAGGGAAAGCAACTGGTGGTCACACTCGGCTGTGTGTCCTGCCACGAGATGGGAGAAATGAAAAAAGAGGGAGGGCCACAGGTGAGCTCCCCGTTTGGAGAAAGAGCAGACCACGGCTGCATGGCCGACAAGCCCCCCGGCAGGCTCCCCTCGTTTCGATGGAATGATAAAGAAGGGGAGGCGTTGCGTGCTTTCCTGGGTACCAGCGGCGAGTCGCTGGGACGGAGTTCGGTCGTGGAGACGATGTCCCGTTCGATGAGGGAATTGCGGTGTGTTGCCTGCCATACACGTGATGATCGGTACGCGGACTGGCCCGAGGTGCTTTTTGAAGAGGGGGTCTCCGGCCATCCTCCGGAGAACATCCCACTGCTCACCTGGTCCGGTGAAAAACTCCGTGTGGATTGGATGGAACAGTTATTTGCCGGGAAGCTTGCTTACAAGCCAAGGCCGTGGCTCAAGGCACAGATGCCCACTTTCCCAACCCGGGGTCCGATGATCGCAGCTGGCCTGGCAGCGGAGCATGGTCTGATGCGTGTTCCCAGGAAAGGGCCAGAAGCAGTCGACGGGGATATCGAAATAGCCAAGCGGCTCACACTCAAGGACGGTGGCCTGGATTGTCGGCAGTGCCATGCAATGGGTGCCGAGATACTCAAAATGGAAAACCAGGCGTATGGGGTGAGCTTTGGTTATATCCGCCATCGGCTTCGTTATGACTATTACCAGAAATGGATGCTCAACCCCCTGCGCTTTGACCCGGCTACCAAGATGCCCCGTTATTCTCCGGACCGTCAGTCCACAGTGATTAAACATGTGTTCGAGGGGAATGCCCGCCGGCAATTCGATTCCCTCTGGCATTATCTTGATACGACACGTGCCCCGACGACCGAGGGCGAGACTGGGAAACGTTAGGACCCTTGTGAATGAATAACCCCTATGACGCCATGATCCTGGTCTCTTTCGGAGGGCCGGAAGGGCCCGACGATGTGATGCCGTTTCTTGAAAACGTGCTGCGAGGGCGAGATGTACCTCGGGAGCGGATGTTATCCGTGGCCGAGCATTATTATCAATTTGGCGGTGTCAGCCCGATCAATCACGATAATCGCCGTTTAGTATCGCTGCTGGAAGAACAACTTTCCACGCACGGGATAGCCAGCACGGTCTATATTGGAAATCGCAACTGGCATCCGATGCTTGCGGATACAATCGAGCAGATGAAAAACGATGGTGTGCGACGGGCACTGGCGATCGTGACCTCAGGATACAGTTCTTATTCAAGCTGTCGCCAATACAAGGAGGATCTCGAGGTCGCACGGGAAGCGGTTGGCGCGGGGGCACCGGAAGTGGACAAGCTCCGTGTGTTCTTTAATCACCCGGGTTTTATCGAGTCCATGACAGGATGCGCGGCCAGGGCGTTGGAACAGATTGACCGGGACGCCAGGGACGACTGCCACGTGTTGTTCACTGCCCACAGCATTCCGCTGACCATGTCAGACGGCTGCGCGTATGCCGTCCAGATGGAAGAGGTCAGCCGTCTTGTGAGCCGTGAACTGGGTGTGAAAAACTGGCGAGTGGTCTACCAGAGCCGGAGCGGATCCCCCCAGCAGCCATGGCTTGAACCCGATATTTGTGATGCGATCCGTGAATCCGCCGATAAGGGGGCGTCGAACATCGTGGTGGTTCCGGTGGGGTTCATTTCGGCGCACATGGAGATTCTTTTCGACATTGACACCGAGGCCCAGGGGGTGTGTGACCAGCTTGGAATAAAGATGGTACGAGCCGATACGGTCGGGCACCAGGAACGCTTCATTGAAATGCTCTGCCAGCTTATCATCGAGCGGATTTGTGGAGATCAGCCGGTGGCGGTGGGGGACCTGGAAGCACCACCCCACATCTGTGCCGCCAACTGTTGCCCGGTCGGTGCTAGGAGTGGTCGACCCGGGTAACGATTCCCGATCCGACGAAAGCGAGCCGGGTGTTGATCATCTCCACCGGAATCTGCATCGAAGCAGAAAGGCCCTGGGCGTAGGTTCTCAACTGGCCGCGGTAATATTCGCATCGCGCCTCGAGCGTTCGTTCCGGGTCATCCGGATCAATTCGATCCGTCTTGTAATCAATGATATCCGCGCCCACGACGTTATCGTTCCGCGTGACCAGGACCAGCCGATCAATCGTTCCATGGAAGTGCTGGCCATCGTGAATCGCCGAAAGCGGAAATTCCTGATAGACATCCAGTTCAAAGGGGGCCTGCAGGAGTGCCTCGCGGAGGCCGTCAGCACACTCCGAGGGTGCCATGTCCCGGTAGGATTCCCGATCCAGCATGCGGACAACCTGGTCATGCTGGATCACGGCGAGAAAATCGTCGATGGCAGATTTGTCGATCCGGTAACGCTGGATGTCCTGCTGCATGGTCTCCTTGTCCGGCAGGGCTTCATCCAGCCATTGAATCTGTTCCAGCCAGCCGTGAATGAGTGTTCCCCGGGTCATCGCTTTTTCCTGCCCCAGGTCGAGTAAGTCCCCGGCCTGGTAAACGCCCTCTCCCTCCTGGCTGCTGGGGGTGATCGGTTCGAGTCGGCGGTCTGGTGAAGGAGCGGGCAGGGAGAGGCCCGGGGTGAGTTCCGTGAGACGGACCGCCGCCGTACCACAGGTTCCTGCCGGGCCATCGTCCTCCAGTTCCAGGGTGAAATCCTTGTACCATTCGGGATTCCCAAAACGACGTATCTCGGTCTCCGGATCTGGATTCAACGGGGCGCCAATCGTCGCTTCAACCAGGCCGGAGAGGGTCTTGGGATACGTCCTTCGGTCCGGGTTGTAAGGAAGGATCACGTGCAGTCCGTGCTTTGCCCGGGTAAAGGCCACGTACAGAACGCAGAGGGCATCATAAACCTGCTCGTCACGTGCCTCCTGGAACATCTGTCGGATGCGGGATGGCAGGGCATTCTGGAGAGGTTTTTTGAAATAGGCGAGTACCCGGTCAATCGGGGCGGTGGAACGGGGCCGGCCTGTGACATAGGAGCCCGAGCTCGACCCGATGGATTCGTTTAACTGGGGTAACACGACGGCGTCAAATTCAAGTCCCTTGGAACTATGGACGGTCATCACGCGTATCCGTGCCGAGGACGGATCCTCCACCGTGCTGAGGTGTATATGTGCACGGAATTCACGGGTTCGAGTGGGATAGATGGGCTGGAAGTCATAGGCCATGTTGACAAGCTGGTTAAGTCTTTCAAACTGTCGGCGGGAACAACTCTCGCGCAGAGCAATGGAGAGTTCTTCCAGGTAGGGCCCATATCCTCCCTGCTGAATCTTTTTTCGAACGTCCGCGGCCAGCATGGTGACGTGATCCTGGCTGTCATCGGGAGTGAGACCGACGATGGGTCCCAGCGGAGAATGTGCCACGTGATATCGGGAAAGACTGTCGCCGGGGTGATCCACCATGGCAAGCAGGGAGAGGATGGCCTGGTTGGGTGAGGTGTCGTCAAGGGAGACGCCGCTTTCGCCGCTCACTTCAAGGCCCTGACCTCTCAGTTTCTGGATCGCGAGGTAGGCAAAACCGTTGGTTCGGGTAAGCACACCGATCGATGCATCCGGCGCGTGGGTGGAAATACGTGCGACAATTTCAACCATGCTGTCCAGGGCGGTGGCCTGGTGATCGTTCTTGACGGTTCCTGAGGGGAGATGCAGGAATTCCACTCCCCCCTGTCGCGTGGAATGGGCCGTCTTGTGCGTGGGGAATTCGGCTTGCCAGCGGGAGGTGGCATCGAAAAGGTCGTCGAGAGTGTCGTGGGCAGTAAGGTTCTGAAAGACATGGTTGACAGCGTCGATAACCGGTTGGGCGGAACGGTAACTCTTGTCCAGGTTCGTCTTCCCGAGCGTTGTTTCCAGGTCCTTGTGCACGACCTGGAATATTTCCCGTCGACCTCCGCGCCAGCCGAAGATCGCCTGCTTGGTGTCACCGACAAGGAAAAAGGAGCGGGCGCTGGTGGCCGGAACGTCGGCGGTTGCATGCCGGGCCAGGGGCAAAAGGATCTGCCACTGCAGAAGGGAGGTGTCCTGGAATTCATCGAGCAGGAGGTGTTCCACCGAGGCATCGAGCCGGAAACCGGACCCCAGGCCCGCGGGTCTGGCAAGGTAGTCGTGTAGGGCAAAGGCAACATCGTCAAAGCTCAGAGAACCGTCCAGGCGTTTGGCGGTATAAAAGACCTCGTGGTAACGTTCCAAGAGGTCATGGGTTGCGGCCGTCTGCCGGATCACCGGTTGCAAGAGGAACGAGACAGCATGAGCCATCAGGGGACGGTAAAGTTCCACGGTCTCTTCCGGGATCTCCCTGCCGGAAAACAAGACCGCCTCGCTGCCCGCGGTCGCGGCAACAGCTTTCATGAGGCCCGTGGTAAGGAGTTTCTCCCAGTTCTCTTCATGGGCCCGGGCGATATCGGCATCGCGGGCTTTCGTGACACCCTTGTGGTCCGGAAGGGGGGCATCGGCGATCTGTTTTAACAGGCGTGTCAGTTCCGGTTTCGCGAGTTGTCCTGCCGGGGAGATCGCGGTCCAACAGCTTTGCTCGGTGCGGCGGAAAAGCGAGTAATGGTTCTTGACCGCGTCCGCGACCAGGTCGGACAGGCTGCGTTGGGATGTTCCGCCGGGCAAAAGGTATTCCAGTTGCAGGGTGTTCGGGACAAGGTGCGACTGGATCACCTCCTCGATCGACCGCGTGATGAGTTCCGCCCCGCGGACCTTGTCGATCACATTCCAATCGGGCGGCAGGCTCATCTCAAAACAGTAGTTGCGCGCCACCTGGGCGAAATAACTGTCGAGTGTCCCGATGCGAAGTCGGTGAAGATCCCTGTTCAACTGGACGAGCAGGGTCTGGCAACGAGTGGCGTCCAGGGACGGGTCGCCAAGGTCGTCCGCCAGGGCCGCCCGTTTGTTCTTGTCGAGTACCGCCTCGGCAAGACGTTCGAACAGTCGGCCCGAGATTTCACCGGCTGCCTTGCGTGTGAAAGTAGTCGCCAGGATCTGGTCCGCGGGAACACCGGCATTCAGGAGTCCGAGGAACTGGACCGAGAGCGTGTAAGTTTTTCCGGTGCCGGCCGATGCGCGGATTTCAACATTCGCAAATGGATCGCGAGTGGGAGTGGAGGTCGTCATGCTTGATACCTCCGTTCGAAAACGTCCTGCTGGCAGATAAGGTCGAATTCGTTTTGATACCTGGGGTCTTCGTTCGGTTTCCAGAAAATCCTCTCGGCCACGGCCCGCCAGACCTCCACAGCCTTGTCGTCGGCGGCGAGGAGTTCGTCCTCGGTCCATTCGGCGATCAATTCGCCTGTCTTGGCCGTGTCCTTCGGGAGGACGATGAAACCAAGCTGGATGGTCCCCTCGAGTCCCATCTGTCCGGCGAGATGGCGATAAAGGGGCAGTTGGAGATCAATCCACTGGCCCGATTCGAAATGGACTTTTTCCGGGGTGCGGTGGGTATCCCCTGTCTTGTAATCAAAAATCGCCCAGGTATTTGATTCCGGGTGGTGGTCAATACGGTCAATCCGCCCTGTGAGCATCAGGGTGGTGTCATGGTGTACGAATTCAACGGGAAGAGGCGAAGAACCGTCCTCGGACCGGCGAGGCATCTCCACGCCATGGATGATCCATCCGGCGAGTGCCCGGTTCGCCTGCCAACGGGCGAAAGCCTCAAGTCGTTGCCGTGCCTGGTGAAGTTGAACATCCACGGTGGCCCGTGGATGGGGTCCGAAGGTTTTCTACGCTTCGTCGGCGAATCGCTTGAAAAGAAAACGGCGAATCTCCTCGGGATCCGTATTGTCTGTCAGGTGGCTTTCTCCAAAATCGCGGAGGATATCGTGTAGCAGTGTGCCAAAACCCAATTCGTCCAGTTCACCGGCCGTGTCATCAATACGTCCCAGGCCGAGGATGTGGCGCAGGTAAAACCGGTAGGGGCAATCGATATAGTCCCGGAATGCGGTGACTCGCATTTTTTCGAGCCGGGGTATTTCGGATGGCTTGGGAACCTCAAAATGCGTCGTGCGGTGCGGGTCGTCAGGTTCTGGTGTGGAGGTGGGGGGGCCTGTTTTCCAGAAGGCGAGGACCCGGCGGGCGAGGTCGTCGCCGCCGATGGTGAGTGCCAGCCGGCTCGGCTGGATTGGGTCACCGTTCTTGTTTCGTTTGCGGCAGATATAAGTCACGTCACGGCCCGATTCCTGCAGCAGGCAGAGCGCATAGGCATCGCGGGCAAAACGGCGCTGGTTGTCATTGAGGCCCAGGTGGCGACGGAAACTGTCCGGTAAAAATAAACCGGCATTCACGGCTTTTGGAACAAAACCATCGTTGAAGGAACAGACGATGCCCGCCTGGGCCATGTCCAGCGCGAGTTCGAGCCAGCCGAGAAGTTCTATCGCGTCGGGGTCAAAGGGTGTGGTGATGGTCTGGCGGTCGGCGATTCGCAAAACCAGTCGGATCGCTTCCTGGGCAGAGATGCTGGAGGTTAACCCGTCAGGTGCTGTGGCGAGAGAAGAGAGGATGGGACGGATCGTCCGCAGGGATTCAATCGTGCGGCAGTCATTGAGGGTCGACTCATTATAGCCCTGTCCCTGGAGGATGACCTGCAGAAGTCCGGAGATGGCTCCTCCCCAGTAGCGAAGGGTTTGCGGCTGGTCGCCGAGTTCCGAAAGCAGGTTGTCAACTTTACTGACAGCCTGCCGGGCAATGGCGGATTCGGCATGGTTTCCCATCCAGTTGGTGATTTGTCGGGGGAGGTGAGCCTGGTGGTACCTGTCAAGCTCGGTGACCCATTCGGGCGAGATCCCTTCGGCTGTAAGCCAGGAGGAGATATCGGACTGGCGAAGGAGACGAGCCAGACTGGGAAAATCGCGCTGCTGGATGTAGTCAGCCAGGGCAGCCAGCAATTGATACGGGGTTGTTTGGTGGAGGTGCCGGTCAATCACGCCACGAACCGGAACGTCGTTTTGTTTGAATTCACGCGTGATCGGGATCGCCATGGATTCATCGGGGATCCCGATGGTGATCTGATCAATGGCATATTCCCCTTCATAGGACGCGACCTTCTGGGCTAAAAGGCGGGCCTCGTCGGCGGGGTCCTCTGCAATCAGAAACTGGGAATGCGGAATCGAGGTGGGGGAGGCCTCCCAGGCGGCGGGAAGGAGGCAGCCGATTGGATCAAAGCGGTGAGATTCCTCCCGGGGGGCGAAAACGAGGCTCGTGACCGAAGAGGACACGGACTCGAGCATGGCACGCGTTGTTCCGTTAATGTCGGCCGTTCCGACGAGGATGATGTCACCGGGTGAATGGCACTCGGCGTTCTCGACAGCGCGCAGGCGAGCGGTCTGGAGATCCCAGAAACCCTCCCTGTCGAGCAGGGCCAGGTAGCAATTTTGCAGGTTCACAAGCGCTCGCCAGCGATCGGTCTCCGGGAAATCCTGCATACTGCCGGACAATTCAAGAACACGGGCAAAGCTCATCAGCTCACCGGTCAATTCCTGGTGTAATGTTACCAGCGAGTCGGCAAAGCGGAGAAGGTAAACATCCTCCACATCGTCCGCCAGTCCGGGCGCCAGCAGCACAAGGTCTTCCGGGTTGATCGATCGTAGTGCCTTGACCCACGACAGCGACTGGGTGAGTTCATCCGCAAATGGGCGTTGTGGCCGGTAGAGTTTTTCCGGCAGGGACCCGATGGTCGTGGTGGTGGGGGCAAGGAAGGGAGTGGCGCTGGTGGCGGCATGGCTGGCGAGAGCCTGCTGGAGCTGGCGCCCTGCTCGGCCGCCGGGAGTGACCAGCAGGACGTTGTTGAGATCCAGGGTCGCCTCGCTCCCGTATCGATCCAGGAGGTAAGAGACGACGCGATTCAGAAGAGGGTGCTGCCATCCAAGGTATTCGATCTTTGCGGGCATCGGCAGGTGGTGGAGAGTATGACGTCGAGTGAAAAGGCCGGGTGAAGCGGAACTATTGTCACTATCCTGGCTTCGGCGTCTAGGGGCAGCCGTGTCGTGGTGCTAGCTGCGGCCATTCCCGCTGGAAAGCAGGTGGCCGCAATCGGTTTCAAGGCCACTGGCGAGCACGTCAAAAGATGCGTCGGGAGAGGAAAGCTCAAAGTGCCGAGTGTCGTTTTCCAGGATGGCAATGCGGATGACGATACGCGAGGGAGGGAGGCAGTCGGCAACCCGGTCGCCCCATTCAACCAGCGTGATGGAATGGAACCCAAAATATTCTTCGACGCCAAGCTCCAGGAACTCGTCGTCATCCTGGATTCGGTATGCGTCAAGATGGGCAATCGAGCGGTCTCCCTCGTAGAGCCGGCAGAGCACGAAGGTGGGGCTAAGAACAAGATGGAGGGGGACGCCGCAGGCAACGGCGATGGCCTGGGTAAGGCGGGTCTTGCCGGCACCGAGAGGGCCGTTCAGGGAGACCGTCACACCGTCGGGAAGGTGCGTGGCCAGGCAATGGCCCACCAGGTCAGTGTCCTCAATCGATCGGGCAACAAGGGAAAGTGAAGCCATGGGGTTGGAGAATTCCGGGGTAAAAAATGTCGACGGGGGTTAATCGGGGCTTCCGTGTTGGTAGCCGGACGGTTCCATTTCCCTGAGCGTGCCTGCCGCATCCACTGTATGGACACCGCGGCCCGCGTGGAAGGAGCCAATGCAGGTGAGGGGACATCCCAGCGGCTGGCTGGAAAGTAACCGACGTGCATCGTCATCGGGCACAGCGAGGAGCAATTCAAAATCCTCGCCGTCGGTGAACGCATGCTGGAGGGGAGACAGGCCTGATTCCCGGGCAAGTTGGACAGCGGCCGGGGAAAGGGGAATCGCTTCCGGGTCCACGTGCGCTGCCAGGCCACTTGCCTTGGCAATATGGTCCAGGTCACGGAGCAGGCCGTCGGAGATGTCCGTTGCCGCATGAACATTCCAGTCCTGGGAAAGGCGAGTGGCCTCGTGGACACGGGGGGAGAATGTCATGTGATGTCCAAGGATGCTGCCCCCGAGCTCGCCTGTCACGAGGATCGAATCCCCTGTCCTCGCGCCACTCCGCAGCCAGTGTCCTCGCGGAGATGGTGTGCCTGCGAGAGAAACGGTCAAGGAAAGGGGGCCTTCGGCGACCGTGAAGTCCCCGCCGGCGATGGCGACATTGTACTCGCTCGCCAGGGACAGCAGGCCCTCGTAAAGTTGTTTGCAGTCTGCCAGATTCAGCGTGGGCGGAATGATCAGCGAAACCAGTGCGGCCACCGGCTGCGAACACATGGCAGCCATGTCACTGAGGTTGATTGCCAGGGCCTTTCGGCCGACGAGCGGGAGTTCGTCACGGGAGAAAATAAAATCAACACCCTCCACAATCGTGTCCACACAGAGGACCGACGCGGAGGGAACGGTGTCGGAGAGCACCGCAGCATCGTCCCCAGGGGCGACGGCCAGGCGAGGATCCAGGGGGAGGCGTTGACCTAACCAGGCAAGGAAGTCGTCTTCCATGGAACTTTTCCAGGTGGGGGGACACGAGCGGGGATACGCAACCGCCTGGAATGATCGTAGCCTAGCAGCAGGGCAATGAGCAAGCGGGTGAAGGATGGGCCTCAGTCGGTGTCGCCGCCCCAGAGCGAGATGGTTCCGAAAAGTGTTTCACGGTCCCGCAGGATGTAGAACTTGACGGGTTGTTTGGCATGGAAGTCATCGTTTCCGAAGATGAAGGCCAGGTTGTTGAGTGAGACGGTTTCCCACTTGTGGAGGCCCAGGAGGATATCTCCCCGCTGGATACCCTGTTTTGCGGCCGGGCTGTCGGGACGGACGGCGACGATGGCAAGCCCCCCCTGGTAATCACTGTTCCGCTTGCGGACCGTTTCGCCGAGTACCGGTTTGAGACGCACGCCAAGACTGTTCCATGTGTAATCGGCAATACCGGCCGGTGTTTTGAGGCTGGACTGAACGGGGAGGGCGATGGAGTCGCTTTTTCCCTGACGCTGATAACCGAGGGTCAGGATGTCCCCGTCCGCTGCATGGATGAGCCCGAATTCCACGTCCAACGCGGTCTGCAGCGGTTTTCCATTGAGGGTGGTGAGATGATCCAACTGGCGAAGTCCGGCGGTGTGGCCAAGCCCCTTGAGGTCCACATGGGTCAACTGAAGCACGTGGTCGTCGTTGGGGGTTCGCATCCGCTGGGCATCGATTCCCAGCGGCGCGAGATGCTGATGAAACGGCTGCAGCATGCCGGTGGTAATCTTGATGGCCCGGTTGATGGGCATGGCGAAACCGATTCCCTGGGCACCCATTCGGACGGCCACATTTATGCCGATCAGATCCCCGTCGATATTCAGTAATGGCCCGCCGGAATTTCCGGGATTGATGCTCGCGTCGGTCTGTATCAAATCCTCGTAAGACTGGGTGTCGCTGACACGGACATTCCGGTGCAGGGCGCTGATGATCCCGCGGGTAACGGAGTGCTCGTAACCGTACGCGTTTCCAAGGGCGATGACGGTTTCTCCGGGCATCAGGTCCGAGGAGGTTCCGAAGCGGATAACCGGCAGGGGGTGGGACGTATCGATCTTAATTAATGCCAGGTCAGTCGGCTGGTTATAAGTGAACAGGCGGGCGACGTGCGTGGTCTTGTCCCTCAACGTGACGTTGATGCGTGCCACACCGGCCACAACATGGTAATTGGTGAGAATATAACCCCGGGAATCGATAACGATCCCGGTTCCCATTCCGTCCACTTCCCTGGTGCGTGTGTCATTTCCAATCCGCCCGGACGCGTTGTTGACAGATTTCCGACCACGAATATTAACGACCGAGGGCGCGGCCTGGCGAACCGCCTTGACGATGGGTGTGTCGCGAAGGGGGGATGACCAGGCGGGGGGGGAGGCCAGCCCAAGAAACAACAAGAGGAGTGCAGGACGGTAGAGGAAATGAACCATGCGTGACTGCACCGAGGGGGGATCAAAGAAAAAGGAATGCCACGGTGATGTGACGGGGTGGCATCCCTAGTACGCTCATCGGCAGCAGAAAAACCCTTGCTTCAGGTACATGAGGCCGACCGGCACAATCGTTTCAGCTTAACAGCGATTCGGCGGGACAGAGGTGCCTGGAGGCGGCGAGAGGTGGTCCTGGACGTCGACGGCCGCCTGTTCAGCCGCGGTGAATGTCAATCTGTACCGTCTGGTAAAGAAATCGGGGCGGAGGGCCGCTTCTTGCGAGCCAGCACCAGCAGGAACTGGAGGAGCAGGAAAAGGAGGATCGGGTAGACCGGCCAGATCCTCAGAAACAGTGGTCTTTCTGGTTCCTGGACCTGCTGATCGATGCCTGTCTGCTGTTTTTCAAGCTGGTACTCATTATGACGGGCAGGAAACTGAAAACCTTCAAAGACGGAGTATGCAAAAAGAATGCCGAGAAGAGCCATCAAGATGCCACAACTTGCAATGGACATGGCACCCTTGAACGACCGGTTTTCACTGGGCGGTTCCGCCGGGATATCCACTGCTCTTCCCCTGCGAAGACAATAGGGGATCATCTCGGCAAATTCCGTATTTCGGACAGCACGATACCAGCGGTCATCCTCTCCCCGGAATTCCAGCAGGGGGCCAAGGATGTCGGCAGGCAGTGCTGTGGACGGTATGGGGACCTCCGATTTTCCATCATCCGTGGAAAGCTCGAGCGAAAGTACCTGATTCTCATCCAGGGAAAGGGTGGCCTGTCCCGTGCTGCCGCCCAGGAGGATTTGTGCACCCGGTTTTCCATCCCGGCGGTGGAGGTTCCAGTTTGCCATCAGGCCGTTATCGCTGACGACGTTAAGATTTAACTGCCGCCATTCGGGATCATCGTGGGCAGATCCGGCTGCATTCAGGCGGCAGGGACTGCCGATCAGGCATTCAAGGATGGCCAGATCCCCGGAAAAAGACCTCATCAGGTCTGCAGGGCGATAGGAGTCCGGGTGCCGTTCCATGGAGAGAAGCTGGAGCGCCCCGATGGGGGAGAGTTGTGGATCGTTTATCCAGCTGGCGATGGTAGCAAGATGGGGATGGTGCAGAGCTGGAAGGTAGGGTCGTATCTGGGACCCGTGTTCAACTCGAATCATCTCGACTTCATAACCGACAATCGATTCACACGCCGGATGCTGGACGACCATCGGCATTCCGGCCTGGGCAAGCTTGCGAAGTTGCTCATCGGTGACCGGGTTATACGACTCCGGGTGTGCCAGGATGACAACATCGATGTCAGGGTGATCCAGGATTCCCTCCCACTGCTCTGCAGGATGACGGTCTGTGATCCGATCCAGCAGGTGCTCGTCCCCGTCAGCGAAGGCCAGGCAGACCTCGTGATGGGGATCGGTGGCAAGGATGTGCAGCAGGCTGCGAAGCCCCTCGTTATATCCCAGCAAACCTATTTTCATGAGCGGGTTGTTCCTGTCGAAAAACGCTAGAGCCGGCGGATATGAAAACCGCCGTCGACATTGAAGCGCTCACCGGTTCTAAATGGCAAATGACGGGCTGCCAGGGCCACAACCGCCTGGGCCACATCCTGGCCCTCGCCCCATCGACGGATCGGTGACATCCCATTGGCAATTAGTTCATCATATTTTTCTTTCACAGGTGCGGTCATGTCCGATGCAATCACCCCGGGACAGATCTCGTAGACCCAGATCCTTTGATCGGCGAGCCGATCAGCAAAGAGCCAGGTCATCATCTGCAGGGCCGCCTTGGCCATGCAATAGTCGGCACGATTCGTTGAAACCGCGTAGGCAGAGATGGATGAAATATTGATGATGGTGGCCCGTTCAAGCACCGTGCTCTGGGTAAGTGTTATCATCTCCCGGGCGACCGCCTGGGCCAGGAAGAAAGGTCCTTTCAGATTGGTATCAAAGACCAGGTCCCACCCCTCCTCGTCCGCATCAAGGAGGTCATTGCGCCCAGGGGATGTGATACCCGCGTTATTGACAAGGAGGTCGATGCGGCCAAAGCGATCGATTGTCTCGGAGACCAGCCGGCGTCGATCCGCGGCCTTGCTGACGTCCCCCTGGATGGCCACTGCGTCACAGCCCTCCGCCCGGAGGTCTTCTACCAGGCGCTCGGCTCGTTCCTGGCTCCGAAAATAATTGATGACAGGCGTGTGCCCGTTCTCCGCGAGCAGCCTTGAAATGGACTCTCCAATGCCGCGTGCTCCACCGGTGATTAGGGCGACTGGCGTTTTGTGCATGGTCGTGACTCACATCCCCGTCGATCGTGTCGTTTTCTTAGGCTACGACCGGGGGGGAGGGATGTCAACGTGACGCCAGCAGCGCGGTTGGAGAAGCGGTGGAATGCAAAAGTTGATAACGAGCAAGCTGGCAAGCGACCTTTTCGGCACGGCCAAGATCCGTAACCTGGATGGCATAACGGCCTGCCCAGGGTTCAATCCTGCGGGGACTGATGACGCCCGTGGCGCCCCGCAGGAATGCCTCCTCCGGGAAATAAATAGAAGGGGACGTGGGCAGATCCCAGAAAAGGGATCCGGGTTGCGCCGCGTGCGGCGTGAAGACGACGCGTTCGGCTGTCGTGGCCAGGCCATCAAGCGGCGGTAACTGGCCGAGGCGAACCGTTCCGCGTAGCGCATCAGCCAGCTGGCGAATAGAAAGCGGTAGGTGCATGGTCTTAGTTGGAACCGTGAGGGGTGGTGAAGATGCCAGGATGGAGATGGGGAAGCACCGTCTGGCGACCTCGCTGGTAAAGCCATTCACGGACGACGTGGCGATCATCAAAGTACTCGGTATGGGGTCGATGGTCATGGATGTCCTGGAAACCTGCTCCGGCGATCAGGACGGCATCCCCGTGCCGTGCCTGGTCCAGGGCCCAGCAAATCGCTTCCAGCCGGTCAGGGATGAAGTGGGCCTGGCCTGGCCGGTCATACCCGTCCAGGACGTCATGGGTGATGGCGAGCGGCGACTCGTTGCCGGCATCGTTACTTGTGATGATCCCCATGTCCGCAGAACGTTCTACCACCCGGCCCATTCGGGCTCGAAGGTCGGCCGCATGATAAAAGGAAGGGCCAAAGACACAGATTAAACGCCTGGGCCGGAGTGAGCGTACCGAGTGGAGAGCCATGGCGATGGTGTCGGGGTCGTTTGCTGCATCAATGTAGACCGGAAATGGTTGGCCACACTCGATTCGCTCCAGGTGCCCCGGTACGTGCTGGGGCGTGGAGAGCCCGGCGGCAATCGTTGCCAGGTCCATTCCCCGGGCCAGCGCCAGTGTCGCGGCAGCCAGGCAATGGGAAATATGGGGATCCCCAATGACCGGCGTTGTGACGGTGGCAGTCTCCTCGGCGGCTCGGATCAGGAAAGTCTGTTCGCTCGCGCAGCGATGGAGCAGGGTGCCGTGGATGTCCGCACTGGCCCGCATCCCGAAAGTCAATCTCGGTGAGTCAATATGTGAAAAAAGGCTGTCCGTGGCGGGGTCGTCCGCATTCAGAATCGCCACGCCGCCGGGTTTGAGCAGCGAAAGGATCTGGGATTTCGCCCGTCGGTAATTCTCCAGGGACCCGTGATAGTCCAGGTGGGCGCTGCGGACCCGGGTAATGATGGCAGCGTCAAGCTGCAGCCCGGCGAGGTGTTGTCCTACAAGAGCCTGGCTTGAAACCTCCAGGGCGACGTGCCGGCAATGGTGTGCCGCCATCTGCGAAAGCAGGGTGGCCAGTTCCTGGGGGGCCGGTGTGTCGCAGCAGACTTTCTGGGAACTGGCGCCGTCATGATGCATGGCACTACTTGCCAGGCCCGATCGAATGGAGGCGTGCGTCCAGACGGATTGCAGGAGATGGGCGGTGGCGGTCTTGCCACTGGTTCCGGTAACGCCTGTAATCGCGAGGCGTTGTGCAGGCTGTCCCGCCAGGTGCTGGCAGATGATTCCGAGTGCATTGCGCGTATCAGTGACCATGCAGGTTGGAACCGGTACCACGACGTGGCGTTCGAGCACGACGCCAGTGGCGCCTCGGTCGACGGCCTCCCGTATCTCGTCATGTCCGTCCCGATCCGCATCGAGGATGGCGACAAACAGGTCGCCGGGCTGGCAGGAAGACGCGTCGGTGCTGACGGAGGAGACGGGGATGTCCTGGTCACCAGTGTAACGAGCAGCCGGAAAGAGCCGGCGGAGCGTGAGCGGACGACCAGAAGCGGGGTCGTTGATCATCGAAGAGGCCTCCTTGCCTGGCCGATGACTGCCAAATGAATTAAGTCTGCCGGCGATTCTTCCATGAATGCCGAATCGTGTTAGGGGCGCGAGTATGCCCTGTTTTGGCGGGCCGAGTCAAGATGGTTTCCTGGACCTGGAATTGGGGTAGTCGGGATAGCATGGAATAGGCACAATCCTTCCGGTCCCGTGCCAGTGAAGGATAAAAAAAGAGATGACCTCTAGCGAAGAATATGGGCGCGGTCGCGAGCGGGTCCTTTTTATTGGCCTGGTGAATGACCCGGCCTGGAAGGACCAGATGCATTGGTTGCGGGAAGCCTGTGAACTTGTTTGCTGCGCCACGATCCCTGCGGCGGAAAAGTGGCTGCGTGATACCCGCCGCTTTCCGGGGATTGTCGTTTTCAGTCAACCCCGCCGTGACTATTACAATCCCGGGCTGGTCCAGCAGCTGGTGGAACAACTTCCCATGGCCCGGCTGGTCTCGGTCGAAGGGAGCTGGTGTGAGGGGGAGTCACGGAGCGGACATCCCTACGAGGGAGTGCAACGGTTCTTCTGGCACCAGTTTCAGCCCCGCATGGCGGAATTATTGGGTCATGAATCCGATTCGTCCGGGACCCGGACGGAGACAGAAAATGAACGTGCCATCACAGCCTCCGACAAGCCGCTGCCTGGGGGGACAGGTCTGCTGGGAATTGTTGCCAGCAGACTGGTGACCTACGAGGCACTTGGGTATGCCTGCCGACAGGCGGGATACGGGAGTACGTGGTTGCGCACTGTTACCGTGTATGTTCCTAGGGGCCTGCGGGCAATTCTGTTTGACGTGGGGTATCTGGGGGATGCGGAAGAAGTTCTTGCCGGTTTGCCCGACCAGGCGGACATGACACCGAGAGTCGTGCTGGCAGGGTTTCCCCGTCTGGCGGACGCACAAAGGATCTCGGCAGATGGCCGTACGAAGGTGGTGGCAAAACCGTTTCGGCTGCATGACCTGCTCTGGTTGCTGGCGGACTGTATCCAGGACACCACGGGCGACCGGGCGGCGTGAGATGGTTCATGGCTGGCCAATATGATCGATCGCTTCTTCAAGGAATGTCTCGATGGGGAGTTCGTCAGTTCCTCCGGCGAGCCGGGGGTGGAGGAAGATGCGGACACGCTTGACATAATCATCGAACTGGGTGTGAGCAAGCGCATGGACGACCGGTGAGACGTCGCCCAGCATCCGGTAGCAATCCTCATCCGGGTAATGGATCGAGACGTCAAACTCCACCTCGAGTTTGGCCGGGGGCGTATCGATAAGCACCTCGTCCGCCCGAACCGTGCAGCCCAGGTGCTGGCCGATCCGTTCTGCTATCTGGTCGCTGAGCCGGACGAGCCATTCATAGGGCTGGCGAGCCAGGCGCGAATAGAAATCGGGATCCTTCAGGAGACTGAATTGGGAAAGTCTCTTGTAAAGGACCCTCCGGGGGCCGAAAAGTCCCTCGACAAGGTCCTCAAAGCCTGTCGAGGATGCCAGGCGGCGAAGGTGGTCCACCATCTGGCTTTCATCCTGGCGGAAGAGTTCGGGCAGGTCGATGGTTGTATGCAGGCGAAAGAAAGCACGCTGCAGCATGGCGGTTGCCGAGCGGACCGCATGGTGCCAGTAGACCTCACTGAACATGACATACCGTGAAAAGACCATCATCTCCGCTGCGGTGCGGCCCTTTTCGCCGATCGCAATGCCGTCCCCCTGCCGGTTGACACAGATGCTGCCGAGCAATCGCTGGCGATCAAAATGGCGTCCATAGGGCACCCCCGCATGGAGACTATCTCTCGGCAGGTAATCCATTTTGTCGACATCAATAGGCCCGGAAAGAAGGCTGTTAAGGACTGGGACGGACGCCTTGCCGGGAAAATTATTGAGGATCGCAAGGATCTCCGCGGGCGTGGTCTGCCAGTCCTCTTGCAGGATCAAGGCTATCTCGGGAGTGGAGAGGAAATGTTCAGCGAGAAGCTCATGGCGAGGTACGCCTGGAAGCTGGAGATCCTCGATGGGGTGGCAAAACGGCCAGTGGCCGATGTCGTGGAGCAGGGCCGCGGCCAGGAAGATCCCGGCATCGCGGGTGTCCACGAGCTGCTGGAACCGTGGATCACTGGAAAGCTGGTCGAGGGAGAGTAACGCCAGGCGGTAGGTGCCGAGAGAGTGTTCAAAACGAGTATGGTGGGCGGCCGGGTAGACCAGCGAGACGAGTCCGAGCTGGCTGATCCGGGAAAGCCGCCGAAAGGGGGCCGTGTCGATCAATCGCTTCACACGAGGTGTAAGAGGGATATCCTCTTCGGGAGGAATCCGGACCAGGCTGCGGTGATCATGAAGGCTCTGGATTTCCGGTAATTGGGAGATTGCCATGTCGGCCGGGTGATGGGTGGGAGTGGGTAGGTGAAATACAGGTCAGGATGGTAAGACCCAGAGAAGATCCTGCGCACCCATGAGAAAACACAAGGCAACACAGACAATAATGTAAAACCCACAGTGAAGCAGGCCGTTGGTGTAATCGAAATCGAGTGCGGCCCAGGGTGCGATGCCACCCAGGAGTAGACAGATGATACCGATCCCCGCATACATGACTGGATTGTCGGGCATGTCAATAAACCCGGTAAGGAAGGCATAGATTGCCCAGGTCAGGCAATAGGCGGCGGCACATATGCCCGTCCGAATCAACATCGCCCTGCGCCCAAAAGAACCCATTTCCTCGTCTCGAAGAAACAGGTAGCCACCGATCGATACGGGATAGGCCACGATCACCGCGCCGATGATGAGGATGGCCTTGGGGAAATCACTAGCCTGGTCAACGGTCCCTCGTATCACGATGGCAAGCAGAAGCACAAACAGGATGCCAATACCGACCATCACCATTTGGAGTCGTGAAAACCCCAGGGATTACCGCCGCAACAGCATGAAAATAGAACGGCCGTCGCGCCACTGTTACAGGGCCACTTCTGGCACAAGAATGACGACCAAGTACAGCGGCCGGGGAACCCG